>DATNFX010000382.1:0-5368 GCA_035606195.1 Pyrinomonadaceae bacterium
GGAGGTGTTAACCTGAATGCCGTCAGATCGGTGCAGTTCAATTTCAACGAGCGACTTCAAGGTGGTGTTTTGATCACCGACGTAGCGTTCGCGTCAGCACCGTAATAGTAGACAGAATTAACAAGATTTGCAGGATTTACAGGAGGTGATTACACATCTTGTAAATCCTGACAATCTTGAAATCCTGTCCCTACCTTTTTACGAATTTGAATCGTCTATAGAATTTCAGCCCGCCTGGACCACACCTCAAATCGTTAAGTCACTCAGTATCTCACTTTAACTATTTCCCCTACGCTTGGAATACTCATTGCTTTCGATCATTCACGACCCAACTCGTCTACAAAGTTTTGCACTTTAGTACAAAACTTCATCTGCGTTCACCCTGGGCCGTCACCAATCCACAAACAAGAACGACAGGCCGTCAGTCGTTTCGAAGGGAGAATGCTATGAGAAAAGCAATGAGACTGATAACGCTAATGACAGCGTTGCTCGTTTGTCTTTGTCCCGCCTTAGCTCAAACATCAGGTTCGATCTCGGGCGAGGTCAGAGATGAAAAACAGGCTGTCATCACCGGCGCAACCGTGACGATGCGCAACATCCAAACCAACGAGTCACGAACCGCTCAAACCAATGGCGATGGTCGCTATCACTTCGCGAGTGTCCCTGTTGGCGCATATGAGATCACGGTTGAGAGCACTGGATTCGCGAAGCATCAGCAGTCGGGAATTACACTCGCTCTGAATCAGAACGCCGTAGTCGACGTCACGATGAAACCCGGAGCCGTACAGGAGGTTGTGAACGTCGTCGAAAACGCGTCGATGTTGAATACGTCGACTGCCGAAGTAGGCACGCGCTTCGACGAGAAGCGCCTGTCGGAACTGCCGCTGGCGACCACACGCAGCGTCTACAACATCGCGCTCTCGGCTCCTGGTGTGAGCCAGTTGAATTCCGGTCAGAGCGCGTTTGCCGGTGGCACGAACTTCTCGTCAAACGGCGGCCGCACGCGTTCCAACAACTTCATGATCGATGGTCAGGATAACAACAACTTCGGCGTCGCCGGCTCGACGATCCCGCTGAACAATCCCGACGCAATTCAGGAAGTGAGACTCGTCACCAACCAGTTCAGCGCCGAATACGGCCGCAATTCCAGCGCCGTCTTCAACGCGATCATGCGCAGCGGCACGAATCAGTATCACGGCTCGGGTTTCTGGTTCCACAACGACAATGCGTTGAATGCGTGCAGCAACGTGCAAAAGGCCGGCGCCAACGGATTCTGCAATCCGAACGCGACGGATCCATCGCGTCGCCAGGCGCCGTTCCGGATTGAAAACCAGCTAGGCGGAACGATTGGTGGCCCACTTGATCTGCCGCGCTTTGGCGAAGGCGGACCGAGTTTGATCAGAGGCAAAGATCGCACCTTCTTCTTCTTTTCGATTCAACGCTGGTGGGATCGGCAACTCGGCATCGGCCAGGCGCTCAATGGCGCACCGACTGCCGCAGGTAAAGAGATCATTCGTCAGGCTGCAGGAGACTTACCGCAGGTGCGCGCGCTGCTCGACTTCCTGCCCGCGGCCGCAACGCCGCTCAATCAGACCGTGAGGTTTGTGCGCAACGGCCAAACGTTCGTCGTGCCGGTTGGCTCGTTGACTGGCGCGCAGTCTTCTACTTACGACGACTGGCAGACCTCGATCCGCATCGATCATCGCTTCACCGACAAGCACAGTCTGAACGGTCGTTATCTCTATCAGGATGCCGGTGCACTCGGCAGCATTCCCGGGGTGGCGGCTTCACAGATCACGCCGCCTGGCTTCTCGTCTATCGTACCGGCACGAACTCAGGGCGTGAATCTGCAGTTCACGAGTGTTTTGTCGCCAAAGTGGATCAACGAAGTTCGCGGCGCGTTCCTGCGTAGTGCTTCGGAAACGGCTGCTCTCGATCCGCGTTCGCAGCTGATTCCCTCGATTGAAGTTGTCGAACTCGGTCTTCGCGGTTTCAATGCTGGTCCAACGCGAACCGCGATTGGGCTCGGTGTGAACCTGCCGCAGAATCAGGTGCGAAACACTTATCAACTGCAGGACAACATCTCTTACGCAAACGGTAATCATGCATGGAAGTTTGGTGTGGATGTCCGTCGCAACCAGCTTCATCAACTCTTCAAACCAACCACGCGCGGCTTGCTCGAGTATGCTTCGCTCGACTTTCTCGTGAAGGATCTCGCGACGCGCGCAAACATCAACAAAGACTTGCCGGGCACGGTACAAGTGCTTCACAACGACTGGCACGATTTCTTCTTCTATGGCCAGGACGAGTGGCGAGTTAGACCAAACTTCACGTTGACGCTCGGACTGCGCTACGAAAACGCAGGCCAGCCAATCGCGGACCTCGTTGCTTTCAATGCTCCTGTACTCGCGGCAGCCAATAACGATCCGCGCTTCAGGCTGACGCCGATCCCGGGTCGAGACAACAACAACCTCCAGCCGCGATTTGGATTCAACTGGAATCCGCAAACTCGCAGCGACGGCTTGATGGGTTGGTTTACAGGCGGCGACAAGCTCGTGGTGCGTGGCGGTTATACGCGTACGCACGATTACGCCTACACCAACATCCTGCTCAACATCTGGAGCTCGTTCCCATTCGTCGCTGCGGTCTCGTCGTTCCCGACAGTCGCCGCGACAAACCTGCAGGGTCAGAACGTGAACGTCATTGCGAATGCGTTCTCAGCGCTTCAGAATCCACCGTTTAACCCGAACACGGTGAATCGAACGATCGTCGACGAGAACTTCCACATGCCCGTCTACGACTCGCTCAGTTTCGAAATGCAGCGGGAATTCACGCGTGACCTCGTGTTGCGTGTTGGATACGTGGGCACGAAGGGCACGGGTCTGTTCGAATCAGTCGACGCGAATCCGACGCTCGTTGGCTGCACCGTTGCAAACGCGGCCAACAACTTCTGCCGGTCGATCCCGAACCAGGGCCCAACGCGTCTACGCACAAACTCGGGTTCGTCGATCTATCACTCGCTGCAAACCAGTCTCGAGAAGCGATTGAGCAGTGGTTTCAGCGCGGGCGTGCATTACACCTACAGCACCTTCATCGACACGATGTCGGAGATCTTCAACGTCTCGTCCGGTGAGATTGCTGTGGCGCAGGACTCGTACAATCGACGGGCGGATCGCGCGCGATCGAGTTTCGATCGTCCACATCGTCTCGCGGGCAACTTCGTTTACGAGCTGCCTTACTTTCGCGAACAAAAGGGCATGACGGGTCTGGTGCTTGGTGGATGGCAGTTCAACTCGCAGTTCTCGCTGCAGAGTGGATCGCCTTTCACCCCGTTGAACGGTTCGGATCCGGCAATCGCTCTCGCGAGCATTTCGTCGCTCGTTGGTAACGCGATCAGGCCGAACCTGAACACGAATCTCGATCTCTCGGCGATGAGTGTTGAAGAGATACTCAGAGCCGGTGGTCGTTCGTTGTTCTCGACGATTACAGCGCAGCAGCGAGTCGGCAACGCGGGACGCAACATCCTGCGTTCGGATGGAATCAACAATATTGATTTCGGAATTTTGAAGAACACGCGGATCGGTGAGAATCAACGCTTGCAGCTCCGCGCTGACTTCTTCAACTTCACCAACTCTCGAGACTTCGGCATTCCCGACTCGACAGTTACCTCCGCCAACTTCCTCAATCAATGGGGGACAGACGGAGGCAATCGTCGTATCATTGTCGGCATACGCTATGTCTTTTAAACGCAACAGCCACGGGTCTTCGTCACTGAGGATCCGTGGCTTGCTTTTGCTGGTCTTCCTGAGTACAGGAATGATCTGCGCGCAGGAGCCGAGCGGTGTCGAGGTCGTTAAATCAAGCTGGAGCAAGGTCAGGATCGGCTGGGAACGCGATCCGTTCGGTGGTCCACTCGAAAATTTCGACGAGATGCGTTCCCGCACCCGCAACGAGCGGCGCATCGCAAACGGTGGCGGCGAGCGTGCAAAGCGTGAGGCCAAGGCTGACGAAGCAAACCTCGCACTTAAACGTGAGAAGAATCCGCCGCAGTACTACTTCATCTACAAGACAAAGTTCAAAAACAATCATACCTCCGCTATCACTCAGATCGATTGGGACTACGTCTTCTACGAGCGCGGCACGGAGAACGAAGCCGGACGGCAGCAGTTCACCAGTGACGAGCAGATTGGACCAGGCAAAACTAAAGAGCTGGTAGTCAGGATCACCTCACCACCCACACGCACAATCAGCGTCACTTCGCTAAATCTTGAAGAGCGCGATCGCTTTTCGGAGAAGATCGTCCTCGTACGCGTGCAGTATGCTGACGGCCACGTCTGGCAGCCGCAATAGCAGCTCGATCTTCCAACGGGCGGGGGCAAGCCCCCTTCCTGACTTGTTCTATCCTTCCTGATGCTTCAAAAGTCGGAAAATCATCTTGGATCGGGTCAGTACAGGGAGCGGTAGCGACCTGGTCAGTGATCAGTATGCGACATTTCCTAATGATTCGTGACTGCTATGGTTTAACCAGGTCGCTACCGCTCCCTGTACTGACCCGATCCAAGCGCGGAATCTAACTTTTGAGGCAAAGCCCCTTCCTGACTTGTTCTATTCCCACATCTGATTGTGTCCTACAGGAATCATTGAATAGAACAAGTCAGGAAGGGGGCTTGCCCCCGCTCTTGATTAGAAGTCTCTTCAACCGTATCCTTTATCACAATTAGCTTCCGTATCCCGATCTTCAAACAAGATCTAAGCTGTCTAACTTTTTTTGAAGTGTGTTCGGCTCTCTTGGTCGACTGGCCTGCTAAACTTGTCGTGTTTGTTTTGATGCCCGATCATTTTCATTTGATAGCAAACCCCAGAGACGGCAACATCAAGGGATTTATCGGTGCACTTAAGAGCCTTACGGCGAGAAAAGTCATCCGCGTAACGGACGACGAACGATTACCGCAACAGAAACTCGACAAAACCCGTTCTACTCGTCAGTTTTGGCAGGAAAGCTTCAAGGCAATTCCGCTCTGGAGTTCCTGGATGATCTGGCAAAAGATTAATTACATTCACGCCAATCCGGTTAAAGCCCCTTTGGTTGCGTCAGCAAAGGATTACCCTTGGTCCAGTTTTAGATCCTTTTACTTGAATGCGAGTGATCCATTACCCGTTGATCACGACTGGTGGTGGCCTGAAGACTCAGAAAAACTATCAAACGCGATGAAAGAGTTCGGCTGGAAATTGCTGCAGAATTGGAGCACAAACAAGTGAACTGCGGTGGCAAGCCTTCCTTCCTGACTTGTTCTATTCAATGATTCCTTAGCGCGTCGCGGAATAGAACAAGTCAGGAAGGAGGGCTTGCCCCCGCTCTAAATCCTAA
>DATNFX010000383.1:0-6610 GCA_035606195.1 Pyrinomonadaceae bacterium
ACCGGTTTCAAAGCCGGCGCCCTCGAGAACGGGAACAAGACAGCAAAGGGCGACCTGTTCGCGATCTTCGACGCCGACTTCGTACCCAAGCCTGATTGCCTGCGCAAACTCGTCGACTTCTTTACCGACGGAATGGTTGGTTGCGCGCAGATGCGCTGGTCGCACATCAACGGCCAATACAACCTGCTGACACGCCTGCAGACAATCATGCTCGACGGCCACTTCGTCGTCGAACAGACCACACGCAATCGCACCGGCGGCTTTTTCAACTTCAACGGGACTGCCGGTATCTGGCGACGACAAGCGATCGAGATGAGCGGCGGCTGGCAGCACGATACGCTAACTGAAGACACCGATCTGAGTTTCCGTGCACAGTTGATGGGATGGAAGTTTGTTTACCTCCTCGACGAGGAAGCGCCCGCCGAAATTCCGGTTGAGATAAATGCGTTCAAAGCGCAACAGCGACGTTGGGCCAAGGGCGTGATGCAGGTTGGTATCAAACTTTATCCGCGCATCTGGCTGGCGCCGCTTCCGTTTCGCGTGAAGCTGGAGATGTTTTTCCGTTTGACCGGCAACATAAGTTATCCGCTGATGATCGTCGCGAGCTTTTTGCAGTTTCCGTTGTTACTGGTGCGTTATAACCAGCCGTTCTATCACCTGATGGTTTTGGATCTGCCGCTGCTCTTCTTTTCATCGATCTCGGTGGTGCTGTTTTATGGTTCGGCAGTTTGGTATCTCGACGAGAAGCGCGCGCCGCGACTGTTGCACCTGCCGCTTGTGATGGGTCTTGGTATTGGCCTCGCGTTTTCAAATGCACGCGCGGTTCTGGAAGCGCTGTTGGGTGTGAAGTCGGAGTTTGTGCGAACGCCGAAGTATCGGGTCGAGGACACTACCGACGCTACCTGGAAACGCAAGAAGTACAAACGCAAACGCGGTCTATTGCCGTTGCTCGAATTGAGTTTCGCTTTGTATTTTCTCCTCGCAATCGCTTACTCGGCTCGTCTCCACATGTGGGGCACGATCCCCTTCCTGCTGCTGTTCTTTTTCGGGTTCGGATATATGGGCGTGATGAGTTTGCTACAGACGGCGAGTGGAAAGCGACTCGCGGCCCTGTGGCGCCCGCTAAAAACTTAGACAGGATTCACACGGGACAATCCTGTCTCCAACTAAAGGAAAAAAATCATGTTGTTCAGGCTCCCCCTGCTGATCGCTACACTTCTATCCGCTTCTCTTATTGTTCTAGCCCAATCACAAGCAAACACCGGAAACATCGAAGGTCGCGTAACCGACCCTAACGCCGCCTCCGTACCAAACGTCACGATCACGGCCACCAACCTCGCCACTGGTCTACAAAAGACTGCGCAGACCAACGATGAAGGCGTCTATCGAATCGTCTTTCTCCCGCCCGGCGCCTATAAAGTCGAAACAAGCGGCGCGCAGGGATTTGTGCCGGCGAATTTCACGAATGTGATCGTTACAGTCGGCGGCCAGACGCCACTCGACATTCAGTTATCAGTCGGCAATGCGACAGTAGCAATGGTTGACGTTTCCGCTGAAGGCCAGGTCGTGGAAACAACCCGGACATCGATCTCCTCAGTCGTTAACGAGCGCGCTATTCAGAACCTGCCCGTCAACGGCCGAAACTTTCTCGACTTCGCGACTCTGACGCCAAGCGTCGTGCGTGATCCGACGCGCCAGGGCGATCTCGCAGTCGGCGGTCAGAAAGGTACTCTCAACAGTCTACAGGTCGACGGCGCCGACAATAACAACACGTTCTTCGGCCAATCATTCGGCCGTACGGGTACACGACCGCCGTACCAGTTTTCAGAAGAATCGGTGCAGGAGTTTCAGGTCAATCAAAACGGATTCTCGGCAGAGTTTGGTCGTGCCGGGGGTGCGGTAATCAATGTCGTAACCAAATCGGGAACAAACGACTGGCACGGCAGCGCGTTTGAGTTTTTCCGCGACGAAGCATTGAACTCCAACACGCCGATCCTGACTGCGCGCAACGCCAAACGGCCCAAGTCGCAGATTAATCAATTCGGCGGAACGATCGGTGGTCCAATCAAGAAAGATCGGGCCTTCTTCTTCTTTGCATACGACGGGCAGCGTTCGAATATTCCCAACGTCGTTGATGCGCCAAACTTCTTCGCACAGCCCGCGAGCATTCAGAACCTGCTCGCGCCGAAGATGCAGACCTATCAAATCGGACGCGACCAGAACGTGTTCATGGCCAAGTCTGACATCAGGCTGAACAACTCAAACCAACTGGTGTTGCGTTTCAATCAACAGAACTTCACCGGCAACAACAACGAAAACGGCGGCCCGTTGAGTGTTGAAGAACATTCCGGCAACAGTGTGGCGAAGACGACCACGTTCTCGGGTTCATGGATCTCCACGTTAACGCCGGAAGTGGTCAATGACTTTCGTTTCCAATTTGGTCGTGACCGCGAGCCGGGCGAAGCCAACAGCGACGTCACTGAGGCGCGCATTCAAACAGGCGGCGGATTTCTGCAGCTCGGAAGAAACAATTTCAGCCCGCGCGAAACGACGATCAAGCGTGTGCAGTTCATCGATGTTGTCAGTTACACACACGGCAAGCACAGTCTGAAATGGGGCGCGGATCTCAATTTCGATCGCGTCTTCAACTTCTTCCCCGGTCTATTCAGCGGCCAGTTTACTTTCAACTCTTACGCGCTGTTCGCGTCAAACACGCCCGCTTCGTTCACGCAGAATTTTCCCGGTCCGGGAACCTCCGGCGGCACTACCCATCCGGATCTGAATGAGTATGGCCTGTTTCTTCAGGACGACTGGCGCGTCAGCCCGAAGCTCACGCTGAATCTCGGTTTGCGTTACGATTTTCAGGATCTTGCCGATCCGACAGTGAGTAATCCGAGTGCTGCGTTGGCGGCAGTCGGCTTGAAGACGACGACGCCGGTTCGCGACAACAACAATTTTGGCCCACGTTTTGGCTTCAGTTATGCCTTTGACGAAAAGACCGTGGTGCGTGGTGGTTACGGAATTTTCTTCGGACGCACGCCGGCGATCATGCTCGGTACATCACATTCGCAAAACGGCATACAGGTAACGGGCGTGAGTTTGACCTGCACGACCACACCCAGCAACCCGTGTCCGACCTATCCGAATATCTTTAGCGCGCCGCCGAGTGCGGGCGGCGTCAATCCGAGTCTTTACCTGTTTGCGAAGGATTACGCGCAGCCTTACGTGCAGCAGGGACGTCTCGGCGTCGAGCGGGAGTTGTTTGCGAATACGAGTTTGTCGGTGAGTTATCTGTACTTCCGCGGCGTTCATCTGAGCCGCACACGCGACATCAACCTGGGCACACCGGTTCCGACTACCGTCACCGATCCGTCGGGACAGACGTTTACAGTGCTGCGACATCCAACCGCGCGTCCGATACCGGGGTTTGCGAGAATCAGCTTGTTTGAAAGCACTGCAGATTCGCGTTACAACGCACTCGCGATGGAGTTGAAGCGTCGCTTCACGCGTGGCTTACAATTCATAGCGGCTTACACGTTCTCAGACACAACCGATAATCGACCGGATCAGACGATGGTCGTCGTTGGTGCTGACGATGCGAAGGGGTTGCAAAACAACCTCGACATCAATGCGGACTGGGGTCGCAGCGATCTCGACATCCGGCATCGTCTAGTGCTCAGTCCGGTTTACGAGATCGGCCTGGTCCAGCAGGACAATGCGTTTGCGCGACAACTGCTGAGCCATTGGACGTTCTCCGGAATCATCACGCTGCAATCGGGATTTGCGTATTCGGCTTTGATCGCGGGTGACGCGAATCGCGATGGTAATCCAAGCACTGACCGCGTGCCTGGAACGCGGCGTAATGGTTTCACGACGCCGAGCATTTACATCTTCGATACTCGCGTGACGAAGGAGTTCAAGTTCACGGAGAAATACAGTGTGAGTTTTCTAGCTGAGGCGTTCAACCTGTTCAATCGATCGAATCTGGCGACCGTCAACACCGGGCGATATGGGATTGCGAGTTCGTCGGCGTTGGTGTTAACGAACCCTGCGATATCGACGCCGTTTGGTGGTCCACGAACGTTTCTCGGTGAGCGGCAGGTTCAGTTAGGTGTGCGCTTCAAGTTTTAGCAAGCAATCCACAGATTACGCAGATTATCTGTGTAATCTGTGGATGGATTTATCTTTCTAGTGCAGACCGATCCCACTTTGCGAGCGTCGCTCCTGCCTCGTAGGTGCTTTGCATGAATTGCATCAACGCCCCATCGGGATCGGCGGCGGTTCTCACATCGTCGTACAACAATAAAAACTCCCCCAGATCCTTGCTGTAGAATCCCGGGTGCACTTTTGCTTCGCTCAAGCCGTCAGGCGCGGGGGCGGTGTATGAGTAAAACGCGGGTTTTCCGAGTGGTCCCTGACCCGGCCACCAGCCGTGACTGATAACCTCATGCGAGTACGCTTCACGCGTGATCGGATCGGCATCGGGACGCGCCGGTGCGGGTCTTCCTGAAAATCTCGTGACTGCGAGATCAAAGCTACCCCAGAAGAAATGCACCGGACTGCTCTTGCCGATAAAACGCGATCGAAACTCCTGCATCACTCGCTCTGACGCCCGCAGCACGTGCCAGCACCGCTCGACATACTCACGATCGTACGAAGCATGTTGCTCATCCTGATCGAACGGAATCGGATCCGGTATCTCAACCGGCGTCTTCCAGATGTGAACTTCAATCCCGAGCTTGCCGAGCGCCGCGATCGTCTCGCGGTAGAACGTCGCCACAGACTTCGGTTCCAGCGGCACGAGCGCAGTCGTCCCGTCACTGCACTTAGTCACGAGATTGTGGTCGATGAAGTCAAACTCCATCTCGAAGAATCTCTCCTCGTAAGGCATCGCCGTGGTTGTTAATCCACGAGCGGAAACGTAGAGCGGCACGTTCCACCAGTGATTCACGAGCGGCGTTTGCGCCAGACGAATTTTGCCCACGATCTGCGTCCACATGTGTAGGGTGGCACGCGTGTCCTCCCACGCTTCAAGCGATAATGATGGCCATAGAGTAGACATATGCGAAGAGTAACGATACCCGGCTTGACAGTCAAAAGAGCGCCGCCTATAGTTTTCCACGTCATGATGATGAAGGCCTGCGCATGTTGTCTCTACTGTCAGTGGTGTTATCGCACCCCGACCGAGAGGCCGTTTGCGGGCAGGAGTAGCACATAAGCTAACCACCAGCAGAATTCAAAGCCGAACCGGTCGCAATTTTCGAAGTTGCGACCGGTTTTTATTTCGAACCGGGGACCGTTATGCATCTGGATGTTTTAGACAGTTGGAAGGTCGGGGTTGAGCCGGGAACAGTAGAAGCCAACATCGGTCACACGCCTCTCTTACGCTTGCGACTGTTGGATACAGATTTAAGTCGTGGCGTCGAGGTCTTTGCGAAAGCAGAGCATCTGAATCCGGGCGGCTCAGTAAAAGACCGCGCCGCGCTCTCGATGATTCTCGAAGGTGAACGGAGCGGCAAACTGAAGCCCGGAATGACGATTATCGATGCGACGAGCGGTAACACCGGGATTGCTTACGCGATGATTGGCGCGTCGCGCGGATACCCGGTCAAGGTTTGCCTCCCGAAGAACGCCAGCTCCGGGCGCAAACGAATCCTGCGGAGCTATGGTGTCGAGATCGTGGAAACAGATCCGATGCTTTCGACCGACGGCGCCCAGCTAATCGCACGCGAGCTGTTTGCTGAAAACCCGGAACGATATTTCTATCCGGATCAATACAACAACGACGCCAACTGGCTAGCTCACTATGAAACTACCGCGCCCGAGATCTGGGAACAGACTGAAGGTCGAGTGACGCACTTCGTAACAGGACTCGGAACCTCCGGCACATTTGTGGGCGTCTCGAGACGTTTGCACGAATTAAACCAGGACATCAAGACGATTGCGGTCCAACCCGAGTCGCCGTTACACGGTCTCGAAGGTCTGAAGCACATGGCCACCGCCATCACGCCCGGAATCTTCGATCAGTCGCTTGTCGCCGAAACGCTGGAAGTTGCTACCGAAGATGCGTTATTAATGACCAGTAAATTAGCCCGAGAAGAAGGATTGCTGGTCGGCCCGAGTTCCGGAGCCAACGTTTTTGCTGCCTGGCGAGTAGCGGCATCGTTGCGGGAACCGGCTGTGGTAGTGACCGTGCTTTGTGATGGTGGCGAGCGCTACCTCGATCATGATTAACCAATGAGCAGCGATACCAAGCGAGATATCAGCACAAAACTTGTACACAGTGGAGAACGGCGAGCATTGCCGGACGCGATGCCTGTTTCGACTCCGATCTATGCCTCCGCAACGTTCACCTACGAGACGATGCAGGAGATGGATCAGGTCTTCGGCGGAGAGAAGCAGGGTTTCGTCTACACGCGTTACGGCAATCCGACGACCGCAGCACTCGAAGAGGCGGTGCGCGAAGTGGAAGAAGGCGCGACTGCGTGTGCGTATGCGACCGGTATGGCTGCCGTCCACGCCGCGTTGCTCGCGTGTGATCTCAAGGCCGGATCGACAGTGCTCGCTTCGCAGGATCTCTACGGCGCGACGATCGGTCTACTAAACAATG
>DATNFX010000384.1:0-5264 GCA_035606195.1 Pyrinomonadaceae bacterium
TCGGTGACGTCTTCGATAATCGTCAACGTTCCAATTACGCGACCATCACGACTCAACGGTGAAATTCGCACCGCCTGCTGCATCTGCGGGTAGCCGTGTTCGCCGGAAACCACCGGCATCGAAATCAGATATTCGTGCAGCGCTTGCGACAACACTCTTACCTGGCCTTCCAGGGCCCACTTGTAATGTCGATCGAGTCGGCGTTCGATCAACTCCGGAAACAGCTCGAGCAGATTCCTGCCGATAACTTCCTGAGCACGTTTGCCCGTGTGCTCTTCCATCCAGTTATTCCACTCGACGATATTCAATTCGCCATCAGTCAGGACAATCCCCTGCGCCGCGAGTTCGTGCATCCAGTGCAAGATCGCAGCGTTAAGCAATGTCTCTTTTGGACTAGTCTGTGCCATACAAATAAACGCCGAAGGCGTTGGCTGACCTCAGCCCAGGGTTGGAGCGCAGCGACAACCCTGGGATCAAATTCTCATCTTCGTCTCAACCCTGAAAGGGTTCGCCGCAAGAGGAACCCTTTCAGGGTTTAGGGCTTCGCTTGATTAGTCCCAGGGTTGGAGCGAAGCGCTCCAACCCTGGGCTAGAATTAGCGAACGCCTTCGGCGTAAAAACGGATCGCTAAGTATCTCACTACCCTTAGGCGTCACCTACCCTTAGCCGTCATCTGCCCTGCTGCGCCTCCCAGACGTCGACTTCCTGGATCAAACGATCGAGGGAGGCGACGCTCAACACGATCACGAGGAATCCCTTCACTGAGCTATCGCGGATTTGGAATGCCGTGTAGACCACAAGGGCATAATGCATCTCGGTTTTGTCTGACGTCGTAGAGTCGATCAACTCTTCGAGTGTTTCGAGATGCAGCCGCGGCACCGAGAACGTCACATGCACGTTCAGCAGATTTCCAAACATTCCGAGACAAGCATTTAAAAGAATATTACCCACTTCCGTCAGTACTTCTCGAGCTGATTCGTCGAGAAAAACAGACGGCTGGTCTTCATCCGTGAGCAAGTCCGTGAGCTGCACGGCGCCCGCATAGTTCAACAACAACAACGCATCGCCCGCGACTGGCCCGGCAAAGACCTGATGAATCGAAGCTATGTCTCCGGGAACAAACTTTGCCAGCGCTCCGCGCAACTCTTCACTGCGATAAACGGCAACTTCGGGCGCATTGAGCAATACGCGATGCCCGGTCAGTTCCGACAGGGCTGCGCCTGTACGCGCGAACGCAATGTTGATGAGCTCGGCAAGCGCATCAGTCTGCCGCTCAGTTAGTTTCACCTATGGCTCCTTCCTTGAGCGCGGCTTCTACAGTGGCGAGCACTTGTTCGGAAATGAAGGGCTTGTTTATAAAGCCCAGTGCACCAGCTTCATCGACCATCCTGCGCGTAGAACTCTGGATATCAGCACTCGCCACTATCACCCTTGCCTGCTGGTCCATCTCACGCAATTTCACAAGCACATCAAGTCCGTACATTCCTTTCATGACGAGATCGAGTAAGACGAGACTTGGTTTTTCAAGAAAGTAAGTTTCCAGAGCCACCATTCCATCGTCCGCTTCCACGATCTCGTATTCGGCGGTTTCGAGAATTCGTCGCAAAGTTCTTCGTGAAAGCGACGAGTCGTCCACGATCAGAATCTTTGGTCTCATACGACCTCCCTAATCGCGCGAGCCATGTCTTCCAGAGCGACGCTTTTATCGCTCAATCCGGCTTCGACTACAGTTGAGGGCATACCATACACCACACAACTACTCTCTGCTTCCGTGAAGACAAGACCGCCCTGCGATTTAATCCACGCCGCACCCTGCTTTCCATCCGAACCCATGCCCGTCATCACCACACCCAAAACTCTATGCCCGCACACTTCCGCCACTGATTGAAACAGCACGTCGACTGAAGGCTTGTGCAACGTATTAAAGGGCCTCGCGTCGAGGTGTGTCACGACCTTGCCGCTTGATTCGCGCTTGACGAACAGGTGACGCCCGGCGGGCGCGAGGAAGACACGACCCGGTTTGATCTCGTCCCCCTCTGCTGCCTCTTTAACTTCCAGCTGAGATAACTCGTTCAATTTCGCGGCATACATCTCTGTATAACCGACCGGCATATGCATCACCATCAAAACCGGAACCGGGAAATCTGCCGGCAACTGCGGTATCAAGCGTTTCAGTGCCTGTGGGCCACCAGTCGAAATGCCAATCACGACCAGGTCTACCGAATGATTTCCGGCAATCTTCGTCGCCGGGTCGCTAACCGTCGCGATCGCCGGCAGCGGTGTATTTGGAATTCGGTTCCGCTCGATCTGGCCGGCCGCTTTGACTTTCTCAATCAACTCAGCGCTGACTTCAAAAATCTTTTCACTCGCAAGCGCCGTCGGCTTCTGTACAAAATCAATCGCGCCGGCATCGAGAGCCGTCAGCGCAGCTTCGGCAGTCTCGTTCGCGATGCTCATGATAATGATCGGCACAGGTCGTCGCTGCATCTGTTCGCGTACAAAACCGACACCGTCAAGCTCCGGCATGATCAGATCGCATGTAACCACGTCCGGATCGAGCTGGGCCACGAGGTCCAATGCTTCCCGACCATCGCGTGCCGTTCCGACAACTTCGACAAAAGGACTACGCGAGAGTATTTCTCTGACGACCTTCCGCACATAAGCAGAATCGTCAACCACCACTACTCGTAAGACTCGATTCATCGATGCTCCGCCTATAGTTAATCAACCACTCGCTCGCGCTTCACGTACACGAAAGCGTCGTCAATCTCGATCAGGTTGAAATCCGTCGTCAGTCTCAATAACGATTCGGCAGCGCCGACAAACAAGTAACCGGGCGGCCGGATATGCCTGGCGAAGGAACGGACGACCCGGCCGATGGCGCTTTCTGAAAAGTAGATGAAAACATTTCGACAGAAGATAAAGTCGGATGATGCCAGGGGCGCAATCTGGCTCTCATCAATCAAATTTGCAAGGCTCCACTTGATTCGTGAATGTATGTCGCCTCTCACGCGCCAGACTGAATCTTCCTCCGTGAAATAACGATTGCGCAAATCAAGCGGCAGGTTTCGGAACGCACGAGCTCGATAGATGCCCGCGGTCGCTCGCCCGATCGCTTTTGAACTCGCGTCGCTGGCCAGAATCTCGATTGAAGCACGTTCGAACAACCCAGCTTCGTTCAGTGCGATGGCAATCGTCAATGGCTCCTCGCCCGTCGCGCACGCTGCACACCAGATCCGCAACGTCGAACCCCGATTCTTTGCCAGCCACTGTGGCACCAGCGTTTGGACGAGGGCCCGTATTTGATCGAATTCTCGCCAGAAATACGTCTCCTGGACCGAGAGCGCGTTCATAACGTTTAGCCACTCCGCGCGCGAAGAAGCATCGTATTTCAGCAGATAGTAGTAATCGAGAAATGAGCTGAAACCTCGATCGATGACGAGCGCCGAAAGCTTATCGATCAGCAGATCACGCTTGCCGTTGTCGAAGGACATTCCGGTGCGTTCACTGATCAAGCTTTGAATCAGCGCCGTCGTCCCCTCGGGCAACGCCAAGTTTTGTGAACGCGATAGCATCGAAACCTATCCACAGATTACACCGATTTAATCTGCGTAATCTGTGGATGCCTCACTCTTCCCCAATGCGCCCTTAGCTGCATGCGCTACGTCCGGATCGTCATCTTTAACCAGTTCGCCAACAATCCCCGCGATACGCTCGCCGCCGATCTGCCCCAGCGAATCAAGGGCCGCAATGCGCACGTGGTTGAACTTCTCTTTTTCAACAACTCTCTTCAGCGCCTCAACGCTATTCTCGGACCTTATGCGCCCAAGCGCCCGCGCGCTGAAATAGCGCACCCAAACATCTTCATCTGAGAGTCCCTCGATCAACGGTTGTACCGCCTCCGGTGCAAACATGTGACCCAACGCACGGGCCGCAGCAGCCCGAACATTCGGTGTTTCTTCTTTCATTGCGTGCACAAGAACGTCCAGAGCGCGCTCGTCGTCGACATACGGCAGGTGTTCGAGCGCCGCACACCTGACTCGCTCGTTTGAGTCGTGACTCAGTTCCAGCAATGCCGCAGCCGCCTCTGGATATCCAAAGTAGCCGGCAATCTTCACGGCCGACTCTCGAACGTTCGGATCTGGGTCATGTAGAAGCGGAATAATACGTTCCGACATTGACGGCAAAGTGAGCGAATTCAGCGCGCTGACAGCAGCCTGCCGGGCCGAAGCGTCAGGGTTACCAATCAGATTCACAAGTCCCTCGACTGCACGCGCATCTCCGATCTGGCCGAGCGCATTCGCGGCATCGATGGACAAAGACTCATCCTCGAGAGTCTCAACGAGCGCTGCCGTTGCGGTCGAGTCGCCGATACGCCCGAGCGCCACAACTGCCGATCGTCTTATTTCGAGGTCTTCCGATGTCAACTGTCCGATCAGTAGCTCGACAGTCGCAGAGCCATGTCGCACGAACGCTTCAATAATCTCGTCACGCAGGTCGACACGACCCATCAATCGCGTGAGCGCACGATCCACGCCGGCACGCTTGAGCCATCCCAGAACCAACGCAATCGAGCGCAGGTTTTCTTTACTGGGCGCCAGCGCCGCCGCATCAATCAAGTTTTGAAACCCCGTGGGCGAAATTTCACGATTAGCCAGCTCCGCGATGTAAGCACCTTCGGCATACTGCTCCTCATATCGATCGCGGAGCGCGGCGAGCGCATTCGCAATCTGCTCGGTCGGCGCAGATGGTGTATTCAATAATGCCGTCAGTGGTCCGACAGCACTGTCGTCACCGAGTTGGCCCAACAGGCTAATCGCAGGATCCCGTAGAAATTCATCTTCGAGAAACGGCGGTATCTTTGGCGCAACACGCGCGTCGCCGATCTTTGCGAGGGCTTCGAGTGCTGCAAAGCTAAGGAAGAAGTCTCTTGACTCAGCGACCTCGACTAGCGCATCCACGGCGTCCGTTGCCTTCAGCTTGCCCAGCGCTTCGATCGCGTGATACCGAACGTTAGTGTCTTCGTCACTGAGCGCCTCAAATAATCCGGCGACTGCTCGATCACTTCCTTGATCGCCTAAAGCCAGCGCTGCCTGCATCCGCAGAGCCGGATCGGGATCTTTGAGTAACTCCAGTAACGGCGAGAGAGTATCAACCTCACTCGCCGCCAACACTTGTAGCGCACTGTTCAAAAGCGACGGGTTGTGATGATTCCGGACTACCAGGCTGACGAGCGCTGCGATTGCCTCCGGCGCCGCGCGGTC
>DATNFX010000385.1:0-4139 GCA_035606195.1 Pyrinomonadaceae bacterium
CATTGTTGTGAAAGAGGGAATCACCTGCGCCGGGTAATCCCCGTGGCCCACACTGCACGGGAACGCCTTTGAACTGACAGGTCGGACCTTCGCCAAAAGTAGGCAAGTTATTTATGTTGAAGTCGACGTAGTTGGTAACGAAAAGGTCGAGTTTGCCGTCGTTGTCGTAATCGAGAAAAGCCGCTCCCGTGGAGAAGCGCGGGTCGCTCACACCGGCTTTCTGTGTGACGTCGGTGAACGTGCCATTTCCGTTGTTTTTGAACAGGTGATCGGGACCTATACTCGTGACGTAGAGATCATCAAAACCGTCGTTATTGAAGTCGCCGACAGCACAGCCCATTCCCCAACCAACATCGCCCACTCTTGCTTTGTCAGTCACATCGGAAAACGTTCCATCATGGTTGTTGCGATATAGCACACTGCGGGTTTTCTTGTTCGCCTTGAGCAACTCAACGGTGAGTGAATTGACGAAGAAGATATCCAGATAGCCGTCGTTGTCATAATCGAAAAGCGCTACGCCGCCACTCATCGATTCGGCGATGTACTTCTTTTCCGGCGACAGCGCATGTTTGAAGGTGATACCGGATTGGCTTGTTATGTCGGTGAACTGAACGACTGCCAGAAATGCGGCCAGTAGGAATGACAAATTCGGTTTCCTTGTTTTCTTATCCACAGATTACACAGATTGATAAATTAAAAATCTGTGTAATCTGTGGATGGTTTACTGAGGTGTTTGCTTTTTGAGCCTATCGAACGTGTCTTTCTCGCGTTTGCCTTCCTCACGTCGTCCCGCGGCGATATAAGCGAGACTCAGCTCATAATGAAAATCTGCATTCTCAGGCTCAAGCTTCACTGCTGTTTCCAGATTGGAAATTGCACCTTCGATATTCCCAGTTGCGTACTGTACCTGACCTCGTAAGACGTAGAGGCGAGGCGTTGTACCAGTCAGCACAGCCATTTGCTCAATTGCTTGCTGCGCGGCATCGATCTTTTGTTGCTTGATTAATGATGATGCAAGTGCGTAGTAAAGCTCTGCGTTCGTTGATCCGGAAGACAGAACGTCATGCAAGAGCTCGGCAGCTTTTGAATAATCACGAGTGTTGAAATAGCTGAGACCTAATAGCCATCTTGCCTGGGTGTTTGCCGGATTCGATTTGATCTCACTCTCGAGCGGCGCCAATGCTTCCCGGTACAACTCCGCGCGAAAGTACGCGAGCCCGAGATTGTAATCCAAGCCCGCCTGTTGAGGATTCCACTTTTTCGCGAGCCGGAACTCAACTGCGGCGCCGGTAAGGTTCTGCCGTCCTGCCTGCACAAGTCCCAGACTGTTATGAAGAGCTGAAATAATCTTCGTTAAATACGCTTCGTTTGCTTCGAGCTCTGAGCGTGTCTTTGCGTCCAAAGAATTCTGAGTCTCGGTTGCGCGAGGCGTCTGATCGCTTTCATCGGGTAGTCTGGATGCACCCATTGTCGATTGTTTGGCACTAAGACTTTGGGTCATCTCGAACGCGCGTGCCTTCAGCTCAGATGCCACTTGCAACTCTTTCCGGCCCGCATCGGTCTGTCCTGTTTGGAAAAGAGACTGTGCGAGCCGGTAATGTGCAGTCGTGACCTGGAACTTGTTGTGAGGGAGGTTCGGATTCAGGTCAATAGCTTTCGTGAGCACATTTATTGCCTGATCGTGTTTCTTTAATTCCTGATAAACTTGGCCCAACTGGAAATAGGGATCGGGATTGTTCGGCTGAATTCGAGAGGCCGTCGTCAGGAAGTCGATTGCCGGTTCCCATTTTCTTTGAAAGATGCAAGTGATTCCGAGATAGTAGTTGCTGAAGAAGTCGTTTGGATTTGCAGCTAACTCAATCTTGAACTCTCCCTCGGCACTGGCCACTGCTGAGGCGCCTTCGTTCCAGAGATATGCTAAGCCGAGATTGTAGTGAGCGCCCGGAAACTGTGAATTCAAAGCGATGGCTCGCTTGAACTCGTCGATTGCTTCAGGCAGGCGGCCAGCTTCACGAAAAGCTCTGCCGATGGCGATGTGAATCTGCGGCTGCTCACCAAACTCAGTAATCATGGAATCAAAAACACGTCTTGCGTCAGTGAACTGGCGTTGCTGTAGATACGTAATTGCGAGAGTGAAACTAGTGTTGAAGTCTTTCGGCTCAAGCTTCACGGCTACTTCGAGCGCTCTGGCGGATTTTTCGTAATCGCCGAGAGCAAAGTAGGTTTTGCCTAAAGTTCTATGAACGTCCGGGTTGTTCGGTTGCAGTTGGGCAGCTTTGAGGAGAGGGTCGAGTGCTTTGTCGAACTGCGCTGCCTCCAGATAAGCCATGGACAACTCAATCAGAAGATCGCTGTCCGTTGATTGATAATTCGCTGCTGCTTCTGCTGCCTCGAGCGCTCGTTCACGATTCATGAGCGCTCCATACGTTTTCATGAGCCGGCGGTATTGTGCAGCCAGAATTGCTTTGAGCTCAGTCTCTGCCTCAGCAAGTTTACCGGTGCGCGCTAACTGCTGGGCCGCCTCGTAACGTTGAGCCAGGGTTGCGTCCTGTGGCGAATTGAAAGAAAGAGGCGAGAGTAAAAACCAAAGAATTATTAAGCTCAGAGCCATGGCGACGAAAGTCGGTAACAAGAGTGGTGGGCTCCTTTATATCACGATTACGCTCGGATCGGGTCAGTACAGCAAGCGGTAGCGACCTGGTCGAATCGTAGGATCAAGAATCATGAAAAATCTCGCATGCTCATCACCGACCAGGTCGGTACCCCTCCCTGTACTGACCCGATCCAGGAATGATCTCGGACTTCTCTCAACGGCCGTTCTGATTCTGCTCATGCTCTGCGTGCAAGCGTGCCAGCGGCCCGCTCGCAGTAACCCCTCACATCCGCGGCCAACTTCGACAAATGTCTTTGACGCTTATCTAAACACAAACATCCCGCCAGCTGACGGTTTCGATTTTCCTGTGGGCGATGCTAACGCCAAAGGTTTATACAAGGACCTTGCGACCGGCATCGAATACAACGGATGGCGCATTGATACTCACTTCGCAGAAAACTATCAGCTCGGTATTCACACTGGCGAGGACTGGAATGGCAACGGCGGCGGCAACACCGATCTGGGCCAGGACGTTCATGCAGTCGCGAATGGCCGCGTCACGTTTGCCCAAAACTGTGGCCGCTTGTGGGGCAATGTCATAACCGTCGAACATCACTTCTATGAAAACCACGAACACCGCAAGATCATTTCACTCTACGCTCACCTGAATGAGATCAAGGTAAAAGAAGGCGCCGTCGTGCAGCGCCGGCAGGTAATCGCAACTATCGGCCAGGATCCCGACAAAACGTACTCCCCGCACCTGCACCTGGAATTGCGTTGGGACGACAGCCTGTCGCCAACTTACTGGCCGTCGTCAAACGGGAAGAACGAAGCGTGGGTGAAGGAACACTATGCCGCGCCCAGCGCGTTCATTAACGACCATCGCAAACTCTTCGTGCCACAGAAAGAAGCGAAGCTGATCGTCGTGGACCAGGAAGGTTACAAAGCGAGGTTCTATCAGGCGGGTGTTTTGAGTCAGGAGTACGACGTGAGTTTTGGTCAAAGCAAGGGCCAGAAGCTAGTCGAAGGAGACAACAAGACCCCGAAGGGTATGTACTTCGTGATTCAAAAACATCGCGGCAGTTTCGACGGACCATACGGTGCGTATTACGGCGGGCACTGGATCAAGATTAACTACCCAAACAAGTACGACGCGGACCGAGGCGCATCGCAGCAGATGATCTCGCAACAGCAGCAAACGGCGATCACGTCAGCCTGGCAAAACCGAGCCGCCACACTCCAAACCACGAAGCTCGGCGGCGGCATCGGTTTTCACGGCTGGATCAAGGAGTGGGACAACAACGGTCCGCGTCATCTTTCCTGGGGCTGCGTCGTGATGCACATTTACGACATTCAAAAGCTTTACGACCAAATCCCCGAAGGGACGATGGTCGTGATCCTGTGAGGCTTTGCCTCAGTGCGCCGGGATAAACCGGCAAGTTGTAGTGAATGAAAGAGTCATACGTTAAAGGACTAGCCAACCATAACGACCCCGAGTCATGCGGCGGCGCTCGTAAGAGTGGCGGCGAAGCGTTGACAGGGGAAA
>DATNFX010000386.1:0-2293 GCA_035606195.1 Pyrinomonadaceae bacterium
TACGACGGGATTATCTCTTTGATAGTGGTGAACGCTTCTTCGGGAAAGCCTGGCGTGCCGAGGAACTTGTCCTTGTTAGTCAGATAATTTTCCATCACCAGTCCCGCTTGCGGATCGAGCCACACGCCTTTCTTAACCAGTAAGTTCAAATCGTCGTCGCTCGCGAGCGTTCCATGTTCGACCTGAGTGCATCCGGCGCGAACGGCTGCACCGACCGCGTCTTTGTAAGCATGAACGAGAGTACGCAAGCCGAGTTTCTTCGCTTCATCGCAAGCGGCGTTTAGCTGTTCCTGCGACAACCACATCTCGGGGCGGCGAACACTGCCGGCGGCGAAGATCTTGATCAGGTCAGCACCGGCTTCTTTTTGTTTTCTTACAAAGGCGCGAATCTCGTCGGGCGTGCCGGTCTGAGCGCCCTGGCCGAAGAGTGGTTGAGCAGAAGTGAGAATTCGGGGACCGGGCAGAGTTCCTTTTGCGATCGCATCGCGCAGGGGTATATCGGCTGGCGAGCCAACGCTCTGCACCGTGGTGAAGCCGGCCAGTAACGTGACTTTTGCGTTAGCGGCGGCGGCCTCGGCAGCAAATTGTGACGTGCCGCCTCCGCCAGCGCTTTTACCGTCAGGTCCAAAAATCCAGGTGATGTGGACGTGACTATCGATCCAACCCGGCAACACCGTCAGACCGCGCAGATCGTAATCGACCGGTCCAGCCTTCGGATCGATCCGAACGATCTTGGAGCCTTCGATAACGATGCGCGTGTTATGAACGACACCGCCCTTGCCGTCGAAAACAGTGCTCGCGGCAATAACGATCTGCTTCGGCTTCTGCTGCCCAAACGCCGGAATCACAAAAAGCAAACACACAACCAATGGGGATAATTGCATTTTAAATCTGTGTATCTGCGGCCTATCTGGCGCGTTCGAATGCGCCCTCGAAGTAAACGGACTCCAGACCAGTAGCCCAGTATTCAATAGCGACGCGATTGGGTTGTGACGTTTCCTGATCGGTCACAAGTGTCGGCTTAGTTGAATCATCCGGCTCAAACTCAATCCAGCCGATCCATGTTCCGTCAGCTCGCTCTTCTCCGTAACTACGCACTGTATAAGTCGTGTCATCCGGCCCAGTCACAACGGTCGTATATTCCTGCAACAGTTCTGCCATCTCTTCCTCCCAATGTTCGTAGTCAATCTTAATTTACTGCCGCTTGCCGCGCGAGACGAGTCGCCAATGTCTTGTCTTTCCACGGCAGCTCGAACTGTAATTCTCCTGAGTGAGCTTCGGCATATTGCCGGGAACGACGTCTGAAATGTAAATGACTGATGCTTCCGACGTGGAGCTTGGCATTTCTGCAGCGCAGGAATCTTCAACGACCGCGCCAAAGTCCTGGATTACGCGGCGGCGTCCACCTTGAAAGCTAACGAGCGTGGCCATCTCAGTGAGCGTTCCCATTGACATGTCGCCGGTGTTCATTAAAAGCTCGTCGATGCCGTCGCTGTTTAGATCGGTCTTGCGCACGATGCTGCTCGCGAAATCGGCGTCGACGTCCGCAACCAGTTGTTGGCCCGCGAAGATTGCGACGCGCTTCGTGCCGAAGTTATCAGCATGCGAAGCGTTGCACTCACTCACAGAGATCACGTAAAGAGTTTGAGTTTGGTTTGCCGCTGTGAAACTCCCGGTCGTCATGTCGATAATGGACGGCACCATTTGTCCGGCCTTGCGCGCCTCGGCTAGTGGATCTGTGCCCCTGCTCGTATCGACTTCGGAGTTACAACGATTCGAGTCAGTCAGGTACCGGCGAAAGACTTTTGAGAGAACGTTTCTTTGCGTTGCTGCCGGAATCCTCACGTCGTTTAGTTTCCGGTCGATGCGAAAGTCTAGTAGCACCTGGCGATCTTTCTGCATCGTCGGAGTCTGCGTAGGCGCAAACGAAGCAAATGCCAAAAGGAGAAAGAGAGTTTTCATCTTGGGGGTTCCTTTCCTCACACAGATTACACAGATTTACCCTGAACCGTGAAGGCGCTATTATCTGCTTACTTTCCGAGGGAGCCAGAACAATGTCAAAGCTCATCATTCTTCTTGTCGCGATCCTATTTGCGTGTGTGCCAACGAGTCTGGCCAGTGACGACTGGTCACAGTTTCGCGGCCCGAATGGAACCGGCGTTTCTGAAACCAAAGGTTTGCCGACCGAGTTTGGACCAACCAAGAACGTCGTTTGGAAGACCACACTCCCGCCGGGCCATTCGTCTCCGGTGTTGACGCGCGATCGGATCTTCCTGACAGCACACGACAAGGA
>DATNFX010000387.1:0-5015 GCA_035606195.1 Pyrinomonadaceae bacterium
AAGACCATCTCACGCAGACAGAAGTAGCGGATCGCATCGATGGAAAAGTGTTTGTGCAGAACGTCGAGCTCGATCACGTTGCCGAGCGTCTTCGACATCTTGCGGCCATTCGGATCGACCCACATTCCATGCGCGACGATCGCGCGCGGCAGTTCAATCCCCGCTGCGAGGAGAAATGCCGGCCAGTAAACGGCGTGGAAACGCAGTATGTCTTTCCCAACGAGATGCAGCGCGGGCCAAAACTTGTCGAACCCGACAGCTTTCTCTTGATGTTCATTTCCGAATCCGATCGCCGTGATGTAATTGGTAAGCGCGTCAAACCAGACGTACATCGTGTGCTCCGGATCATCCGGAACCGGCACGCCCCAACTCACCGACGTCTTCAAACGACTCACCGAAAGATCCTGAAGCCCGCCGCGAACAAAACTCATCACTTCATTTCGCCGTGATTCGGGTCTGACGAAGTCGGGCCGCGTTTCATACACTGACAACAGCGCTTGGTCGTAGTCTGACAGTCGAAAGAAATAACTTTCTTCCGACACACGATCGAGCGGCGTCTCGTGAATCAAGCAGGTCGGCGGATCACCCTCGTTTTTTGGTTTCTGGTACTCGTCTTCAGTTTTGTACTCGGCGCACGGCGCACAGAACCAGCCTTCGTAGTGGCCTTTGTAGATCGCGTCGTTACCTTTCGGCGTCTTCGCTTTTACGATTCTGCGCCAGAGCTCGCTCACGCCTTCGTAGTGAAACGGCTCAGTGGTGCGCATGAAAATGTCGTAGCCGCCATGAGCAGTGTCCAAACCAAACTCGTTCGTCATTTTCTTGAAATAACTGACGACGTAATCAGACTGCTCTTTAGGTGTGCGTCCGGCTTTCTGTGCAGCGCGTTCGATGTTAATGCCGTGTTCGTCCGTGCCGGTCAGGAAAAAAGTCTCGACGCCGCGCTGACGTTTGGCGCGCGCGATTGTGTCGCCCACGATCATCGTGTAGAGATGGCCGAGGTGCGGAAGACTGTTAGCGTAGTAGATAGGTGTAGTGACGTAGAAAGTATTCATCTCCTCTTTTGTGTCTTTTTGTGCCTAATCCCTTCCTTTTATCAGAGCCATGGCTTCAGCGCGTGTGCGTGGGTCGGAACGGAAGCCACCGAGCAGCGCGGAGGTCACGGTCTTTGCGTCAGCCTTTCTCACTCCGCGAAGCGTCATGCAAGTATGTTCAGCTTCGATCACGACCATCACGCCGAGGGGCTTGAGCCCTTCGAACAACGTGTTTGCGATGTCTGTCGTCAATCTCTCCTGCAGTTGTAAACGACGCGAGAAAGTTTCCGCCAGTCGTGCCAGTTTTGAGATCCCGAGAATGCGCCCACCCTTCGGAATGTAGGCGATGTGACAACGGCCGACAAACGGTGCGAGGTGGTGCTCGCATAACGATGCGATCGAGATGTCTTTTACGATCACCATTTCATCATGTTTGTCGCCCGGCAGCGGAATCACGTGCTGCGTCGGGTCTTCACGCATCCCGGAAGTAAGTTCCACGTACATCTCCGCCACACGCTGCGGCGTTTCCTGCAAACCCGGGCGGGCCGGATCCTCTCCGATGCCCTCGAGGATCAAAAGCACGCCCTGCTTAATCCGTTCTAAATCTACTTGCTTAGTCATCCGTGTTATCCGTTGCGAAATTTTGCCAGAGCCAGCCGGGCGGCATCTTCCACTACCTTCAAAGGCACGTTCGCCTTCGAGGCAGCGGTGCGGCACTGCTCAAACTCCGGCATCTCGTTTACTACGCGACCGTCCAGATGAGCTACTTTAACATCGATCGGTCCATACTGCGTTTCCACCCTCACGACACTTCGCTCAAGCGCGCGTCGCGAAACTTCATAACTGCGCACGCCGAGCGTAGTCGTTTCCGTAAACAACAACTTCATCATTGCTTCTTTTTCTTCACGCTTGCAGAGCACCGACAGCAGCACGCCTGGCCGATTCTTCTTCATCTGCACGGGCGTAAAGAAACAGTCGAGCGCGCCGAGTTCGAGCACGCGGTCCATCACGTGGCCGATGATCTGTGGTGAGGCGTCGTCGAGATTTGTTTCGAGCATCCACAGGCGTTCATCGGTCGCGCCGGTTGCTTCAGTTTCACCAACCAAGACTCGCAGCACATTCGGGAAGTCGTGGTATTCGCGCGTGCCGGCGCCATAGCCGGTGACCTCAGTCGTCATTTGCGGGATTGGTCCATACTCGCTACAGACTGTCGTGATGATCGCAGCGCCAGTCGGTGTAAGCAGTTCGCCTTTGATATCGGTGGCGTAGAACGGCACGCCTTTGAGCAGCTCAGTAACAGCCGGTGGTGGAATGGGAAACTGTCCGTGGGCCATCTTGACCATGCCGCTGCCGACGTGCAGTGGCGAACAAACAAAACGATCGATCTTCAAAGCGTCGAAGCAGATTGCCGCGCCGACGACGTCGACGATGGCATCGATTGCACCAACCTCGTGAAAGTGAACGTAATCCACGGGCTCGTTGTGAACGCGCGCTTCAGCTTCGGCGAGACGCGTGAAGATCTGAGTCGCACGCTGTTTCACCGCGTCGGAGAAACCAGAGCCTTCGATAATCTGCTTAATGTCCGAAAGGTGGCGATGCGTGTGCTCGTGAGCGGTCTCGACGCGCGCATAAGTGGCGCTCAGACCCGACCGGTTGACCGTTTCGAAACTGATATTGAAGCCAGTGACGGGCAGGCTCGATAGCTGCGCGCGCAGAAATTCCGGATCTATTCCTGCCGCGACCATGGCGCCGAGTATCATGTCGCCGCTCGCACCGGCAAAACAATCGAAGTAAAGAGTCTTCATGATCGGAACAACGGCAAGACCCC
This sequence comes from Pyrinomonadaceae bacterium, assembly GCA_035606195.1. Taxonomy (GTDB): domain Bacteria; phylum Acidobacteriota; class Blastocatellia; order Pyrinomonadales; family Pyrinomonadaceae; genus PSRF01. The sequence goes on from DATNFX010000387.1 coordinate 2,860, forward strand.
GCCGGCCTTACCCATCAGCACCTCATCGCAGATCCGTGATAACGGCGTCGGCTCCGGATTTACCTCACAGAGAAACGCTCCGGCGGATCGCGCGATTTCAGGCAGACCAGCAGCGGGATATACGAGACCGGACGTCCCAATTACGATACACAGCTCACAAGCGGCTGCGCGTTCAGCCGCGAGTTCAAATGCTCCCGGCGGCAGGAACTCGCCAAACAAAACTACGTCTGGTCGCAATGGCTCTCCGCATCCGAGACACGCTTCAGGACGCTTTTCCCGGGACGCCATATCATAGGACGAGCGGCAAGCAACACAGCGCGCTCGCCAGATGTTGCCATGCAATTCGATCACGTCACGCGAACCGGCTTTCTGATGCAAACCGTCGATATTCTGTGTGACCACCGTGAACTCGGGAAAGCGCTCCTGCCAATGCGCAATCTCGTAGTGAGCGGCGTTGGGCATCAGTCCTGCCATGAAGTCGCGCCGGTAATCGAACCACTCCCAGACTGCCGGCAAATTACGCTGGAGCATCTCCGCGGAAGAGATAACGTCGAACGGAATTCCCTTCCAGACGGCTGTATTACCACCGCCGCGAAACGTCGGCACACCCGACTCCGCCGACACCCCCGCGCCCGTGAGCACAAGGACACGCCGCGCTCCAGCAAAGCGCCGCCGCAATTCTGGTGAGATTGGCATGCGGACGGATGGTATCAGATACGACTTGTCGGGCCTATTAACCGATTGACTGCTTCACAGGATTTATATGATTAGCACGATTTACATGTAAATCTCGTCAATCCTGTAATCCTGTGAAACCATCTTCTTGTAAAAACCACCATAGAATCATTTTTGCTATACTCTGCGCTTTTGTCCTATGACCCTAACTGAACTGCAACAAAAGCTGAAACAGCGAATCCGCAGCGCGGCCCGGGAGACGTTCGGTGTCGAGCTGCCACAGGTTAACGCCGAAACTCCACCGCGTGCGGAACTCGGCGATCTGGCTTTTCCCGTCTCATTCGAGCTCGCAAAACTGATCAAACAAGCCACGGGCGAAAAGCAGAACCCACGCGCGATTGCGGAAAAACTCAAAACTCAGCTCGAAGACATTGAAGAAGTATCGCGCGTCGAGATCGCGGGCGCCGGCTACATCAACGTCTTTTACGATCGCGCGAAACTGCTCGGCATCTTTGCTGGGCCAGTCGAGCAGGATCAGGAACGTCTCGATCGACCCAAAAAGATGGTCGAGCACACGAGTATCAATCCAAACAAAGCAGCCCACATCGGTCACGTGCGAAACGCTGTCCTGGGCGACACGTTTGTTCGAATCCTGAAAGCTGCAGGCGATCGGATCGAGGTCCAAAACTACATCGACAACACAGGCGTCCAGGTAGCTGACGTCGTCGTTGGGTTTTTACATCTGGAAAAGAAGGATCTCGATCAAATCAGAGCTCTCGACGCCTCGCTCAGCAAAGACTATACATTCGACTACTACTGCTGGGATCTCTACACCAAAGTCGGTCTGTTCTATCGCGACGGAAATGCCGGCGGCGACATGAACTCGGAGAAGGTGAAACTGCGCAACGAAGTGCTTCACGCGCTCGAAGAAGGCGGAAACACGATCGCAGAACTCGCCGACTACGTCGCCACACGCAACGTAGAATGCATTCTTGACACGATGGAGCGACTCGGCATTCGTTACGACCTGCTCGCCCGTGAGTCAGACATTCTGCACCTGCACTTCTGGAACCGCGCCTTCGAGTTGATGAAGACAAACGGCGTGATCCGTTATGAAACCGAAGGCCGTCACGCAGGCTGCTGGGTCATGCCGTTTGAATCGCATACCGGCACTGACGAACACGAGTCAGACAAGATCATCGTGCGGTCCAATGGCACCGTCACTTACACCGGCAAAGACATCGCCTATCAACTCTGGAAACTCGGCAAGCTCGGACTCGATTTCCATTACCGTGTCTTTCGAAACTACGAAGACGGTCACACGCTCTGGTCTACACAAACCGAGCCCGAGGCATCTCGAACCGAACGTCCAAGCTTTGGCGGTGGCGTGACGGTTTACAACGTCATCGATTCACGACAGTCGTATCCGCAGGAGATCGTCGCGCGTGGAGTCGCTGCGGTCGTTCCGGAAATCGGCGAGG
>DATNFX010000388.1:0-3496 GCA_035606195.1 Pyrinomonadaceae bacterium
TCCCAGTAACAACGCGGAAATGAGTTGCCTCTGAATCGGCTTGCCGTCGATCTCTCGCTTTATCAGTTCTGTAAGAACCATCGAACCCTGCGAGTGCCCGATGAGAACTACTCCACGGCCCTGGTTGTCGTGTGTCAGATAGTAATTCCAGGCGTTGAGCACGTCGTTGTAGGTAAGATTTCGATCGACCGCCGCAGGTCGTCCCGCCAGAACCGATCGCAATGCTGCGAGCGTCACTTGCCTGTACAGCGGAGCGTAGACCCGGCATTGAGAACCAAAACGCGCCGCCTGTACCTTCACCACATTCAACTCTTCCTCACCTGCAACCATGTCGCTGTTCGGAGTCGGATCCATCGACACGGTCGGGTAGACGTAGAAGCAATCAATCGGCGCTTTTGGATTTGCGGTCCACGGTTCCCGAGTCAGTTTGCCGTTGGCGGAAATGACCGTTGTGGTGAGATCGACATCACACGCGTCATGACGCCCCGGACGGCACAACCATGTTTCTGCTTTACTGTAGTCGTTGCTCGGAGAAGCCGGGTGCTCCTGGCTAAAGACCATCGCAGAAACTAAGGCTGTCAAAGAGAGAGCGACAATCAGAATTCGAGACATATCTCCTCCGCTGGCTGATTTTGTGCTTCTTTGTGGCTACTGTCGTTTTGCTGTCCAAGTGCCTGAACCAAGATCTCCCAGTGTCACAGTTCCCTTCATCGTCCCATCTTTTTCAACTGTGCCGGTGTAGTTGATAGTCGCGTCCTGACCCTGGGCCTGGACTTTGAGACTGAACTCGATTTTGTTTGCTTTAACCGTGCCTGTTAGTGGCGCTTCGCCAAAGGCGCCTTTGTATTGACCCGTTAACTTCTCACCTTCCTGTTTGAAAGTGAAAGTGGGAGTGCCTGAACCTGCGGGAGTTTCAACCTGAAAGGCCCACGCGCCGCTGACGTCGGTTTTGTCAGCGGCAGCCGCCGCCGGTGCGGGTGAGCTCGGCGCCGGGGCGGCAGAGTCGGCCGCGCGCTTCGCACTGAAATCACCCTGAGCGAAGCCGCCGTAGTCGGCGCTGCCTTTCATTGTGTTTCCGTCGAGAGCGCCGGTTAGAGTGATGGGGAGATCGTTATCCTGATATTTGGTGGTCCATTTAAGTGTAACGTCTTTGCCCTTGACTGTTCCTTCGATGGGGAGTTCACCGCGCTGGCCTTTGAGTGTCCCGCTCACTTTCTCGCCGTCCTGCTTGAGATTGAATTGCAGATTGAAAGTGCCTTGTGGTGAGTTTAGAGTGACATCCCAGGCGCCGGCGACGCCGCCGCCCTGGCCCATGATGGGGATCGCGCAAGCAACAGCGAATAGAATCAGCAGGAAACAACGGCTCATGACAAACCTCCTCGAGATGGTGAATTGAAGCGTTGTAAAGAATCGAAGTAGAATGTGGCTACCGAACGGTCGGTAACGTAGCACTCACCCTTGAATGCGTCAAGCGTATCCACAGATTACGCAGATTCTACAAATAATCTGTGTAATCTGTGGATAGAGACCTACCAATATGAGCGTCCCTGTCTGGAACTTCGAACAAGAGCCGAGCGACGAGCCGTTGGACGAGACCGGCATCAATCTGCGCGCGTATTTCGATCAGGTGTCCGATGAAAAGATCCAACAGTACGATCCCGGTTGGACGGACGAACAGACCATCGACTGGGATGACAATTTCCGCGACGACGGAAACTTAATGTTGCTCTGTTGCGAGCGTGATGTCGACGTTCGTGAGTATCGGCGAGTGCTTGAGAAGTGTATTGATTACCGTAATCGAATCCGTGAATGAAATCCGTGTTATCTGTGGCTCAATACTCACACAACGGGCTGTGCACTTCGTAAGGTTTGACTTGGGGTGTGAATTTCGCGCCGTGGCAGTCAGCACAGATTGCGCCGCGCCGGGCTTGGCTATGGCGCGATGTTGAGCTGACGTGAAGATCGTGACAGGTCAAACAGAACGTCGACAGATCTCCGCGCACCACGACATCGCGAACATTCCGTAGCACGTGGCGATCACTCGGGTTTAAGCTTTCGTCGTCCGCCTTCATAAAATCAACCGCGAAATCCTGGAACAAGTTATCCCCGGCTATGAAGTTGTTGGCATACGGCAGGCCCGTAGAACGCGACTTTCCAAAGCGAACGTGACATTGCGCGCAGATCGAAGTGATCGCGCGCGCGTCGTCGCGCCGTTTTTTCGACAGCCACATCAACGCGGTGTTGTTCGAATGGTCCAGAGTCGCCAGACCGTGGCACGCATAACAATCGATACCAAACGCGGTGAAGGAATTCGTGCTCGCATCAACCGCAGTGGCGTGACAACCGGCGCAGCGACGGCCAAATTTCTCGTTGTCCCACGCCGGTGATTCGCCTTTCTCAATCGCGTTGGACCCGAGCAACGCCTGAAGGTTCAATATCGAGAACTTTCCGTAGCCACTCTTCTTGAGAAAGCGCACACGGTGACGGCTGCCAAGAAAATATCCGATCTCGTTTACCACACTCGATAACTCAGGAAGCTTGCGGGTGAGCGCCTGGAGTTCGGGTGCGTCCTCGCCTTGTCGAACAGTCACGCCATGCGCGTTCTTCTGCCAGGTGGCGCCGATCGTGTTGCGATGACAAAACAAACATTCATCCCCATGAACGTATTCGGGGATCGGTTTGCCCACGTGGTTGCCGCCCCAGGCAGCAGGATCGAGAACGGTTTGCTGCTGACTAAAGACATTGGATGCGAGTGCGACGATGAAAAATGCGATCGTAAGGAATCGAAGCATTGCTTTTATCAGTACCGAATACTTTAGAAGCAAACAGTCAACAAGTTAGGAAGGGGGCTTGCCCCCGCTGTTTGAGGAGCGGGGGCAAGCCCCCTTCCTTACTTGTTCTAGTTTCAATACGGCTTCACTTCGATCGTGAACGGCACTGTTATCACCTTCCCATGCCGCTGAAACTGAGACCAGATTCGATACCGTCCGGCTCGCGGCACAAAAGCCTCGAACGAAATTTCAGGACCAGCATGAGTATGAACATAGTCTCTTCCATCTTCAGAAAGAATCAGTGTATGCCCCCAGGCGCCGAGATATGGTTCGAGGTCGCGCACTGGTTCACCTGTTTTCGAATCTGTGATCTTGTAAGTGAGAGTTAACTTTTTCCCAGCCACCGGCTCGCGCGGCTCGAGTGTCAACGCGAAGCGTGTACTCTCGACTTCGCGACTCAATACTTCGTCAGGTTTGATTACAGCGCGCGCAGAAAACAGGTCGTCGTGATAGCCCGCCGTCAACAGATTTCCAAACGCTACTTGCGGAACGCCGCCCACCGGAAAGATGTCGGAGTAGACGAGGTACGCGCCCGGCTTCGGAACGGAAGTTTGAATGACAAAACTGCCGTCGGCCTGTTGTCGCGGGTGCATGTGAGCGAAATAGTTCAGGTCCTGGCTGACGATGAAAAGGTGGAATGGCATCTCGTGCACGATGTGAAAGTC
>DATNFX010000389.1:0-6581 GCA_035606195.1 Pyrinomonadaceae bacterium
CGTGCGTTGGAGACGCGTGTGATGCGTTCGAAAGAAGAAGCGCATGACTATCGGTATTTTCCGGAGCCGGATCTGCAGCCGCTGATTGTGTCGGAGCAGTTTATCGAAGATGTTCGACGATCGATGCCGGAGTTACCCGAGGATCGGCGCAAACGTTTTGGCGAGCAGTACGGTTTGAGCTATGCGGACGCTTCTCAACTCGTCTCGGATCGAGACCTCGCTGATTACTACGAAGCGGCGGCAGAGGCGTCGGGCAATCCGCGCGCTACTGCAAACTGGATTAGGACGGAGTTGTTACGCGAACTCGAAGCCGGCGGACTCTCGGCCGCTGACTCGCCTGTTCCACCAAAGGAACTGGGCGGGCTGGTGCGTTTGATTGATGAAGCGAAGATCAGTGGTAAGCAAGGCAAAGATGTGCTCGTCGAGATGTTCAAGACTGGAAAGCCGGCTGAAAAGATCATCGAAGAGCGAGGCCTCGTCCAGGTGAGTGACACTGGCGAGATCGATGCGCTGATTGACGACGTGATCGCCTCGAATCCCGATCAGGTTGCGAACTATCGAGTGGGGAAAGAAGCGTTGTTGGGATTCTTCGTCGGACAGGTGATTAAGGCGTCGAAGGGCAAAGCTAATCCCAAGGTTGTGAATGAACGCCTGCGCGCAAAGTTGAAGGCGTGAAACTTGGACACAGTCAGAACCACCACGCGGTAGCGGGTGGGTACGCCGTAGGCTCCAATCGAATAAGGCTGCGCAACCACCCGCTACCGCGAGGTGGTTCTGACTGTATCCAATATGGACTCATGGAACTGAAAGAAAAAATCGCACTTGTAACCGGTGGCACGAAGGGTATCGGGCGCGCGATTGCTGAAGCGCTCATCACCGCAGGAGGGCGTGTCGTCATTACCGCACGTAATCAGGACGAAATCACGAAAGCAGTATCGGAACTCAACAGCAAAGCTCGCGGCTCGGCAGAAGGCCACGTCTGTGACGTTCGCGATTACAACCAGGTCAAATCTCTGTTCGCCAATCTCGACGCCGTCGACATCCTCATCAACAACGCCGGCGTCGGCATCTTCGCGTCAGTAGAGTCGATGAGTGTTGAAGACTTCCGTACGGTTCTCGAGACGAACGTCTTCGGCGTTTTTTACTGCTGTCACGAAGCCATTCCGTTGATGAAGCAGCGCGGTGGTGGTTACATCATCAACATCTCCTCACTCGCAGGCGCGAATGCGCATCCGAAGATGGCTGCCTACAACGCCTCCAAGTTTGGCCTGAACGGCTTCAGCGAAGCGCTGATGCAGGAGGTCAGGCACGACGGCATCAAGGTGAGTTACATCATGCCCGGATCGGTGAACACTGAATTTGGCGGCGATGAGCCGAGCGACGAGAAGAGCTGGCAACTGCAACCCAGCGACATCGCGGAAGTCGTGATGGACCTACTGGCGCATCCGAACCGTGCTTTGCCGAGTCGAATCGAGATCAGGCCATCACGGCCGCCGAAGAAATGAGAGCTGTAATTCAACGAGTGACGCGGGCGAGCGTCACAATTGACGGAGAGACTGTCGGCGAGATCGGAAACGGTCTCGTCGTTCTTTTGGGTATCGCGCGCGACGACACCACAGACGACGCTGATTATCTGGTTCCCAAGATCGCTGCCCTGCGGATATTTGATGATGCAGAGGGAAAGATGAACCGGTCGCTGAAGGATACCGGCGGTGGTCTGTTGATCGTTTCGCAGTTCACGTTGTACGGCGACGTTCGACGCGGTCTGCGACCTTCATGGAGCGACGCGGCCGCTCCCGAAGTCGCAGAACCTTTGTATGACTATTTTGTTGATAGTAGTCGAAAGCTGCTCGGGCGAGTTGAAACTGGCAGCTTTCGAAAGATGATGCTGGTTGAACTGGTCAACGATGGTCCGGTAACAATACTGCTCGATAGCCGCAAACTTTTCTAGATCATGTTGTCAGACGCTTTTGAGTTCTCGTCGAGCTCGTATCTTTCACGATCACGCTTTTCAATCTTGTCGATAAACTCCAACTCCTCGTTGTCTTCATAACTCACGCCCATCGCCGACGCGTTTTCTTCGACCAGCGATTGATCCGGAGTTGGGTTATCACCCGCGACTGTTTCGGATCCACTGGCGTTCACGTCTTCCCAATCTGCATCGAGATCGCCACCGGCATCGCGTGGCGAAGCGGCGGTATTGTTGCGCAGTCGATGGGCCAGCAGTTCCGGATCTTTTGGCGCGCGTGAGATCTCCTGCTCCATAAACTCTTCAATCTCGGGATCGGGCACGTAATCGGGATTATTTGCGAGATACTCGAAATCGTCGCCTCGTTTTTTAGCCATACAAATCTCCTTACCAAAAACGATTCACGCAAAGCCGCAAAGTAAGCAAAGAAAGTCGCAAAAGTATGTTCAACCTCCTTTGCGTCTTGCTTGTAATTTTTTTGCGGCTTTGCGTGAAATCTGCCGCTCAGTTAAACTTCAATTTGAACCACAATAATCGCAAATCATGACTTTTCAGGAAAGAGTTTGAGCATCACTATGCCAGAAAGCCTGTTTGATTCTTTGCAAACCTTCTCTTCCGATTCCGGCCCGATTGGAAAGTTCTATTCACTCCCACAACTCGAAAAGAACGGCGTCGGACCAATTTCCCGATTGCCACATAGTTTGCGCGTCGTGCTCGAATCCGTGTTGCGGAATTACGACGGCGAAAAGATCACCGAAGACGACGTCCGCGATCTCGCCAACTGGCAACCTAACGGAAAACGCGTCGAGGAGATTCCGTTCGTCGTCGCGCGTGTGTTGCTCCAGGACTTCACCGGCGTTCCGCTTCTCGTCGATCTTGCGGCGATGCGTTCCGCAGTCGCGCGTCTGGGAAAAAACACAGGGCTCATCGAACCGCTCGTGCCGGTCGATCTGGTGATAGACCATTCGGTCCAGGTCGACTTCTCGAGCACGCGCGATGCGTTTGAAAAGAACATGGAGATGGAGTTCAGACGCAATCGCTCGCGCTATCAGTTTCTGAAGTGGGGCACGCAGGCGTTTGACGGTTTTCAGGTAATCCCGCCGGGCATCGGCATCTGTCACCAGGTAAATCTCGAATATCTTGCCAAGAACGTTTGGGAGAAAAATACTTACTTCCCGGATTCGTTAGTCGGTACCGATTCACACACGACGATGGTCAACGGGCTCGGCGTTGTTGGGTGGGGCGTCGGTGGTATTGAAGCCGAGGCCGCGATGTTGGGCCAACCCGTCTACTTCTTAACTCCGGATGTTGTCGGTGTTCACTTGAGCGGCAGTTTGCGTGAAGGTGTGACGGCCACTGATCTCGTGTTGCGTGTCACCGAGATGATGCGCAAGGCAAAGGTGGTTGGAAAGTTTGTGGAGTTTCACGGTGACGGCGCCGCCAGTTTGTCAGTAACGGACCGCGCGACGATCGCGAACATGGCTCCCGAGTACGGCGCGACGATGGGCTACTTCCCGGTTGATGAGGAAACGTGTATCTATCTCCTCGCCACAGGTCGTTCAAAAGAGCACGTCGACACCGTGAGGAGCTACTATAAGGCGCAAGGCATGTTCGGTATGCCGCGTCGAGGCGAGTGCGATTACAGCGCTGTGCTCGATCTGGATCTCGAGTCGATTGTCCCCAGTGTCGCCGGCCCCAAGCGTCCACAGGATCGTATCGAACTCTCAGCACTCAAAACGCAGTTCAATGAACTGATGGTGAAGCCTGTCGCTCAGGGAGGATACGGTAAAACTGATGACGAGCTTTGGACGCGTTATCACGTCAAGATTGGCGCAGACAGGCAACGTGTAGTTGCAGGCGGTGGCGAACAGCGATCAGAAAGCGTGCCGGCTGTCGCGGGTAATCATCAGACAACTGCAAACACGAATGTGTGGACGGAAACAGAAATGGTCAACAACCGTCCCACTCCGGACATCGTCGCTGAGATTCCTGAAGATGAGTTTCCCACTGGTGATGAACTGGTGGGCCATGGTGATGTCCTGATTGCTGCGATCACTTCGTGTACCAACACATCGAACCCGAGCGTGATGCTTGCCGCCGGACTGCTTGCGAAGAAGGCCGTTGAAAAGGGACTGACAGTCAGTCCAAAAGTCAAAAATTCTCTGGCACCGGGATCGCGAGTCGTCACGGAATATCTCGAACGCACTGGTCTCCAGCAGTATTTAAATCAGTTGGGCTTCAACCTCGTCGGTTATGGTTGCACTACTTGCATCGGAAACTCCGGACCACTAGACCCGGCGATCGAGCAGATCGTAAACGAGCGCGACGTGATTGCTGCGTCCGTTCTGTCAGGCAATCGAAACTTTGAAGCTCGCGTACATCAGAGCATCAAAGCAAACTTCCTGATGAGTCCGCCGCTCGTGGTTGCATTTGCCATCGCAGGGCGAATAGATGTTGATTTGGCGACTGAGCCGGTTGGGCAGGGCGAGTTTGGCGAGGATGTTTACCTGCGCGATATCTGGCCCACGTTGGCAGAAGTCAACGCTCTGCTTCGTGCAGCTTTTGATCCGGAGACGTACCAGAAACTCTACAGCAACTTCGCTGAACAGAATCCGCTTTGGAACGACATTCCAACGAGTACCGGTAATGTCTATCAATGGGAGTTGGAGTCCACCTACATCCGCGAACCTCCATACTTCGACGACTTTCACAGCACGACTTTGCCTGTCTGCGACGTCAAAAACGCGCGGCCGCTCGCGATCTTTGGCGATTCAGTGACCACGGATCACATCAGCCCCGCGGGCGCCATCAAGCCCTCATCTCCGGCGGGCCTGTACTTGCAGGAACGCGGCGTCGATATCAAAGACTTCAACAGTTACGGCGCGAGACGTGGCAATCACGAAGTGATGGTGCGTGGCACGTTTGCAAACGTGCGCATCAAGAACCAGATGGTGCCGGGTGTCGAAGGTGGTGTGACGATTTATCATCCTGATGGTGAAAGAATGAGCATCTACGACGCCGCGATGCGTTACCAGGACGACGGCGTGCCTCTCGTGATTGTGGCCGGACAGGAATACGGCACTGGAAGTTCACGCGACTGGGCGGCAAAGGGAACGAGGCTGCTGGGTGTCAAAGCCGTCATCGCGCAAAGCTTCGAACGGATTCACCGCAGCAATCTCGTGGGAATGGGTGTGCTGCCGTGCCAGTTCAAAGACGATACGAGTGCCGCTTCGTTGAAGCTCGATGGTAGTGAGACATTTGACCTGCTCGGAATCGAAGCGGGCATCGAACCACGTCAGGATGTGACGCTCATCATTCATCGCGTAGATGGTACGAGTGAGGAAATTCCGATCACGTTAAGGATCGATACACCGATCGAAGTCGACTACTATCGACACGGTGGGATCCTCCCGTACGTGTTGCGGCAATTGCTGTCAGGTACAACCGAATTTTAGCCACGGATTAAACGGATTTTTGTTACAGATAGGAGAATTATGTCATCAGCAGAATTAGCTCCAAAGAAATACCAGTTGTTCATCGATGGTCAGTGGGTTGACTCCGAATCCGGAAAGACTTTCAAGACGCCGAATCCGGCAACCGGCGACACGCTCGCTGAAGTTGCCGAAGGAGACAAGGCTGACATCGATAAAGCAGTTGCAGCTGCGCGACGGGCGTTCGAAGGGAAGTGGTCCAAAATCAGTGCACGCGATCGCGGCCGGATGCTTTACAAGCTCTCGCAGTTGATCGAACAGAACTCTGCTGATCTCGCCGCACTGGAAACTGCCGACAATGGCAAGCCGATCAAAGAATCGATGTACGTCGATTTGCCGCAGGTGGTCGAGAACTTCGAATACTTCGCAGGTTGGGCCACGAAGATCGAAGGCGAAACCATTCCGGTTCCAGGCAAGATGTTCAACTACACGTTGCGCGAACCGATTGGCGTTTGTGGTCAGATCATTCCGTGGAACTTTCCACTCCTGATGGCGGCGTGGAAGCTCGCCCCAGCGCTCGCGGCCGGCAATACGGTTGTTCTCAAACCTGCCGAGCAAACGCCTGTCGGCGCGATGGAACTCGCGAAGCTGATCCAGGAAGCAGGATTCCCGGAAGGTGTCGTCAACATCGTGCCCGGTTATGGTGAAACTGCCGGCGCCGCTCTCGCTGCGCATCCCGGTATCGACAAAGTCGCGTTCACCGGCTCGACTGAAGTCGGAAAGATGATCGCAAAATCAGCAGCAGACAACTTGACCAAAGTCTCGCTCGAATTGGGTGGCAAGGCGCCGAACATCGTTTTTGCAGACTCCGATCTGGACCAGGCAGTCGCAGGCGCGATGATGGGCATCTTCTACAACCAGGGTCAGGTGTGTTGTGCGGGTTCGCGACTCTTTGTGGAAGAGTCAGTCAAGGATCAGTTCCTCGACAAGTTTTCTGACAAGGCCAGCAAGATTGCCGTTGGCGATCCGATGGATAAGACCACGCAGATGGGACCGCAGGTTTCAGAAGAGCAACTGAACCGCATCAAGGGTTACGTCGACATCGCACGCCAGGAAGGTGCGACGGTCGTAACCGGCGGCCAGTCGCCGCAACTCGCCCCGGATTTCCAGAAGGGTTACTT
>DATNFX010000390.1:0-4212 GCA_035606195.1 Pyrinomonadaceae bacterium
ATTCGATTTATGGTCTGGCGCGTATACGGCTTTGAACGTTGCTCGCGTCGCGAACAGCATGAACTCGGATGATCGGCGCTGGATTGATCTGCGTGATCTCCGCGCCCGGTTGCATATCAAACTGCTGTGCGCCGGTGACAAATGCGAGAACGAATATCGTCGCAATGATCGAGAATAGAAGACTTCGTTTTTTCATGACTTTGTTCCTGGGCTAAAGGTTGGGGAGAATGAGAGGGGAGCCCGAAAATTCTCTCTTGCCGATTAATGGAACCATTGAAATGGTTGTAACGGCTGGGCGAAGCTATTGAGAATGGGAATTGAGCCGAGCAGGACTCGAACCTGCGACCCACTGGTTAAAAGCCAGTTGCTCTACCGACTGAGCTATCGGCCCATCTACATGCAGGCGGGCATTCTACACGAAAAATACTTTGCCACAAAAAGGCACATAAGACACAAAACAAAAACAGAAAACATTTTGTGCTTTATGTGCCTTTTTGTGGCTAATCGCGGAGCCAATTGCCGAGGGCTGAGTCTTGCACGATGATCGTTTGCATGCGTTCCGGGCCGGTGGAGACAAGGCCGATCTCGGTGCCGATTTGCTCGGAAAGGAATTCAATGTAGCGACGCGCGTTGGTGGGAAGGGAATCTATTTCGGTCGTGCCGAGGGTTGAAGATTTCCAGCCGGGCAGAGTTGCGTACATCGGTTCCGCAAGTCGCAGATCCTGAGAAACTGCCGGCAACGATTCACACACTTTTCCGTTGAGCTTGTAACCGATGCAGACCTTGATCTCGTCGAGCGTGTCGAGCACGTCGAGCTTCGTGAGAGCCACTGAAGAGAAGCCATTGATCTCAGCTGCATATCGAGTGGCAAACGCGTCAAACCAGCCGCAACGGCGCGGGCGACCAGTCGAAGCACCATACTCACGACCACGCTCGCGGATCATTTGGCCCAGTTCCGCTTCGCCTTCGAGCATCTCGGTCGGAAACGGACCCTCACCGACGCGAGTCGTGTAGGTGCGAACGATACCCAGCACGCCCGTCAATCGATTTGGCGCGAGACCGGTGCCAATAATCGCACCGCCTGCGACCGTAGTAGACGACGTCACAAACGGATAAGTCCCGTGATCCACATCGAGCAACGTCGCCTGCGCTCCTTCGAGAAGGATCGACCGTCCTTCGGTGGCGGCGACATTCAGATAATGCGTAGTGTCGGCGATGAATGGCCCGAGTCGCTCAGTCAGCACCGACATCTCTTGAAAGATCTCATCTGCATCGAGACGGTCGCCACCGTAAGCTTCAATGATGCGGTTCGCGTCTTCGAGATTTCGTTCGATGCGAGAACGAAGCACGTCGGGCACGAGTGCATCCGCAGTTCGGATGCCACGCCGCCCGGCTTTGTCTTCGTACGCGGGACCGATGCCGCGCAACGTAGTTCCGACCTTCTCATTGCCGAGTCGCTCTTCGCTGGTGTGGTCCAAAGCACGGTGATACGGAAAGATGAGATGCGCGCGAGAACTAATCTTCACGCGTTCCGGAGAAACTTCGATGCCCTGTTGCGTGAGGCGATCGGCTTCGACGAAGAACGCCTTGGGATCGATAACCATCCCGTTGCCGAGCACGCAGGTTTTACCCCTGTGCACGATGCCGGACGGCAGCAGGTGCAGCACAAACGATTGCTCCCCGACCTGGACCGAGTGCCCTGCATTGTGCCCGCCCTGGTAGCGCGCAACGATGTCGAAACGCTCCGCGAGCAGATCGACGATCTTGCCTTTTCCTTCGTCGCCCCACTGGGCGCCAATCACTGCGATTACTTTGGACACAGATTTAAACCGATCTCCAGACAAGATTTACGCTGATCAGAGTTTGGAAATTTCCTGATATAGCTCAATGTATTTCCTTGCCGCAGCCTCCCAGGAATTATCCACTAACATTCCATTGTGCTGAATCTTTTGCCACGCTTCGGGCCGCGCATAAAAGTAAAGTGCTTCCCGTATTTTTTCAAGCAAAGCACCGGCTTCATACGGTCCAAACTTGAATCCTGTTCCCGATCCATCAGCCGGATTGTACTGCTGGACCGTGTCGTCGAGGCCGCCGGTTGCACGCACGATCGGAACGGTGCCGTAGCGCATGCTGTACATCTGATTCAAACCACACGGCTCATACAGCGACGGCATAATAAACATATCGGCGCCGGCCTCGATCTGGTGCGCAAGTGGCTCAGGCGCATGTCCTTTGTAAATACCAACCCGCTGTGGCGCTGCGTCGTGCCAGCGTTGCAGGAAGTCTTCGTACTCCTTAGCCCCCGCGCCCAGCGCGATGAAAAAAGATCCGGTTTCGAGAATCGAACCAGAGATCTGGCGGATCAGGTCGTAACCCTTTTGCCCGACGAGTCGCGAGATGATGGCGATGATCGGTCGCTCCGGTTCTTGGGGCAAACCGAAACGACGCAGCAGATCGAGCTTGCACTCGCGCTTGCCTGACAAATCATCAGCGGAAAAGTTTGCAGCAATGTCCGCGTCCGTTTCGGGATTCCAGACATCGTAATCGACGCCGTTAGTAATTCCGGCGAGACGATCGCTGCGCGCGCGCAAAAGCCATTCGAGCCCATGGCCATGGTCGCGAGTTTGAATCTCACGCGCATAACGCGGACTCACAGTTGAGAGCGCGTCCGCGGCCATGATTCCCGCCTTCAGCGCGGATGCGTGACGATCGAGCGCGAAGTAATCCCGTTCAGGTGGATCTCCAAACCCGAGCCACCAGAGATCGCCCGCGTCAAAGAGTCCCTGATAACCAACGTTATGAAGTGAGAACAGGCTGCGAGTCTTTTGAAAGAATGCGTCGTAACGCCGCCGCGCATTCAACTCAGCGATCGCGAAACCACAAGGCCAGTCGTTAGCGTGAACGACGTCGGGCGCGAAACTCAGATGTTTGAGCAAGGCGAGGGCAGCACGCGAGAAGAACGCAAACCGAATGTGATCGTCGTTGTGACCGTAGATCGTGGAACGATCAAAGTACTCGGGTGTTTCAAGCAGGTAAGCGGGCGCACCTGCAACATCGCTGTACCAGAAACGAACCAGGTGAACCTTTCCACGCCATTCAACGCGAACGTTTTCAACGGAGCCGCCATTCAGCAGACTTCGATCGACTTGCTCGTACAGAGGCAGGATCAGCCTCGCGTCGACATCGAGTTTGCTGAGTGCCTTGGGCAATGCACCTGAAACGTCAGCCAGCCCGCCGGTCTTGGCAAAAGGCACAGCTTCAGATGTCAGGTTCGCGACGCGCATAGACAGAAATACATCCACAGATTACGCAGATTTCTGTGCAATCTGTGGATGGCTTTAACTATTAGCTTTGCATTGATGCGAGAAACTCGGCGTTGGACTTGGTCTTCTCGAGTCGCTCGAGGACGACTTCCATCTGCTCGACTGGTGACAGCGGATTCAGAACGCGTCGCATCACCCAGATACGATTTAGATCCTCTTTACTGATGAGCAGCTCTTCCTTACGCGTTCCTGAACGCTGCAGATCGATTGCAGGGAAGAGACGCTTATCACTCAAACGACGATCGAGATGGATTTCGGAGTTACCCGTGCCCTTGAACTCTTCAAAGATCACGTCGTCCATACGCGATCCAGTATCGATCAGGGCGGTAGCAATGATCGTCAGCGATCCGCCTTCTTCGATATTACGTGCGGCGCCGAAGAAGCGTTTTGGACGTTGCAGCGCGTTTGAATCAATACCACCGGAGAGGATCTTGCCGCTTGGTGGCACGACTGCGTTATGCGCGCGCGCGAGACGCGTGATCGAGTCGAGCAGAATAACGACGTCGCGTTTGTGCTCGACGAGTCGCTTCGCTTTTTCGATCACCATGTCGGCGACTTGGACGTGGCGTGTCGGCGGTTCATCGAACGTCGACGAAATCACTTCGCCGTTCACCGATCGCTGCATGTCAGTAACTTCTTCCGGTCGCTCGTCGATGAGCAGCACGATCAAAGTTGTTTCGGGATGGTTCTGCGTCACCGAGTTGGCGATCGTTTGCAGCAACATCGTTTTACCGGTGCGCGGCGGAGCGACGATCAAACCGCGTTGACCTTTACCGAGCGGCGTCACCAGGTCGATCACGCGCGCGGAAAGATTTTCCGACAATGTCTCCATCTTCAATTGCTCTTCCGGATACAGGGGCGTGAGATTGTCGAAGAAGACTTTCTCGCG
>DATNFX010000391.1:0-29686 GCA_035606195.1 Pyrinomonadaceae bacterium
GGATAAGCCCAGTGTGTGTTTGCGTTGTGGTGATAAAGGTAATCACTCATCTGCTCGACGACGTAGCGTGGCACTTGTGTGCCGCCTGGTCCATCGAAATACGCAACCGGGTATCCATTGTGTACGCGTTCGAGAGCGGGAAACTGTGATCGGATTTCAGAAACTGGTGCGGCTTCAGTTTGGATTTGTGTGGTAGACATCTGGGTCATGATAGCAAGAATCGTAAGTTCGGCACTTAATCATTCCGTTTTTTGGGCCGGCGCGCTAGAATTAACGCGGTCCGTCGGCGAGCTCACCCTGGCCAGCCGGCAGCCCACAATCGCCCAAACCAATTCAGTGGCCGTTCTGAGGCTTCATGCGGTGTGGAATGCCTCACCTCAGGTCTTCACAGGCTTAGTTGTATTTAGAATGAGCGACCGCAGACGTGACAAGAGATGGACTGCTAATCTCGACGCAGTTTGGGACGGGAGAAGCGGAAACTTCACTGCCCGCGTGAGCGACCTATCGGAAGGCGGCTGCTACATCGATAGCCTCAACCAGGCGCATGTGGGCGAAGTCCTCAATCTCACATTACAACTACCCGATGGCGATTCGCTTGAGTTAACCGGGGAGGTAGCGCATCAAACACCACCGTTGGGTTTTGGTCTCAGGTTCGTCGATCTCACAGAGGGGCAATTCAAAAAACTCTGCTCGCTCATTGAGCACTTGGAGCGCACGCACGAGCCTGTCTCAGCGATCATGAGTTATTAGGTTTGGATCGTTTGTGGTTTTTGTGGCTACTTACGCTTCCAGCGGACGCCGTCTTTCGTGTCTTCGAGAATGATGCCACGATTGGCGAGCTCGTCGCGGATTTCGTCGGCGCGTCCGAAGTCGCGACGGCGTCGCGCTTCCTGACGCTCGTCGATCAACGACTGAACTTCACTATCGAGCATCTCGCGTTTCTGCTCGCCGAAAATATTCAAGACTGTATCAATGCGATCGATCGCCGCCAGCAGCTCCTGCTGGTTGTCCGTGCGCACCTGCTTGCGAGCAAGTGCGGTGTTCACTTCGCGTGAAAAATTGTGAACTGCTGCGAGCGCGATCGATGTGTTGAAGTCGTCGTCCATGCCTGCTTCAAATTCCTGCAACACACGCGCTGCCGCTTCGGAGAGCTTCTCGTTTTTACCCGGCTCCGTTTTGGCCTCGCTCAAGCGCGCGCGAAAGTCCCGCAGGCTCGCAACTGTTCTTTCCGCTCCGGCGAGTGCTTCGAAAGTAAAATTGAGCTGCTTGTTGTGAGGTACACTCAAAAGAAAGTACCGAACAGCCGCGGCAGAAAATCCTTTTGCAGCAACATCGCGAAACGTGTAGTAGTTGCCTTTCGACTTCGACATCGTTTCCCCGTCAACTTTCAGATGTTCGAAGTGGATCCAGTAACGCACAAACGGTTTGCCGGTTGCGCCTTCACTTTGGGCAATCTCGTTCTCGTGATGCGGAAACACGAGATCGATGCCGCCGGCGTGAATGTCGAACGTCTCACCGAGATATTTCATCGACATCGCTGAGCATTCGATATGCCACCCCGGACGGCCGCGCCCGATTGACGTGTCCCAGGCGGGTTCGGTTTCTGAAGCAGGCTCTTTCCAAAGCGCAAAGTCGCGCGCATCCTCCTTCTCGTAACGATCCGTGTCGATGCGTTCACTTGCGCCCGCGATGTTTCCCGCGAAGTTGATCTTCGATAGCTTGCCGTATTCGGGGAACGAAGCGATGCGGTAGTAGATCGAATCGTCGGATCGATAAGCGTGACCGCTGTCGAGCAGTTTCTCGATCAACGTCACCATCTCGGGAATGTGACGCGTAGCGCGCGGCACGATGTCAGGACGCTCGCAGCCGAGCGCGTCGAAATCTTCCCAGAGTGCGTCGATATAGATCGCGGTGTACTCGTCGATACTCAAGCCCGCTTTCTGCGACTCGGCGATGATGCGATCCTCCACGTCAGTGATGTTCATAACGTGGGTGACTTTGTATCCCTTGAACTTGAGATAACGACGTACGATGTCAGCGGCCAGAGCGCTGCGGAAGTTTCCGATATGGCCGTAATTCCAGACGGTTGGACCGCAGTAATACATGCGAACCTCGCCCACTTTGATCGGGCGAAATTCTTCGACGCGGCCAGTTAGAGTATTTCGAAACTTGAGCATGGGTTGTTGAGGATAAATGAGGAAGGCTAAAAATGCACCCAGCCGCCCGGCTTCAGTTCCCAGACGCGCACACCCTCGGAAACTCTGACGCCCTTGCCCGAATCGGTGATTTCGCCGATGCGTTTGATTTCGACGCCATCTACCCTCTTTGGCAGGCGTGCAACGTTCTCAGGTTTGACCGTAAAAAGCAGTTCAAAATCTTCGCCGCCGTGTAGCGCAAGCTGAAGCGGGTCGAGCGCACGCCGCCCACACAGTTCAGTCACACGATCGTCGATGGGCAGCAAAGCTGAGTCGATCAACGCCCCCACATTGCTCGCTGTGCACAGTCGATTTAGATCAGACGACAGGCCATCACTTAAATCGATCATCGCCGTGGTAAGACGTTCCTCACCAAGCACGATACCCCAGCCGACGCGTGCTTCGGGCCGAAGCTGGCGCAACAAAACATGATCGAGTTTTTGTGAATCATCGTCGGCGAGATTCTGCTCAGCGAGATGCGCGCCACGTTCGATGAGTCGCAATCCTGCAGCCGCAGCGCCGAGTGAGCCAGTCACAAAAACCTGATCGCCTGCACTTGCTCCCGAACGCCTGACCGCCATGCCTGCCGCACATTCGCCACTGACGATCGAATCGATAACAATGCGCTCGTTGGTCCTTGAGGTGTCGCCGCCAATCAACTGCACGCCGTAGCGATTTGCAAGGTCCAGCAAGCCATCGTAAAGCCGCTGGAGGAAATCTGTCTGCCAAACATCTTCCGGTACGCCGATCGACACCATGGACCAAAGAGGTCTTGCGCCCATGGCTGCGATATCCGAAAGTGAAACGGCGAGTGCTTTGTGGCCCAGCAGGTAAGGAGGTATGGTCGTGCGACGAAAGTCGATGTCTTCAACCAGCAGATCGGCAGTGATGACGGTATCTCTACCGGGCGTGCTGCGCACGACAGCAGCGTCGTCGCCAATACCTGCGACAAGCGAATGTCCCGATGCCCCGGCACGTCGCCGCAGGGCATCGATAAAATCGAATTCGCTTTTGGTGGAACTGTTGTGGTCGGGACGTTGTTCTTGTTCGTCTCGCATCCTCAAAGATTACGACGAAGTGAATTCAGTCCTGCTTCTATTGTTTCGATCGAAGTTGAAAACGAGAAGCGCAAGTGACTCTCGCCCTGCGCGCCAAATACAATTCCGGGAACAGTTGCGACCTGCGCGCGATTCAATAATGCATCCGCAGCTTCGCGACTGTCTTTGTTAATCCGGCTCACATCGGGAAACGCATAGAACGCACCGGCGGGCGGATCACAGTGCAGTCCGATGTCGTTCAACCCTGACAACATCAAATCACGACGCAACTTGTATTGACTCGTGATCTCCGCGAGCGTCGCCTGGTCGATCTTCATTGCCGCCACTCCGGCCCACTGCGTCGGCGTCGAAACACCATTCGACGAATAGAGAGTCGCTTTCTTCAGGCCAGTCATCCATGGCTCAGTCGCAACTGCGTATCCGAGTCGCCAACCCGTCATTGCATACGACTTCGAAAACGTGAAGCAACTGATCGTGCGTTCGAACATTCCCTCGAGCGAAGCGATCGAACAGTGCTCGCCGTCGTAGACGAGATCTTCATACGCTTCATCTGCGATGACCATCAGATCCCGATCCTGTGCAAACTCAGCAACAGCTTTTGCTTCTTCAGGGGTGAACACGACGCCGCTCGGATTCTGTGGAGTGTTGTAATAGATGGCCCGTGTTCGCTCGGTTGAGTATCGTGCGAGTGTCTGTTGAAAGCCGAGTTCGCGCGCTTCGTTCGTTGGTACCAGAACGCTGCGGCCCTGACAGTGGGCCACCAGATCCTTGATTGGCGTCCAGTAAGGCGAGAAGAGAAGCACGTCGTCGCCCGGATTCACGACTGATTGAAACGCGCCGAACAAAGCCTGCATTCCGCCGTTCACCACGATCACGTTTTCCGCTTGTGCTGTAATCCGATTTCGCGTGCGCAACTTCTCGGCGATTGCTTCGCGCAGTTCAGGAATCCCGGATGAAGGTGCGTAACGAGTCTGATTCTCGTCCAGCGCGCGCTTCATCGCTTCCTTGATGGAATCGGGCGTCGGCATGAACGGTTCACCACCCTCAAACTGGAAGACCGCTGCGCCCTGTTTGCGCAACTCCATGACGCGATTGCGAAGCTTGACGATATCGGAAAAGCCTACTTGTTCGAGTCGCGAGGCAAGGCGCAAAACCGTTGGCGAGGTTGTCACTGTTTGGATTCGTTTCCTTCCGACTTTGTGCGTGGGAAGCCGGATTATAGCTTGCGGATTGTGAGTGAGTCCAACGCGACGGAGAAGTGCTTTGTACTTGGATCTTTGTACTTTGTTTTTATTCCCCGAATTCGATAGGACCGGCAAAGCACCAAGTACAAAGAACAAAGATCCTAAAGATATACTTTTAAGAAAAAGTTTTAAGTAACAGACGCTAAGTGTAAGTATTGACACGCGAAAGTGCACGCGGGTAACATGTTTGCCGTTCGTACGACGTTGGCAAACTCGCCAAGGACTTTCCAAACTTTCTTAGGCCCGATAAAGAGAGTTTCAACTCTGAGAAATCTGGTCGAGGCTTAATCCGAATGAGTCGTCCCGCTGTAGCCATTCCCGAAAAGTTGTTCTTCAAAATCGGGGAAGTTTGTGAACTGGCCGGAGTGCAGGCGCACGTCTTGCGCTATTGGGAATCGGAGTTCCCGATGCTGGCGCCGCAAAAGAATCGTGCCGGACAACGTGTCTATCGCAAACGCGACGTTGAAATGGCGCTGCGGATCAAGGAACTGCTTTACGAAGATCAGTACACGATCGCCGGTGCGAAGAAGCGTTTGAGTAACGACCTGCGCGGTGGCGGGAAGCTCAAGGTCGTCGGCGTTGACGACGAAGGACAAGTCGAGAGCGCGCCCGTTGAATATGCCGACGGCGAACTGTTTCCTACCAAAACACCCACCTACACGAGCACCGTTGCACCACGTACTGCTGAAGAGCGTCAGGGCTTAAAGCAGCTTGCTGCTGAACTGCGCGAACTCCTCTCGTTACTCGAGCAACAGGAAACCAGTCGTAAATCGTGATTTGACATTTGTTCTTTGGCGGGATACTAACTCTGGGACACGGGACGTGGCGCAGCCTGGTAGCGCGCACGCTTGGGGTGCGTGAGGTCGCTGGTTCGAATCCAGTCGTCCCGACCATTTCTATCAAGCACTTACGGCTGCCAGCTTTGGCAGCCGTTCTGCTGTTGTGGCCTCCTCTTCATCCAATACGTACCGCGCGCGGTTATTGCTTTCAGGGCAACCAAGGTATCTCTCGGCACGGGTTGCTATATGTGACACCATACTTGATCGCGAGTAAAAGATTTGAAAGTAATCCTAACTCGTGGTTAAAGGCCGAGGGCTTGCGAGTTCTCCGTTTTTCATCGTCTCCGTCGCTTCGAATCCACCTCTCCGAAAATGTTCGTAACAATGACGGGTTTCAGCCGAAAACAGCACGTTAATAAATAAGGCAGCAATTCAGTTGCCTTATTTTTTGACAAAAAGGAGCTTAGAAATGAGCATTGACTTGACAATCAATTCACAGCTCAATCCAACCCCTGCCCAAATTCAAGACCAACAGGGCAACGCAAGTGGGCTATTCATTACCGACGATGTCACGGGGGTCACCAGCATCCGAGGGACCGGTAAATTTGTTTTGGGTATTGGCGACGGTGTTGGCGGAAACGGGGAGTGGATTCAGAACTCTACAGACGGCCAAGGGGGCAACTTTGGGATCGCGTTCTTCACCGGATTTGCTGAGCAAATGCGGTTAGCCACGACCAGCATCGGTGGCCCTGCCCTCGTGGGTATCGGCACAAGTACTCCGTCCGCTAGACTGCACGTTAATGGCCCCGTGAGATTCCAGGGATTGGGGGTCGCCCCAGCTGGCTCGATCGACTTGGTTGCTGATGCCAACGGGAATGTTTTTCTTCAGGGTTCTTCAGCGAGATTTAAGGAGAACATCAGTGAGTTCAGGGATGATTTCAATAAAATACTCTCGCTGAAACCAGTATCCTTCCAGTGCAAACATTCAGGCGAAGGGGGAGTTGGTTATATTGCTGAAGATCTTCAAGAGAAGGAGCTTCAGAATCTCGTGTCGTATGATGCCGAAGGAAAGCCTTTCTCAGTTCACTATAAGCTGATGCCAGTCTATCTGTTGGAGGTTTTGAAGGAACAACAGATGATGATAAAGGAGCTACAGACAGAAGTGACCGAACTGAAAGCCTCGATCAGATAAGAAACAGTTTCGATCTTTACAAGCGCATGCAGCGGAAGCCGCGAAGCGAGTTTCGCATCAATCTATCAATACGGCTTGCGGCCCAGCTCCTGCGAACCGTTCGAGCGACAGCACGTGAAAGAAGAGATTATGAGCGAGGAAAAGAATGAGGAAGTAGACATACTCGATGAGTATGATTTCAGCAACGCGGTCATTGGCAAGTACGCAAAGCAATATGCAGAGGGTACCGATATCGTGGTCCTTGAACCGGAGGCGTTTAGAGATGGGTAAGAAGCTTAGTGGTAAGGCGCTGGCTAAATTTGAGGCCGAGCGCGACGTGTGGCATGAGGTCCTTGATGGAGTGCGGGAGATTAGGGCTGGCGGAGGCAAACGTACCAAAGTTGAAGCCAAGTCGCATGTCGTTCGCGTGCGGATGAAGAGTGGTTTGTCACAAGCGCAGTTTGCGGCCGCCCTTGGCGTTTCCAAGCGTACCTTGGAGCAATGGGAACAGGGACGCCGTGAGCCGTCTGGCGCAGCGAAGCAACTGCTAAAGATCGCCGAGCTTCACCCGGAGGTGCTTCTTGAGGTTGCAGCATAGGGCATGGAGTGAATGATGAAGCATAGCGCTTGGGGTCGTAAGGTCGCTGGTTCGAATCAGCTTTGCCTGAAAGTCGAATTCCACGATTGGACCGGGTCAGTACAGGGAGCGGTAGCGACCTGGTGAACGATAGAAGTCAGGAATCATTGAAAATATCGCATGCTAATCACCGACCAGGTCGCTACCGCTCCCTGTACTGACCCGATCCAAGAACGATTTCAGACTTTTGAGGCAAAGCCGTTCGAATCCAGTCGTCCCGACCATTTCTATCGTGCGTTGTGGCAGATCGGATCCAAGATACGTTAACTCGACCATTAGGAGCCGCATGCTCGCCAGTGAGTCTGTCGAAAGGCTGCTAGAGAAGTTGGAGCGGCAACTGCTCGTGTCGCAATTTCGAAAGTCGGTACTCGCCTCTAAACTGTTGGCGGAGGATTTTGTCGAGTTTGGTAGCTCTGGCCGTCAGTTCAATAAAGAACAAATCCTGGCCGCGCTGCAAGCCGAGGCGCCTGTCGAGATTACGGCGTCGCAGTTCAAAGTCCAATTACTCTCGTCGCAGGTAGCGCTAGTCACGTACCATGCGCAGCGTCATACTGAGCCCCCCGTTCATACACTTCGCAGTTCAATTTGGCAGCAACGTGAGGGGCAGTGGCAAATCGTCTTCCATCAAGGCACTCTTAGCTGTCCGAACTGAGGAGGGATGAGATTGAGGATAGGACACAGCGATGATTCCCACCAACACTACTGAAGCGGCCAAAGCCGAGGCACAGCTCCGATCATTCATCGATAAGTTCGCGCCGGAAGACCAGAAGCTCATCCGTGCGGTCCGAACTGCCCTGCGTAAGCGATTACCGATCGCCAACGAGTTGGTATGGGACAACTATCAATTCTTCGTAATTGGCTATTCCCCGACCGAGCGGCCGTCTGATTCGATTCTGTCGATTTTCGCACGTGCCAACGCAGTTGGACTGTGTTTCATTTATGGTGCGACGCTTCCTGATCCGAAGCATCTTCTCCTTGGCTCGGGGAAACAGACTCGCTCCATTCGTGTCGAGTCAGCCAAGAAGCTTTCACACCCCGATATCGAGGCCCTCATTTCGGCCGCAATCGATCAGGCGAAGGTTCAGATGCGACCCAAAGGACCGCGTAAGCTAATCATTCGATCGGTGGCGGTGAAACAGCGGCCACGACGAAAGCCTACGAAATGAAGTCACTCGTTCACCATACCTGAATCGCCATGAGTCAACTTTTTCTGTTTCCCACTGCGGTTAAGCGAGATCCGGCGATCGAGGTCTGGATGCGTGAGCATTCGGGTGAACTGGGAGATATTGCACGGCGCTGGTTCGAGGTTATGCGCGCCTGTGGCGACGACGTTCGAGAGTTGTTGCATGACGGCCATCCGACTGCGTGTGTAGGTGAGGCGGCATTCGGCTATGTGAATCAGTTCACCGCGCACGTCAATGTCGGGTTCTTTCGCGGTGCGGAGATTGCCGATCCCGAGCGTCTGTTGGAAGGCAGTGGCAAGTTCATGCGTCATGTGAAACTCAGGCCCGGAGATCATATCAATACCACGGCGCTTACAAAGTTAATCGAGACTGCCTACACTGATATGAAGAGACGTCTCGAGTACGAATAGTTTATGGTTCGAGGCTTTGCACGAACAGTCCGTATTTGAGCGGAGTGCTCCGTAGGAGCACGATGTTTATAGCGTGGTGGTTTTTAATCTCTCTGCGCTCCAGCGGGGCGCAATGTGCTGGATCGGTTAAGTTACATGCCGCTCCTATCGGAGCGGAATCATTAACTAACCGAGAGCTATAAACATCGTGCTCCTCCGGAGCATGAACTTCGGAGAAAATCCACTTTTGTGCAAAGCCGTTCGAAATCTCAATCTGGAGATGCCCATGAACAAAGTTCATGTTCTTTTCCTCAGCCTGCTCGTATTGGCGACTTGTGTGACTGCAAACGCGCAAGACACCGGTGTTCACACTGAATACACGAAGGACGCCAAAACGACGCGTGTTGAGACAAGCATGCTGTATGTCCACAACACGCCCGACCAATTCGTGGAACTAATATTTCGCAGTTGGTACAAAGGCGAAAAGCTAACTTCGGCGCCGACTAAGGTGGATGTCGAAGTATTCTCTTTTTCGCAAAATCCACTGTACAAAAAGGACAAAGATCGCGTGTTGGTAATTGTGGCCGACGGGCAACAATCGCCGATTGGTAATCTCAGGAATATGGTAATGAAAGGTGAAACCAGGAACGGCGTTGACACTTTCTTCGCGGTTGATGGAAATCCAAATCTTGGGATGCAAATACCTGTTCCTCCAAGTGCTCAGATAAAAGCGAGCGGCAACGTGAATGGCATTACGATGGAATGGATGGGACTCTCCATGAAACCCGATCAGTTCCTGAAACTCGCGAAGGCAGCGAAACTAGAGTTTCGGATCGGCACGACCTCGTTGCCGCTGACGGATAAGCACGTCGAAATCATTCACAACTTCGCGAATCAAATCACTGTTCAATGAAAGCTGTTAGATCCTTTCTGCATCGAGTGGCCGAAAGGTCGAAGGCTTATCGGGAACGGGGCCGACGTACAGTCTATAAGATTTATCATAATGCTAACGCGATGAAGCTTTCATGGGTCGGCTTAGAAGAAAATGACCGGGGTGAAATAGTGATCGCGTGGCAAGATGCTGTAAGGGTAGAGGCGTTCAAGCGAGATCTTTTTGCGGTCGATCTTATTTGCCTATGGATTCTTCTGAAAGATAATAAAGCGATAGAGATTAATGAAGAGATGGAAGGTTTCGACTCTCTTGCCGGCAAGTTGCCGGAATATCTGCCGGGATGCCAAAAATTCGAGGAATGGTTTCAGGTAGTAGCGTTTCCGGCATTCAAGGAAAACAACACCGTGATCTACCAACGTGATGACTTGAATAGCAGCGCACACAATCCAGGAGGTTGTCCCAATGCCGCACGGTAAGATTTGTTATCTCGAGGTTCCTGCGAATCGAGCGAAAGATTCAGCCGATTTTTATTCGAGCATTTTTGGTTGGAAAGTTCGTCAGCGAGGTGACGGCAACCTGGCCTTTGACGATTCGGGATCCGTGAGTGGTACCTGGGTCAAAGAATCCGATCGAACGCAAGACGAGCAAACACGCGTGTACATCATGGTGGACAGCATCGCTGATACACTCCCGCAGATTGAACAGGCAGGCGGTAAGATTCTGACGCAGCGTACAGACATTGGCCCAAGTATGGGAGCATTTGCGGCGTTTGCTGACCCTGTCGGCAATGAGTTTGGTCTCTACGAAGAGCCCAAAAGCTAATACAGTTTTTATAACTAGTAATAAATGACGGAGGCAACAATGGCAAAAGTTACCGGAATCGGTGGTGTGTTCTTCAAGAGCAGAAACGATCACGCTGCACTCGCAGCCTGGTATCAGAAACATTTGGGCATGCCACTCGAAAGCTGGGGTGGCGCGATACTGAGATGGCCCGATGACAACGCGGACGACAAGGGACTCACCGTGTGGCACGTGGCGGGAAAAGACAGCAAGTGGTTCAGCCCCAGCGACTCAGTTTTCATGATCAACTACCGCGTCGACAATCTCGATGAGTTACTCGCGCAACTCCGCGCGGAAGGAGTCGAAATTGTCAGCGGTCCTCAATCCGATGACAACGGGAAGTTCGCCTGGATCATGGATCCGGATGGAAACAAAGTGGAGCTGTGGGAGCCGGCGGCCGTTGACGAACAGAACAAGAGCGCGTGAGGTTCTTGCTCAGGTAAAAGTCTGCGTTGTGGGGTATTAATGTGTTGCTGGTTCCTTTTCAACCAGCGGGGGCAAGCCCCTCTTCCTGACTAGTTTTATTTTCTGATTCAAGTTCCATTCGACGTTTGCGCAACTGAGAATAGAACAAGTCAGGAAGAGGGGCTTGCCCCCGCTCTAACCGATCGCTGCGTGAATAGCTGCAACACACTAACACCCCACTACGAAAGTCTGGAATTATGGTCTAAGTTTAGCGTCACAAATGACCAGATTAACGATCTTCAGCGTCGCACCGTTCTTCATCGTCGCCGACGTTCCGGCAACGCTATCGTTCTATCGCGATATGCTGGGTTTTGAAGTTGCGTTTCGAGGCCCGGATCCTGACGACGAGTTTTTCGGCATTGTCCGCCGCGATGGTGCGACGATCATGTTCAAAGCGCTCGGCGTGGTTTTGGACGGCAAAGAGGTTGTTGTCGAACCGGCGCCTAACTACCACCGTAAACCAGCCTTTAGTTGGGATGCTTATCTTGACGTCTCTGATCCGGATGCATTGGCGGCGGAGTTCGCCTCGCGCGGCGTTCGTTTCTCAGTGCCGCTAGGGGACAATGATGATGGTCTCAGAGGCTTCGTGATCGAAGACACCGACGGCTATGGTTTGTTTTTCGGCCATCTTGTAAATAGATCTTCATGATGCGATTCGACCCTGCGTATGTGCAGTCATGGTACGACGCATATGGTGAACAAGAGTCCCAGCGTTGGTCCAAAAGCGCCGCTGCCAGGATGCAGTATGAGATCTACGTTCATCATCTGCGCCAGCGCGTCAGATCGGGTATGCGGCTACTCGACTGTGGATCCGGCCCCGGGACGTTCGCTCGCATTGCGATGGAGCTTGGCGCTTCAGTGACCTGCCTTGATCTGTCGCCCGTACAGCTTGCGGCCTGCCGTGAGTTAGCTCCGGGCGCCGACGAATACGTTTTGGGATCGATAACGGATCTCAGCCGCTTCGCGAATGCCTCGTTCGACATCTGTCTCGCGCTCGGCGGACCGCTGTCTTACTGTTTCGATCAGGTTGGTAGTGCGATTCGTGAGTTGTCTCGCGTCACACGCCCTGGCGGACTGCTCGGTGTATCCGTCATGAGTTTGCATGGGTCGCTTCACCATCACTTGCGTGGCGTGTTAGCCGTGCCGTTGGAGTCGAATCGCCGGATAGTTGCGTCAGGTGATCTGCCACGTGAAGTGTCGGGAAACGAATGTCACATGTTCCGCGTTGATGAACTTGCCTCGCTGCTTACTGACGCCGGGCTTGTTGATGTCGAGCTATCTGCATCCGGTTTCCTGATTTCGGTTCAAGATTTGGAACTGCCGGAGCCCGGCAGTGCCGAATGGGAATGGCTCCTCGAAGCGGAGTTGGCCGCCAGCCTCGAGTCGCCTGGAGCCGGCACTCACATCATTGCGTGGGCGAGAGTTGCGGAGCGACCTTCCCGGTAATAAGAGAGGCTTAAAGTGATGAGGAAAATCCTTTGGGTGTTTGTGCCCGTCATCTTATTGACTGTCGGTCCGGCGATCGATGTCAAAACTCTCTCTCAACAGACCACGGCGCGCGAACCTTTGGGAAAACTGTCTGGATTGATTCTCGATCCCGGCAAGGCTTGCGTACCTAAAGCAAAGATCGTTGTCGAACGTGATGGATTTCGTCGCGAGGGAATGTCAGCGGACGACGGAAGTTATGAGATTGAATTACCGGTTAATAGTTACACTGTGACCGCAACACGAGATGGCTTTCATCCAGCCCGTGAAGCTGATGTACAAATCCGGGCAGACGGAGTAACAAGCCTCAATGTTGTTATGAAGGGAACTCACAGTGAAGAGAATGTATTTCTTGAAGAACTGAGCACCGAAAGCGCCGTTCCAAACAATAGCGTCAACCTTACAAGGCGTAAACCGAAGCAGTAGGAAACAATGTGCTCTACGAATCCACATGATCTCGTCGCCGGACATCAACAAACTGCTGACAAAGTATCTAACCCCGATCCTGCGAGAGAATGGGTTCAGTAAAGTTAGTGCGCGAAAGTCATGGGGCTGGAACGATAAGTGTGTTTCGGTTTTGCAAGTTCGTGCGGTCGGCAGTTATTTCTCAAGCGTCACTGGCTGGCCTCCCATGTCTGTTGGAGTCTGGACCGGCGTCTATTACGACTTCATACCTTTCAACGGGCATAAGCCGCCAAACCGCGATGACAAAGGCCGCTTGATCCCTGATGAATCATATTGTCATATGCAATCGCATTTATCGTGTTCATTAGATCAGAGTCGCTTCACGCACAACCTTTCAAATCCAGCGGAACGTGCCCGGACAGACATCTGGTGGTTTGAACGAGACGGTTCAAATTTGGTCGAGGCCGTTGAAAACATTGCACTGTGTTTTATCGATCAGGGTATCGCCTGGTTCAGACGATATAGCGATTTGGAGTTGGCCTTTGCTGACGTTGAGTTAGAGCGGGATTGCTACGTGAAGTACCACCGGGCGTCATACCTGGCTAAAGAGCTCGGGTTTGAAAGTAAACATAAAATGTATGCGGCTCTGAGAGATGCAGAGAAAGATCGCATCGAAAAAATGTTTGGTAGTTGAGTAAAGCTATGAAGAAAATAGTATTCGCGGTGCTCTGTATTGCGCTGAGCATTTGTGCCAAGGGGCAGGCAGAGCGATCACCTGCGCCACTCAAAACCCTGAACATCGAATTTATGATGCGCGGCTATTTCTTCGCCGCTTCCAGCGTACTCGATAAGGAGGCATTTGGCGGCTTCGGCACGTCGGCCAATTACCCGAGAGACATCACTACGGACATGACTGTGCCCGATGGAACCATCTCCCTGATCGCCAGGCCCTTTGAAGAAGTTGTTTTCGCCAGGGAATATAGCGGACTGAAGGTGTGGCTGGTAAACGGAACGAATGAGCGGCTGAGGTTTAACGCCCAGGATAGTCGCCTCTACATCGTGCAGGAGGCCATCGACGTTGATGGTAAGTGGAAGCCGATCGAGTACCTGCCCTCGAGTTGGTGTGGCAACAGCTATCACCTGGTGTTTCTGGATCCAAAAGAATACTGGGAGTTCGCGGCGGCGCGTTACACGGGCAAGTTCAAAACGCGGTTGCGCTTTCGGTTGCAATGGCAAAAATCGGACAATAAAAAATTGATGGTTTACTCGAATGAGTTCGACGGCAGCGTAAACGCGAAACAGTTTACGGTTAAGGAAGAGGACACGCCGACGAGCATCATGGATCGGCATGACAATTAACGACCCGAAATTAGTGAGACGATGGAATTCCTTGAACCGTGGATAGCTTTAGAAGCTGATGCTGAGTACTTTCAGCGCGAGCTTCTGGCAGAGGTCGGCACTAGCAATCGACTTCACGGCCGTGAAATGCGAGCCGTAGCAAGGCGCGAAGACTGCGATGACGTTCTGTTCGTCAGCATTGATGAACCGCCGCTGGTTGCCGTCGTGCACCTCACGCATGCCAAACGACCCGAGACAGACCCAAGATTTCCCTCGACAACCATCTTCGAATCGATGGATGACTGGATTCAACGCGGCATGAAAGCTGATCATGAGGACCACGCCCTCGATTAATCCGATGACGCCGGCCAGTTCGTGCCTTAATCTTCCTTCATCTCTGCAACAACGATTGGCGAAGTAAATGTTTTATGCACCGGACACTTGTGAGCGATTTCTGTTAAGCGTGCGCGTTGTTCTTCGGAGAGTGGGCCGGTGAAGGTGACGGATCGCTCGATGCGATGAATGTAGCCTTCCGTCTGCTGAGTGCATTCCTGACAGTCTTTAGAGTGTATGCGACCTTGTCGCAGGCGCACCGTGACCTGCTCGACTGGCCACTGCTTTCGTCGTGCATAGAGCGTGACGGTCATCGAGATGCAACTGCCGAGTGCGGCGAGCAATAAGGTATACGGATCCGGTCCAGCGTCTTCGCCGCCCGCGCTGATGGGCTCGTCTGTGATGAGTGTGTGACCTTCGCCGTAGCGCACTTCATTCCGCAGGTTTGTTTGAGAAGTTACAACAACGTCGCTCATGACTACCGTCCTTTCTATCCACAGATTACGCAGATTATACAAGGCAACTTGCGATGGACTCCGGGGCGCGGCTACACTCGCGCGTTCCAAAAGATCCGAAATCATCTGAGGCTGTTGCATGAAGATTCATGAATATCAGGGAAAAGAACTCTTAAGAAAGTACGGCGTGCCCGTTCCGCGTGGCATCGTGGCCCGCTCGCCTGAAGAAGCGTATCACGCGGCGAAAGAACTCGGCGGCGACCTCGTCGTCGTGAAAGCGCAGATTCATGCGGGTGGACGCGGCAAGGGCGGCGGCGTGAAGCTGGCACGCAGTGCCGATGAGGCTGAGACGATTGCTCGCCAGATGCTGGGCATGCAACTCGTCACACATCAAACCGGGCCCGAGGGCAGGGAAGTACGAGTTCTGCTAATCGAAGAAGGCCTGCCGATCGATAAGGAATACTATCTCGGCATCGTCCTCGACCGTGCTTCAGGTCGGCAGGTGTTCATGGCTTCATCAGCAGGTGGAATGGACATCGAGGAAGTCGCAGCAAAGACGCCGGAAAAGATCATGAAAGAGACGATCGACCCGGCGGTCGGCTTTCTATCGTTTCAGGCCCGCAAGCTGGCGTTTGGTCTGGGATTGCCGGGCGCGCTCGTCAACCAGGCGGTGAAGTTTATGCAATCGCTCTATAGCGCCTATGAGCAGATGGACGCGTCGCTCGCCGAGATCAATCCATTTCTATTGACGAAAGACGGCCGCCTGATCGCGCTCGACGCAAAGATCAATTTCGACGACAACGCCCTGTTTCGTCACAAAGATTTTCTTAACCTGCGCGACCTGCATGAAGAAGAGCCGCTAGAAATCGAAGCGTCGAAGTTTGATCTCAACTACATCAAGCTCGACGGCAACATCGCGTGTATGGTGAACGGCGCCGGTCTCGCGATGGCCACAATGGACATCATCAAACTCGCCGGCGGTGAACCGGCGAACTTTCTCGACGTCGGTGGTGGTGCGTCACAGGAACGAGTTGAAGCAGCGTTTCGAATCTTACTCGCGGATGAAAACGTGAAGGCGGTTTTGATTAATATCTTCGGCGGCATTGTGCGTTGTGACATGGTCGCGCGTGGCGTGGTCGAAGCGGCGAAGAACCTCGGGATCAAAGTGCCGGTCGTTGTGCGTCTCGAAGGCACGAACGTCGAAGAAGGACAGCGAGTGATTCGCGACTCGGGTCTGAACTTTACAGTCGCTAATGGTATGAAGGACGCTGCGGAGAAAGTTGTTGGCCTAGCCGCATGAGCCACGGATTAAACAGATGAACAGAACGATAGCGCCGAAATGGGTCGTCCGCATTTGTCGCTTTGGTCTGGCAGCGTTGTTTCTGTTAACTGCGATCGCGAAGCTCGCGATTATCAAGACTTTCGTCAAAAACATGGGCGAGCTGTTGAGCTCGTCTGGATTTGATTATCAGCGGTGGTCGTGGCCGGCGACGATCGCCGTGATCGTTGCTGAGTTCATCACTGCGATTCTTCTGCTTGCTCCGCGCACGGTGCGGATCGGCGCGTTGTGTTCGGGAGCATTGTTGATAGGCTTCGCGTCGTACGCGCTTTACTACGTTTACGGATTACATGGCGAGCCACTCGAGTGTGGCTGCTTCGGCGGCATTATTGCCAGCCAGCTCGGAGTAAAGACCGCGCTCAGAAATCTCGCACTGCTAATACCCGTGATCGTTGTTTGGGTTGGATATAGGAGAACGCGGAAGGAGTTATTAATTGGCCAGTATTGAGTTTTGGGGTGGTGTCGGCACCGTCACCGGATCGAAATATCTAGTGCAGACCAACCGGGCACGAGTGCTGGTTGACTGCGGAATGTTTCAGGGACTAAAAGAGCTGCGTGAACGCAACTGGCAGGATCCGCCGTTTAAGCCAGGGTCGCTCAATGCGGTGCTAATCACGCACGCGCACATCGATCACACGGGTTATCTGCCGCGCCTGGTCCAACAAGGTTTTCGCGGCCCTGTTTACTGCTCAAAAGGCACTGCCGATCTGTTGAAGATACTCCTGCCCGATGCGGGACGCTTACAGGAAGAAGATGCCGACTATCGCAACCGTCATAAGCTGACTAAACACACTCCCGCACTCCCGCTCTACACCGAAAAGGACGCGTATGCGGCCCTGGAGTTAGTGAAGCCGGTTCCGAATACCGGTGAGCCAATCGAAGTCGCCCCGGGTATTCGTGGCAGCTTTAGAATCGCGGGCCACATACTCGGATCGAGTCTAGTGCTGCTGGAACTGGACCATGCTTTAGCTGATGGCCAGGGACGCCGCATTCTTTTTTCCGGCGACCTGGGCCACTACGATCAGCCAATTATTCGCGATCCAGTGCCGCCACCAGCTTGCGACTACCTTCTGGTCGAGTCGACCTACGGCGATCGCCTGCACGATCCCGAAGATCCGAAAGTCGCTCTCGCACGAATCATCAACGACGCCGCGGAACGTGATGCGCCGGTTTTGATTCCGGCTTTTGCCGTTGGTCGCACTCAGGAAATTGTTTATCTGATTCGCGAACTGGAAGATGAAAAAACGATTCCGGTTTTGCCGGTGACGGTTGACTCGCCGATGGCCGCCGCGGCGACATCCGCGTACGCAAATCGCAAAGAAGAGCAGGACGAGGAATATACGAGCATTCTCACACGACAGCGTCATCCGCTGCGAACTCATTCCATGACGACAGCTTCATCGCGGCAGGAGTCAAAGCGACTGAATGATGCCCAAGGCGCGCGTGTGATCATCAGCGCCTCCGGCATGATGACCGGCGGCCGGGTACTGCATCACGCCATGCGTCTCGTGCCCGATCCGGAAGCGACAATCGTATTTGTTGGTTATCAGGCTGCCGGCACGACCGGGCGTCGCATCCTCGAGGGTGAACCGGAAGTGAAGATTATGGGACAGCGAGTCCCCGTGCGTTGTTGCATTGCAAAGATCGGTGGTTTCTCGGCACACGCCGACTATGCAGAAGTGCTGCGTTGGTTGGGTGGTATCGAGAGTGGTGTGCCGCGCCAGACTTTCCTGACGCATGGCGAACCCGAAGCCGCAAATGCGATGGCCGGGCACATCAAGGAGAAGTTTGGTTGGAACGTCCACGTTCCGCAGTACGGCGAGAAGTTTGAACTTGTATAAGTGATGGTCAGTTTGAAATACGCCGAAGGCGTTCGCTAAATTTTAGCCCAGGGTTGGAGCGCCAGCGACAACCCTGGGTATCAAATTCAAATACGCGCTAAACCCTGAAAGGGTTAGGCGATTGGCGAACCCTTTCAGGGTTTAAATCCCTTTGGGTTAAGCCCCAGGGTTCTCGCGACGCTCGAACCCTGGGCTAAAATTAGCGAACGCCTTCGGCGTATTCTTAAAACTACATCAGTACGTTTGTATAGGTCCTATAGGACGTACCGGACCTATGATTTATACTGCCGCGTTTCAAATGGAGGAGCTTTAATTGAGCGTCTTAGTCGACAAATCTACACGTCTGGTTGTGCAGGGTATCACCGGGAAAGAAGGAACGTTTCATACGAAGCAGATGGTTGAGTATGGAACGAATGTCGTTGGTGGCGTGACGCCCGGCAAAGGCGGCGCCACGCACGAGGGAATTCCTGTTTTCAATACCGTTGCCGATGCTGTGAAAGAAGCCGGAGCTAATGCTTCCGTGATTTACGTGCCTCCGTCGTTCGCTGCCGACGCGGTGATGGAAGCGGCTGATGCCGGTATCCCTGTCGTTGTTTGTATTACTGAAGGTATTCCGACACTCGACATGGTCAAAGTTAGAGAATACCTGAAAGACAAATCGACACGACTGATTGGTCCAAACTGTCCGGGCATCATCTCGCCGGGCAAGTGCAAGATCGGAATCATGCCGGGACACATTCATCGCGAAGGAAACATCGGCGTTGTCTCGCGCTCTGGAACGTTGACATACGAAGCTGTCGGACAGTTAACGGCGCTCGGGATGGGCCAGTCGTCAGCCATCGGGATCGGCGGCGATCCGATCGTGGGCACGACGCACGTCGACGCGTTACGACTTTTCCAGGCTGACTACGAGACGGCCGGAATCGTGATGATTGGGGAGATTGGTGGCACGGCAGAAGAGGAAGCCGCCGCGTTTGCGAAAGAGAATGTAACCAAGCCAATCGTTGCGTTCATCGCCGGGCAAACAGCGCCGCCCGGAAGACGCATGGGCCACGCCGGCGCGATCATTGCCGGAGGCAAGGGAACAGCGGCAGAGAAGATGAAAGCGCTCGCCGATGCGGGTATCCACGTGGTCAAGTCACCCGCGGATATTGGTCAGGCAATGAAGGACGCGCTTTAACAGGATTTCAGGATTGACAAGATTTACAAGATCGAATCATGTAAATCATGCAAATCTTGTAATCCTGTCTAAAAAAGAATCAGGAAACAGAGCACACGTAAACATGTCCAATCTAACATTCGGAATAATCAAACCTGACGCGGTGCGCGCGGGTCATACGGGATCGATCATTCAACGAATTCTCGACAACGGTTTCGGAATTCGTGGACTCAAGCTGATCCACATGAGCAGGCAACAAGCAGAAGGTTTCTACGCCGTGCATCGCGAGCGTCCGTTCTTCGCCGGTCTGACCGAATTCATGTCCAGCGCACCTTGTGTTGTCATGGCGCTTGAAAAAGAACGTGCCGTCCCCGCCTGGCGCGATCTGATGGGCGCGACCGATCCGGCAAAAGCCGACGCCGGCACGTTGCGGAAAGAGTTTGGAGGTTCAGTTGGTGAGAATGCCGTCCACGGTTCCGACTCCGACGAAAACGCCGCCATCGAGATCTCATACTTCTTCAGTCGTTTGGAACTCGTATAGCCCGGAATGAAGTACTGCCCACAATGTAAACGACAGTTCAGCGAAGCGTGGCTGAGCTTTTGTTCAGACGATGGTACGCCGCTCGTTCAGGAAATGACGCCCGCCGCGGATCCTAACTGGGATCCGCAAATCCGGGATCCGAAAGTACAAACGCTGGACGAAGAAAAAACTCAGTGGCTTCCACGCGAGCCGCCCGTCGCCGGCGGATGGATCGCGCCTGATGAGCGCCCGCCGATGAGTCCGGGCGCGTGGAGTCCTCCACCGCCGCCAATGATGATTCCGCGCACCCCTGCGCCGAATCAGCAACTAGCTGCGGCATCGATGATCGTTGGCCTCGCGGGAATTTTGCTGTCGTGGTGTTTCGGCCCTGTTCCCGGAGTCGTCGCGCTAGTGCTGGGGTTGGTCGCTCTCTCGCAAATTAAAAAGTCGCCCGAGAAATACGGTGGCAGGGGAATGGCGATAGCGGGAATCGTCATCGGCGCACTCACTATCGCTTTTTACATACTGTTAATTATCGGGTGGATTTTGGCCGGGGCGCTTCGTTAATTTTCCAGCGGTGGTTTAGAATTCATTTGAAATGAAGCGCTGTTCGACCTGCAACCGTACGTACGAAGATCCAAACCTGAGTTTCTGTATCGACGACGGCACCCCACTGACTTCCGTCGAAGCGGACGATACAACCGTCGTTCGGCCTCGAAACACAGAGCAAAACACCGATGATACTGACTGGAATGCACAGGCGTACCAGCCGCCGGGTGCGTATGTTCCTCCGGGCACGGATCCGAAGCGGCGGCGAGCGTGGCCGTGGGTGCTGGGCATTGTCGGCGCGTTCGTTCTCGGAATCCTGGCGCTCTCGCTAGCGGCTGCCATTCTGATTCCCAGAATGATGCGTGCGAGTCGACGATATGAGCCGCCACCCGTCAGCAGCAGCACCAATCGAGAAGAGAATTCAAACAGCGCCACAAACAACAACGCAAACAACAGCGAAGACGTTACCACTCCGCCTCCGACGGATCATGCACAGGTTCTCGGACAGTTAACGAATATCGAACAAGAGTGGACGGTTGCGAATCTCAATGCCGATAAGAGAAAGCTCGATCGAATTCTGGCCGACGATTTTGTGGGCGAGGGGGAGCAGAATGAACAGCAAAGCAAAGCCGATTACATTCGTACGATCCAACGGAATGCGGACGTCGAAAAGTGGGAATTCAGCGACTTGAAACTCGACCTCGCTGGAGATCGTGCGAAGTTAACCGGCATCATTACTTACTTCCTTCGCGATCGCAGTGTATCTTTTGACTTCACGGACAGGTTCGTGTGGCGTGACGGCAGATGGCAGGCGACGGGCGCCGAAATAAAGCGCCGAGGAGCTCCAGAAACAGACCTTTAACAAACTGACATGTCAATCATTAGCGAAGTAATCGAATCGACGAAAGCAATTATCCAGGGAATGGGTGTGACGCTGTCGTACATTCCCAAGCGCAAGTGGACGGTTCAATATCCTGACGAGCCCGTCACGGTCCAGCCGCGTTATCGCGGGCAGCATCTGCTGCACGTCGATGAGCTCGGACGCGAGAAGTGTGTTGCGTGTTATCTGTGCGCTGCCGCCTGTCCCTCGGAGTGTATCTACATCGTGGCTGCCGATGATCCACGGCCGCCCGAACAGCGCGTGGGCGTCGATGAGCGTTATGCCGCCGTTTACAACATTGATTACGGCCGTTGCATTTTCTGCGGTTATTGTGTCGAGGCCTGCCCGAAAGACGCCATCACTCACGGCTACAACTTTGAACTGTCGGTTTACAGTCGCGCAGATCTCCTCAAGACCAAGGATGATTTACTGATCACCAAACAACTACAGTCAAAAAACTACCGAGTCGCTCTATCGCATGAAGATGTAGACTCGGAGTACAAAGAAGTCTAATCCACAGATTACGCAGATGTCTCTGCGCGAGTATCACAAACGTTGGGAGTTTGATCTCAAATCCAGCCCCGAGCGACTGTGGCCGTTCATCGCTGATACGAACAGATTCAATCGCGACACCGGGGTCCCGCAGATCGAGATAGACTCCTCTGACAAACGACTGCGTAACGCCCGCCGCAAAGTACGCCTCTCGATCTATGGATTGCCTGTCGAATGGGAAGAACAACCTTTCGAATGGGTCAAACCTTCTCGTTTCGGTGTCGAACGCGTTTACAGCAAAGGCCCGCTTGCGCGACTAAAGATGCGCGCGGAGTTACAGCCGAAGACCGGCGGCGGCACGCATTTGATTTACGAACTGTGGTCGACGCCGCGAAACCTTCCCGGCGCCTTGGCGATTCCGATGCAGATCAATTTCGTCGTTGCGCGCCGCTTTCGCGACGCGATGCGCAAGTATGACGAGTCGGCTTACCGCGGCGCTGCCGTCGAAGCCGCTGAGCCTAACACTTCTCAGTCATCCTTCGACCTGCAACGTCTCTCATCGCTCAAGCAGAAACTGATCGCAGATCTGGAAACCACGGAATCGCCCGAGCACAAGCTTGCGGTCGCTGAGCGTCTGACAGACTTTCTGGAACACGGCGATGATTTCGCTGTCGCACGTATTCGACCATATAAACTTGCCGACGATTGGCACGAGCCGCGACGACTCGTGCTCGAAGTTTGCCTGCGTGCGACGAGAGTCGGGTTGCTCGATTTCCAATGGGATCTACTGTGCCCGCTCTGTCGTGGTCCACAGGAAAGCGGGCTTTCATTAAAAGACATTAAGACGGCCGTCCACTGCGAGACATGCCAGATCGATTTCACCGTCAATTTCGATCGTTATGTGGAGCTGACTTTTCGCCCGAATCCTGCAGTGAGACGTCTTAACGTGTCGGCGTTTTGCATCGGCAGTCCACACTGGACGCCGCACGTGGTAGCACAGCAGCTCCTCCCGGCCGGCGACAAACGTGAGCTCGTGTTGCCGCTGGAGTCCGGCAACTATCGACTTCGCGCGCTCGAACTACCGGGATCGCAGGAGGTCACAGTTTCACCTGAAGGAGAGAAGTCTGCGCAAGTGACACTGTCGCGCAACGGTTGGAACGAGGAAACTCTTCGTGTCGGCGAGGAATTTTCTCTCGCGCTGAAGAACGATACTGACGCTGAACAGCTCGTGATACTAGAGCGTTTGGAATGGAGCGATCAGGCGACGACGGCGGCTGAAGTCACGGCGCTACAGATGTTCAGAGACCTTTTCGCGACCGAAGCCTTACGACCGGGCGAACAGATTTCAGTCGGCACCTTGACGGTCCTCTTTACTGACCTGCGCAATTCGACGCAACTCTATCGCGAGATTGGCGATGCAACTGCGTTCGGACGCGTCATGAGTCATTTCGACGTCGTGAAAAAAGCGATCGTCGAGCATGATGGCGCGGTGGTGAAAACGATCGGGGACGCAGTGATGGCGGTCTTTCGATCTTCGGTCGATGGTTTACTGGCGATGTTGGAGGTGCAGAGTATGCTGGCCGAGCCCGGTGACGGCAGCCGGCCTTTGCAACTGAAAGCGGGACTGAACACTGGTCCCTGTATCGCCGTGACCCTGAATGATCGCCTCGATTATTTTGGTTCGACCGTGAACATGGCGGCGCGTCTCGAAGGTCTGTCATCCGGTTCAGACGTGATAATCTCACGCTCGGTCTACGAAGATGCGAAGGTGCAGGAGTTGATCGAGTCTGATAGTTTCTCGGCAGAGCCGTTTGATATGTTGCTAAAAGGATTTGAAGACGAACGTTTTGAGCTATGGAGGGTTAGTAGGCACTGATGCCCGCTCTCCTGGCCGCACAGGAAGTTTCAAAGATCTATCAGATGGGCAGTAACAACGTTACTGCTCTCGACAACGTCTCGCTGGATATCAACGAGGGCGAGTTTGTCGCCATTCAAGGCACTTCCGGTTCCGGCAAATCAACTCTGCTAAACATGCTCGGCGGTCTCGATCACCCGACGAAGGGTGAAGTGTTTTTTGCGTCGCGACCGCTCGGGCCGTTTACGAAAAAAGAGATGGCGCGCTACCGGCGTTTCTCGGTCGGGATGATCTTTCAGAACTTCAATCTCATTCCCACGATGACGGCGCGCGAGAATGTTTCGCTTGCGCTCGCGTTCGGCGGTTTGCGAGGTCAGCAACGACGCACACGCTCGAGTGAGTTGCTGGCGCGCGTTGGTCTTGGGGATCGCCTGGAGCACAAGCCTTCGGAACTTTCCGGCGGTGAACAGCAGCGTGTGGCAATCGCGCGTGCTCTCGCAAACAATCCCAAAGTATTGCTGGCGGACGAGCCCACGGGGAATCTTGATTCGATCCGTGCGCACGAGCTGCTGGGGCTGCTGCGCGAGATGGTCACTCACGATTCGCTGACGATCCTGATGGTCACGCACGACCAGGAGCTTGCAAACAGCTTTGCCGATCGGATTGTGTTCATGAAGGATGGGAAAATAGTGCTTTGAACTTTGTTCTTGGTGCTTTGTAATTCCCGCAGCACTACAAAGTACAAAGTACCAAGTACAAAGCTCAAATTGGAGGATTCCCCATGCCGCAGCCTGCTACTCAAATGACGCTCGAGGCGCTTCGTTCGGTGCCGTTGTTTGCCTCTCTGGATGACGCAGCGGCAACTGAGCTTCGCAGCCTGCTTTCCGACAGAACCGTGCCGCAGAACACGCGTCTCTTCAAGCAGGGCGACAAGGGCGACGCGATGTACCTGATCGAAAGTGGTCGCGTGCGTATCAGTATCCGCGACGACGACGATCAGGAAGTTACTCTCGCAGAGCTCGCGCAGGGCGACTTCTTCGGCGAAATGGCGATTATCGATGGTCGCCAAAGATCTGCTGACGCCAAGGTGATCGAGGATGCCCGGTTTGCGATTCTCTCTCGCGAATCGTTTCTGTCATTCGTCAGAAATAATCCTGATGTCGCACTCGAAATGCTGAGTGCGCTTACCGAACGGCTGCGACGAACTGACGACCTGCTGCGCTCGCGCGTTTCGCGTAACGCGAACGAAGAAGAAAAAGCGCGCTTGACGTTGGCGGATCGAGCCGCGGATCTGATTGCGGAGTTCGGCGGTAGCTGGAAGTTCATCGGCGTGTCGATCGCGTTAATTATTTTCTGGATTATCTTCAACTCAATCATACTGGTTAAGGGTTTCGATCCGGCGCCTTATCAAATGCTGAACCTGGTGCTGGCTGTGATCGCGGGCATGCAGGCGCCGATCATCATGATGTCGCAGAACCGGCAGGGTCTGAAGGATCGCCTCCGCGCCGATCTTGATTACCAGGTGAATCTAAAGAATGAACTCTCGCTGGCGGAAGTGTTGCGTCGTTTGGATGTGCTCGAGAGTGAACGACTGCCAAAACTCATTGACGACTTGAGAGCGCAAACCAAATGATCAAAGCCATCCTCTTCGACTTCAACGGCGTCATCATCGACGACGAAACCATTCAGATGAAGGCCTACGAACAGGTTCTGAACGACCACGAGATCGCTCTTACTGAAGAGTTGTATTGGGGAGCGCTCGGCATGGACGACAGGACGTTTGTGCGCTCGATGTTTGAGCACGCAAAGAAACCGTTGACCGATGCGGTACTGGAAGGCGTGCTTGGCGCGAAGACCGATCTGCACCGGCAGATGATCGAAGACTTGCCGCTGTTTCCCGGTGTGCTGACATTTCTCAAAGCAGCCGCGCGAGAGTTTGAAATCGCGTTGGTGAGTATGGCGAACAAGGTGGAAGTGGGGTACGTGTTTCAGCGCGCGAATTTGACGCCGCTCTTTTCTGTGATTGTGACTGCTGAAGATGCCTCGGTGTGCAAGCCCGCTCCGGATTGTTATCTCGCCGGGCTAACGAAGCTGAATGAGAAGAGACAGCACGAACGAAAGCTTCCCCTCCTGGCATCGGAATGTTTGGCGATTGAAGATTCACCGCCGGGGATTCAGTCCGCGCGCGCTGCGGGGATGCGTACGTTAGGTGTGACGAATACTGTATCCGCTGATGCTTTGCGAGCTGCGGGTGCCGATGTGGTGACCGCGAGCCTTGCTGATTGGACGGTTGATGCTGTCAGGAGATTGTATTAGACAGGATTACAGGATTGACAGGATGAACAGGGATACCTCGTAAATCATGAAAATCCTGTAATCCTGTCAAAGGCTTTCGATGAGCTTTCTCGACATCCTCCATCTCGCGCTTCGAAATCTGCGGCAGGCAAAGCTGCGCGCGATTCTGACGACTATGGGCGTCATCGTTGGCGTCGCGGTGATCGTGACGATGATGTCGTTCG
The DNA here is from genome assembly GCA_035606195.1 of Pyrinomonadaceae bacterium. Lineage (GTDB taxonomy): Bacteria > Acidobacteriota > Blastocatellia > Pyrinomonadales > Pyrinomonadaceae > PSRF01. The sequence goes on from DATNFX010000391.1 coordinate 26,025, forward strand.
GTCTCGGACTGCAGAGCAATATGCTCGCGCGGTTCAAAGCGCTCGATCTTTTCAATGAGATTCAGGTCTTCGGGCGCGGTCTCAGTAATCTCGCCGGTCTCGACCGCGGCAGACAAAGAGATGAAGGTGAACGAGGCGGCAGACGTCGTAGTGATAAAACTCCGACGCGTATTCTGGACGACGCAGGCATTAAAGAGATCGCAGGAATTAAAGGCGTTGCGTACGTCGAGCCGAGTGTGAATTTCGGGTCCTATGTTCGAGCCAACGGCAAGTTGCTTACACAGACTGTCGGCGGCGCGAACATTCCCAACGCTTCAACTCGCTTCCAAACTTTCGCCGCTGGAAAAATGATTTCGTCGCCGGCTGCTGATGAAGCCGTAGTCTCCGAGCGCTTCATCAAGGATTTTGGTTACGCGAAACCTGCGGATGCAGTCGGACAGACAATCGAATTACTCGCGCCACCTGCGGACAACAAGAAGACGGAGCCTGAGCAAGAAGAGAGTCCAAACTTCTTCGGCATTCCTTTAGACGATCCAGGACTCGACGAATCGAGTGGCAGTCTCGAAGTCAAAAAATTTCTCATTGCCGGCGTTCTCAGCACGGAGATCAAGGAAGGCGCTGGCCAGGGTGGTTTGCGCGGCATGATGCCTGGCGCGGGGATTTATGTTCCTTTGCAAATGGCTCATCAATGGAACCTTCAACACCGTGGTCCGATGAGCCAGGTCGAGCTGGCACTCGCGCGTGCCAGCGGCAACCTTGCGGAAGGTCAAACGGAAGGTTACGACCGGGCTGTCGTGCGTGTTGAAGATCCGGTGCAATTGACTGCGGTACGGCAACAGATCACCGATCTCGGATTCTCGAGTCTCTCGATCGTGGATGAGATCGATCAGATCAGGACCGTGTTTCTCATCATTGATTCGGTGCTTGGATTGCTGGGCGGAATCTCACTGCTGGTGGCATCGTTTGGAATCGCAAACACGATGATCATGTCGATCCTCGAACGCACGCGCGAGATCGGAATCATGAAAGCGATTGGCGCAGAGGATCGTGAAATTAAATTAATCTTCTTTGTCGAAGCGGCAGTGATCGGCGTGGTTGGTGGAATTCTCGGGGTGTTGATTGCATGGGGAATTGACGGACTCGCGAACCGGCTTGCTTATCGATTCATACTCAAGCCGCAGGGCGCCTCGTTCATCGATTTCTTTTCGATGCCGATCTACTTGTCGCTGGGAGCCATCTTGTTTGCCCTCGTCGTTTCGATCCTCGCTGCGCTCTATCCGGCTTCACGCGCCGCGCGCATCGATCCGGTTCGGGCACTTCGTCACGACTAACCACAGATTACACAGATTAACCAGCAAGTGGCTTTCCGCAACGGTTACAGAATCTGGCGGATGGATCCTTCTGTGGCGCCCCGCACGAGGAACAACTCGCCGCAACCTTCAGCTTAGCGCCGCAAGAGGAACAGAAATCCGCGCCGACGCTGTTCGCGGCGCCGCAGGTGCCACAACGGCCCGGCAACGGTGGAACGTAGCCTCCTGCTTTGCGTGCGATGTGATCTTCGATTATCTTCCAAGCGTCTTCCGTAATCTTGTATTGCCAGTAAGCGCCGAGTGCCGCCAATGCGAGTAGAGGCGGAAAGGCGATGACGCCGACAGCAGCGACGGCGGCTTTGTCGAACCACTTCTGCATTCCCATCTCTGCGCGTGTGCCCCCAGCCTCCGGTGTGATTTTGATCGTGAGCGCTGAGGAGAGTCCCGTGAGATCTCTTAAGGTGCTGGACTTGCGCGCCTGAAAAATGCTGGTGGATAAAACCTGAAACCCCTGCACTTCATATTCGCTGTCAAAAAGATTTCGTAGTTCTGTGCTGAGCGTGGGAACGTCGACTTCGACACCCGGATAGTATCTGCTGTCCATCTATAACTGGCCTCCACATTGTCATTATGAAAACTATACTGATTCTCTCTCTTCTTGTCGTCATTACGTTAACGACGCCGCTAACGTTCACTCGTACATCATCTGCCCAAACAGCAATCGACGGGTTTAGTCCCGCTCGCGTCGCTGCGGAGCGACGTTGGGAAGAACAGTTTCGCGCTGTGCCGGACCCAAAGTCGGCACGTGAGCACTTGCGCCGTCTCACGATCGAGCCGCACATCGCCGGCACGAAGGAAGACTACGACACCGCAGTCTATGTTCGCGATCAACTGCGCAGCTACGGCCTCTCAGCAGAGCTGAGAGAGTATGAAGTCTGGCTCAACTATCCGAACAGCCCGAGCACGCTCGAGCTAATCACCACTAAACGTCAACCACTAAGCACAAAGGAAGCGGTAGTTCCCGGCGACCAGACTTCGTCAAATCCTAAGATCACCCCTCTGTTTAATGGCTACAGCGCGAGCGGTGATGTGACTGCGCCGGTCGTCTACGCAAACTACGGTTTGCCCGGCGACTACGAAGAACTCAAGAAGGCCGGTGTAGACGTAAAGGGAAAGATCGCGATCGTGCGCTACGGCAACTCATTTCGTGGTGTGAAGGCGAAGGTTGCAGAAGATCACGGCGCGGTTGGCTGCATCATCTACTCCGATCCTGAAGACGACGGCTATATGCAGGGCGACGTTTACCCGAAAGGACCATGGCGTCCGGTTGCATCGGGTCAGCGCGGTTCAGTGCAGTTTCTCTTTGATTATCCCGGCGATCCTCTCACGCCCGGTAAACCCGCGATTCCCGGAGTGCAACGTTTGAAACCCGAAGAAGCGACCGATGTGCCGCGCATACCCGTGCAGCCGATTGCTTACGACGTTGCGAAGACGATCCTCTCGCAACTCCAGGGACCGGTCCGTCCTGCGCGTGGATTCCAGGGCGGCTTGCCATTCGCTTACCACCTCGGCGGAACGAACGACGTGAAGCTGCGTCTGCAGACTGACATGGATTACAAGCAGCGAAAGATCTGGGACGTCGTTACGCGCATTGATGGAAACGAAGAAAAGGATCGTTGGGTGATTCTGGGCAATCATCGCGATGCATGGGTGTTCGGCGCAGTGGATCCAAACAGCGGCACGTCGGCAATGTTGGAAGTGGGCCGCGGCTTTGGCGCGTTGTTAAAGCAGGGTTGGAAACCGCGGCGCACGATCATTCTCTGCAGCTGGGACGCGGAAGAGTATGGACTCATCGGTTCGACTGAATGGGCCGAAGAATTTGCGGACGATCTGAGGGAGAAGGCCGTTGCTTATCTGAATCTCGATGCGGCCGTTTCCGGCCCACACTTTGGTGCTTCGTCGGTGCCTTCGTTGTGGAAATTGATACGCGCAAGCACGCGCGACGTAAAGGATCCAAAGACAGGCAAGAGCGTTTACCAACAGTGGCAGGATCACGCGCGAGAGAATCGTCCGGAAGGAGAGCCAGTCACGGCTGAAACCCGGATTGGAGCGCTCGGCTCAGGATCGGATTACACACCGTTTCTCCAGCACCTCGGAGTTCCATCTACCGACATGGGCTTCAATGGCGATTACGGTGTCTATCACTCCGCTTACGATTCTTTTTACTGGATGGACCACTTCGGCGATCCGGACTTTAAATATCACGTAGCGGCGGCTCAACTCTGGGGCACCCTGGCGATGCGTCTTGCCGAAGCCGATGGCCTTTCGTTTGATTACACCGATTACGCGGCC
>DATNFX010000392.1:0-7018 GCA_035606195.1 Pyrinomonadaceae bacterium
TTGCCTGCGATTCCATTGCCAACGCGATAGGTCACACGAAATGTTGTACCGGCACCGGGTTGAAAGCCGAGCTCGCCGTTACCAAAACGGAGATGAGCTTTACCGAAGTTGTCGATCTCAACGACGAAGTGTTTGTCGTCCGGTCCACTCCCGATCAGGTCATAACGATTCTCCCAGTCGTAAGGAGGTTCGGAAATGACGTGAACGTGGGCGAGTGCCTGTCGCGGGTCCTGCATCAACATCGAGGCGGCGCTGGCCCAGCGTGGTTTGTCTTTTGGCAACCGATCGCAATACGTGATCGGTGATTTTCTGAGTGCGGACAGGAAGCGTCCGGGGATGATCTGAACGTCGCCCGCTTCGTCCACGCATTCGCAAACAGCTTCTGTTCTGGAAACGGGGATGGGTCCAAGATCTTCGGGTCGTTGCGTCTTGCCGTGATCGCAGAGGATCACGTTTCCGCGCGCGACACTAACGTTGATGAGGTAGTCGCAGTCGGGTGCGGCGCCGATCGTCGAGATGCAAAAAGTGAATGGCAATGCGTCTTCCGGCGCCCACTCGATCTCGACGTAAGGAATTGGGTATCCCTCTTCGGTTTTTCTTAACTTGTCTTCACCGGGTTTAACGGATGTAATCCGAACGGCGTGACGCCGCATCGGATCTGCGTCTGCCTCGAGACCTGTAACCGGCCCGATTACTTCTTCGAAGATCAAAACGTCGCCCGGCTTGAGCTCCAGTGCTCGTTCGAACTTCTTTTTGGTCTTGGGAGTAGAATTCTGGTACGGATCCTTTGGGTCTTTGTAGTAATTCGCTCCCGCAGAACCGTTATCCGGAATCTCGGTAACGATCCAATCATCGAGCAGGGTTGCGGAAGTGCTTCCTGTTTCAATGCAACAGTATCTTTCACCAAACGCATAGAACCTGATCCGGTTGTGTGCCGGGATCAATTTGATGGGCTTCGAGCGGTCGGCTACCAGCGGCTCAAACACTTCATAGTTTTCATCAAGCACAGTCGACAGATCGTCCCACTTGAGCGCGATCCGCGTCTGCATGATTGCGTCCTCAGTGCTCGTTATAAACGAGACGTCCGAAGCATCGAGTTCAAGATCCGCATCGACTTCAACACAAACCCACGCGCGCGCATTGCATCCTTCGTGCAACAGGTAATCGACGAGTCGCGCGTGCCGGCGGACAGAGATTCTTTGCCGTGCGGTATCGAGATAAGCTTCGGTCGCCACCGCATCCTGGTAGTAGCTCAGATAGTCGCCAACGTATGCGAGCACCTCCACCAGCATGATGCCGATATCCGGCACATGACGCTCTTTCCAATCGGGCATCAGGATCGACAACCGATCGAGGATCAGTTGACGGAAGCTTTGATAGTCTTTCGCGAGGTAGTTGATCTCCGGCTCGGCGAAGACCTGCGGCTCGCAGGTACACGCAGGCGCGCAGTCGAGATCTGATGGGCAGTTAACCTTGAACGAGAATTCTGCGCGATCGTAACGAGGATCGATGTTTTCTACGCCCGTCAAGCGCAGTGTGTAAGTAGAAAAGTCGCCAAACTTGTTGAGTCTGATTACAAGAAAGTCGTCACGCTCCGGATCCGGATCGACAATTGGGTCGACGTCCTCAATCGTGATACCGGTAATGCGTTGTCCGCCTTCAACACGCAGGAATTTCTCAATCCCGGGTTTGTTTTCCTCCAACTCGGGCGGAAGTTTGCCCAGAAAGTACGCGTGAAGCGTAATCTGATCATCCAACACTTCCACGTAGTCCAGGCCGTTATGGCCTTTCATATGCCGCACAAGATCGCGGCGAGTGTTTTGTTGGCAACAAAGGCTCACGGCTTCCCCCTACATCAAATTGCGCGTGTTAAAGACAGCGTCTGCTGCTCGTTGGTGCGCCGGATGGAATAGCTCAAATCAACAGTGAGTGTTGAGTCGACGGCCGTCACTTCAAGGTTCTCGAGTTCGATCACATCTCCGAGCCATTGCTGAATGGCCGCTTCCATAGTGAATTGCACTGTAGCCGCCAATTCGGGACTGTTAGGCGCGAAGATCAGTTGCAGCACGCCGCTACCGAAGGTGGGCCTGTTCACGCGCTCGCCCGGACTGGTGAATATCAGTTGCTCGATCATCTGCCGGATGTGCTGCGACTCATTGGCCGTCGCCGTTTGTCCGCGACCGTCAAACTTGAATGGATAATTGATGTCCATTGGCTAACCTCGAAAGTCCTAAATCATGCTTGGATCGGGTCAGTACAGGGAGCGGTAGCGACCTGGTCAAGCGTAACGATTTTGATTCCCATGGTTGACCAGGTCGCTACCGCTCCCTGTACTGACCCGATCCAAGTGCGACTGCAAAAATTTGAGGCAAAAGCTGATGTTCATGATCTTCAACTTCCGATGACGCGTGTCTGCACAACCTTGACCGTCGGTGCTCCCTGCGGGATTTGTTCGGCGCTCTGACAGATGCCGGGGCCTGGTCCAGTCGGCGTCGGCATTAGAGCTGCCGGCAACCCATTCACCAGAAAGCGCGTGGAAGGCATGGCCCATTTAATGGTCACGCACGGTTGTGGCTTCGTGCCGCCGGGAACGGGAATTTGAAAAGGACAACCCACAACCGTAGCGAGCGGCGCTGGCGGCGGCGCGACCGTTGCGACCGGCTGTCCGTTCACCAACACACGAGGCTGCGTGGGCGGAATCGTCGCCTGTCCCGCCTGGTGAAAGCAGGTCATCACTGCGTTAACGTGCATGAGAAAGCCCGGCATATCGTGTTCTCCTATTTCACAATCGTTAGTGCGCCGACGTTGAAATCGATGGCGGTTCCAATCAATGTGATCATTGCGCCCTTGCCGTTTGAGATATAAATCCCGGAGTCGTTGACGACGATCATCGCTCCAGTCGTGCTCTTTAAAATGATTCCACCAGTAACCGGCGAGGGCGGCATGTCGCTGATCATGATCGTGTGTTGCAACAGCGACTGAATGACGATGTTGGGATCCAGGGGATTACCGAGACGAGCCAGGGGTGGAATGTCGGACGGCGCTCCCCAGCGACAACCCGTCCAGATCGGTCGGTTAGGATCTCCATGCTCAAACTCAACCCAAACTCCCGCGCCGATGGCCGGCACCATGTAGACGCCCATTGGTGGTCCTGTTGGTCCAGCGAGCGGCACACAGGGTTCGGCCCACGTCGTCGGTATCAGATTCATCACATCAGGCACCACCACCTGAATCCGTCCGAGTTGCAACGGATCGACATTTTGCAAGACCGTGCCGCGATACTTTCCCCAGTACTTTTCACCTTCTGTCATACCAACACCTTTGGCGTCTGAGATATCAGTCCGTCGCGCGAAAGCGTAAAGTTTTGTTTGTATTCACCTCGCTTGATGTTATGAGTCACACTGTTTACGTAATACATTCCGTCGTAAGCTAGTCCCGCGCCACGCACACCTACGAGCATTCGCGCTTTCAGCGGCCGGCCGTAACGCACCACATCGAGGGTTCCATTTCCACTGATTGCGTCAGAGTTGTTCATGAAGTAACCCAGAATGCTTTGCGCCGCCTCGTCAGCTCGCTTTGGCGCTACGTCTTTCGCGAACTCGATCTTTGCCGGTGGCGTCGGACGAGCACCGAGCGGTGGTTTGAAGACATTGATATTGGGCGCCGGAATCGGGATCGGTATTTTTTTTGTGACTGGATCCATGACGATATAAATGCGAATCTTCTTCGCCAAACCATTCAGGGAAAAACTGAGCGATTCGACGTTTGTGTGCGCATCCATGTTTACGCTCAACGCAGGCTGTGGTACGGGCAGGTTTATATCCGGACCAAAATAAGCGACGCTCTGTCCGGGCAATGGTCCAGGCGTCACGAAAAACACGTAACCCATCCGCCGCGCGATTCCCTGAATGAACTGAAGATCTGTTTGCGTTTGGTTCTCGTATTGTTCGACCGGCATCTTCACGACCGGAATAATCGGTGGAATTGCGAGGGGAACGATCCCAAACATTAAATAAGGAGCGAGTGCCGCATAGACCATGCCGATTTCAGGCACAGCGGGAAAGGGAAGCTTCTTTTCGAGCACGTCCATCAAAATGCTCAAATCGTCGCCTGTGATAGTCAGTGTCGACTGTCCCGGATCGTTGCTGGGCGAGAGTTCCTGTTGAGTGACGATTCCGTCCATGAGCACATTCGGAAATCCACCCATTGTGACGATGATGATCACGCGCGTACTCATCGGATCGAAGTAGCCGGCCGGCAACATCGTTTTCAAAAGCGGCGAGTTCTTACTGACGGCAAACGTGATCTGAAATCCCGATTTATCTTTACCGTTTGTCACCTGAATGCTCGTAATTGCGTCCATGACCGACTGTGGCACCGGTAGCGGCACCAATGGTCCAATCATTAACGTGAGGTGAACACCTTTAAGCATTTGTCGCTCCGGGAATTCCTTCCGGCAGAGTGATGCGCAGACGCCGGCCGATTGTTTCGGTCAATTCGTCCGGACGCATGGCGGCATTAGCGTCGGCTATACGCCAGAACGCTTCCGGATCGTCCATGTATTTGGCAGTAATGTTGTCGAGGCGCTCGTCCTCGAGGACGGCATGTTCGAGAAGCAACGTGAAACGATCCGGCGACGGTAGAAAGCGACGGCGAAGATATGCAACGGTCCGACCGTCGGCCGTTTTCAGCGTGGCGGTCTCGATACCGTAATAACGACTCGTGATTGGAAAGTTGAATGTGGCCATATCAAATCCCTTACGGCAATCCTCCGATGCCGAGTGCGGAAAAGGCGCCCGACTTGCTTTGCGAGGCGAGCTGTTCTTTTGCTTTCAGATAACTCATGAACAAGCCACCGCCCCGGTCCTCGAAAGCGATGTCGTCAATCGTCAGCACTCTTAATCCGAGACTGATCTTGGCGCGAATCGGATTTAGCTCTACGTCGAATGCTTCTTCGGTGATGCTCAGTTCCGTAATGCGTACCGGTGCGATACGTTTTGGTCCAAACACAAAGACAGTGAGAGGAGCGCTGGCGGCGATGATTTCAATGTTACCGGAGCTCGCCGCAGCGTTGTTTGCTTGCAGACTCGTGCTGGAGGGATAGACCAGGCCCTCGAGTGCCGAGAGCAGCGGATGCAAACCTGATTTTGTCGTCAGATCATCGGCCTTCTCGAGCTGATCCGTTGCATCAATCTCTGCTTCGACTTTGATGGTCTCGGCCGGAGGACCTTTTAGTCGTAGCGCTTCGATGCGATCACCGCCTTCGGAGCCGACACCCTTTATTTGAAAACTGCGAGTCAGCGTGTCGGGGTTGTATTGCAAGGGGATGATTCGGAGCACAGCACTGCTTTGCGGATCGAGCACGACGATCCCACCTTTCAAAATTCTTGGTGATCCGGGAAATGTGCTCATAGGTTTGCGCCTTTAGTTTTCCTTAAGAAGTACCCACCCCGCTTACGAGTGGAACATGTCTTTTATGAAACTTTCCTGTGTCTGCGTTCTTAATCCCTGGCCCAGTTTTATGCTCACCTCGGAAGCTCCCGATGGGCCAACCCACCAAAACCTGATGCCGGTTTCCTCGCTGACTTCGGGTAATTGCACATGAGCACGCCATTCGTCACGCGAGATAAGCTGTGCCTTGTCTTCCTCAGTCAGGATCACCTGGTGACGGTCCGCTGGATCGAGCAGGTAAGCCGCGACTCTGGCCATGTGTTTCGCATCCGGTAATGCTTTTTGTGTCTCCAGCCAACGCCGAAATACTTTTGCCATTGCTTGTCCGGTATAGGTGTCGGGCGCCTCTCCGTCCCGAATTAATCCTGATAACCAACCGCTTCTTTCTCCCGCTCCCCAGTAAGCATGAAAGAGTCGACAGCCCGGCGCGGCCTCCAACTCCATAAATTCAAGACTTATGTCCTGTGGCCTGACGCGGCCTCCGAGTTCCTCACTGCGGTTGGCCACGACCTCCTTGATCAACTTCTCATCGACTTTGTTAACTGACACGACAGCTCCTGCTTCATCTCGTCGGGGCGCGCGTATTTACGAAATTGTCGAAGTAAACTTTCGTACTCGGGTCGATCGCATTTAGCTTGGCGCCGTAGCCCGCCGGATCGGGCGTGTAATAGAGCGCGTAAGCTTCGGCGAACCACTCGCTTGGGTATCTAAACTGATACGGCTTGACCATGCGCGACCGGGCCTCGTGGCGATAACGGCACCAATCGTTGGGATAGCCTTCCTGATAGACGTGGGGACCTAGATGCTCGCCGCCATCTGTGGCACTGAACCACGGCTTGTTAAGTCCGATTCCGAGGGCAGGCAGGGCTCGATCTGCCAGCACTGCCTTCTTATCAGTTTTGGACAGTCCACCAAACCACGGATGACTGCTAATGTTGGTCTCGAGAGTGGTAACGCTCTGGTTCGACATCGCAGTTTCCATGTCAGTAAGCACATCAGTGCGTTGCGGCGCCGTCAGTGTGTTCTTAATCGCGCCGCTTGAATCATCGACCATATCGCTTGCGCAATCGTGATAACTTGATCCGTAAACCTTCCAACCACCTCTCTCAGGCTTAGCAGGCTCAGCTCCGGTGCTCCACCCCATTTCGCGGTCGACGGCATGACCGGTTTCATGAATTATCGTACCGCCGAGGTCATCATCCGCCTTCGCTTCCACATTGATATTCAGTTCTTTTGCATTCGGGTTGTAGAGGCCTGAAGTGAGAAGCTGCGTGTTGGCCGTAACGCCAGGTACGGGAGCCTTTTTGAATTGGCCTAATAATAGAAACTCCTTGTTCTTTCCTACGTGGGCCTCCGGAAGAAGATCGAGGGTGAGATATGTCTTGCGCAGATGATCGGCGTCCCAGTCGACTGCCGTTTCACCTACCCTGGGACTCGTCGAAGGTCCAACGCCGACGTTAAAGCGTTTCCTGGCTGCAAGGAGCAAAGTTTCCAATTGAGCGTCGTCTGTCTTCCTGACGATAGTCCGCAGTATGTCCCGTTGTGCGAGTGTGAGAGCTCCGGCTGT
>DATNFX010000393.1:0-2851 GCA_035606195.1 Pyrinomonadaceae bacterium
GGAACCGGCGCAATATGACCACGGGGGCAAACAAAGACGATCATCACCTGCGCGGTGTGGAGATCGCGAGAGACATTCCGGTCGACGAGTGGTTTGAATTGCGCACAGTTGAGGCCGGCGAGGGATGCCCGAACTGCGAGACTGGCACGCTTGAAGTTTTCAAAGGCATGGAGATCGGTCATATCTTCAAGCTCGGCACGAAATACTCGGAGTCGATGGGTGCAACGGTGCTGAACCAGGATGGCAAACCAGTTCCGATTGTGATGGGCAGCTACGGCATCGGCGTGGAACGAATCATCTCGGCCACAGTCGAGCAAAATCATGACGACGACGGAATCATCTGGCCGAGATCACTCGCGCCGTTTGACGTCGTCGTTACGATCACAAACATGAAGCAGGACGATCTGCGTCAAGCCGGCGAGAAGCTCTACCAGGAATTGCAACAAGCGGGTCTCGACGTCTTGCTCGACGATCGCGATGAGCGTGCGGGAGTGAAGTTCAAAGACGCGGATCTGATCGGCATTCCTCACCGGGTCACGATTGGGAAAAAGGTAAATGATGGCGTGGTTGAGCTGTTTAATCGGCGTACAAAGAAGACCGATGATGTTAGAATTAGTGACGTCGTGGCCGCCATTAGACAGGATCTGCAGGATTGAAACAGGATTTACATGTCAATCTTGAAATAATCCTGAGAATCCTGTGAAGCGTTTACCCGAGATGAAACTAGTTTGGCTTTTACTAGTTCTGTTTCTGCCCATTCCTATACAGGCGCAGGATCTTCTTCCCGAACTGGTTCGCCGCATTAAACCTTCCGCTGTTGCGATCGAGACTTTCGACTCGCGCAATGAAAAACTGTCTCGCGGCAGCGGTTTCTTCGTCGAAGCCGATCGCATCGTCACTAATCGTCACGTGCTCGAGGGCGCTTATCGCGCTGAAGTCCATTCGTCAACGGGAGCCGTTTATCAAGTCAAGGGTGTTCTTGCTGTCGATGCCGAGGGCGATATCGCGTTGTTGAAAGTCGAAGCTCCGGCAAATCAGATCAAACCATTACCACTCGACAAAACTTCGCCGCAGGAAGGTGAGAGCGTCGTTGTCATTGGCAATCCACTTGGCCTCGAAGGCAGTGTTACGAATGGAATCGTTTCCGCTGTGCGCGACATTCCGACCTTTGGGCGCATCATTCAAATCACGGCGCCGATTTCTACAGGGTCGAGCGGAAGCCCCGTGGTGAATATGCAGGGCCAGGTGATAGGCATCGCAACGTTGCAGATCACCGGCGGACAGAGCGTGAATTTCGCGATTCCTTCCGAACGAATTTCACAACTACAAGTCGCGCCAATCATGTCGCTCGGGGACCTCGTCGCGAGCGCAGGGCGGAACAAACGCGCGAAGGCAGTCCAATTCTTTCGTGATGGTTTGAGTTTTCTTTCCAAGGACGATTGCGAAAAGGCGTTGCCGTATTTCGAGAAGGCAGTCGAGTCAGACAGCAACTACGCAGAAGCGTGGGCGCAAACTGGTTTCTGCAATGAGAAACTCGGCAGGCATCAGGAAGCGTTGGAAGCGTCCAAGCGGGCTGTGACTCTGAGACCGTCGGCGGAGTCGTATTTCAACATCGGGCTCGCCAGTTTCTATCTCAAGAATTACAAAGAGGCTGCGGAAGGGTACCGGCAATCGATCAAGCTCGATCCATACAATGCAGCCGACGCTTATTTCGCGCTCGGGTTGGTCTATCGCGACTGGAACAAACCGGATGATGAGATACAGGCTTACAAGCAGACGATTCGCTTGCGTCCTGATTACACGGCTGCGTACGAACGACTCGGTTCGCGATATCTAAAGTCAAAGAAGTTCAACGAAGCGATCGAAGTGTTTCGACAGCTTGCGGCGTTGAAGCCCGGTGATGCGGTGACACCGAATAATATGGGTGAAGCGTATTTCGAGTTGAACCGCTTGAACGAAGCAATGGAATCGTTCCGGCAATCCATTCGTTTGAAACCCGACTTCGGAAAGGCCTACTACAACCTCGGTCGCTGTCTCCTCGCAATGGGTAACCGCGACGCGGCACTCGAGCAATACACCATCCTCACCAACATCGACCCCGATTGGGCCGAGAAGCTCAACGCTATTATCAACCCGTAACACGGATCCGTGGCTAATTAAGCACTTCGCCGACAATCGACGTGAGGGCGTTGTCTTGCAGGGATTTGTTGCGTGGGAGTTGGCCGTGAAGATCGCAGCCGAAGACCGCGTAACTTGAGAGCTCTTTGAAGATGTGCTCGCCAAGTAATGAAGCGCGGGTGACACGGCCGTCACCGGGCGCATACATCGCGTCAGTCGCCTTCTGTTTTGAGATCTTTACGCCACTTGAAGTTCGGTACTCACGCGGTCTTGTTAACGTGATCCATCGGTTGCGTTTTTCATCGCGCAGCAACACCGGCGAATTGAACGTCTCTTCGCAGTCACCACCAATCGCAAGCAGCGTAACCGGCGCGTAGGTCGTTGTCCGCATGTCGAGGGCTTCATGAAACCGACGCGCACGTCGTAACTGCGCTGCAAGATATGCGTCGAGCACGTCTTCCGATCTTCCGTCCGTTCCGCTTGTCTCGCCAAAGCGTCGTCTGAATTCAGGTGACGAGTAGATCACGCTCCAACCATATCGCTTCCACACTTCTACGTCGTACAAATCCACCGAGAGCGCCTGAAGATTCTCATCAAGAAAGCTCACCGCCTCGCGATGCGGCATCAGTTGGAAAACCGAAGGCGTCTTCACCACATCTTCTGCCGTGAGCTTGTTCAGCAGCGGCACACGCCGGCGCAAACCTTCAGTTATCGAATAGCCTTCGACGAGCGT
>DATNFX010000394.1:0-11888 GCA_035606195.1 Pyrinomonadaceae bacterium
TCAGCTATCAGAAACACGCACAGCGAGCGGAGCACTGGTTCGTCGTCGAAGGCACTGCGAAAGTGACTCTCGACGGCAAAGAGATCATTGTTAACGCCGGTGAAGCGATCGACATTCCCATCGGAACAGCCCATCGCGTCGAGAATCCAGGGGACGCAGATTTAGTATTCATAGAAGTGCAGCGAGGTACTTATCTCGGCGAAGACGACATCGTTCGTCTTCAAGATGACTACGGTAGATAATTTAGCCACGGATTTCACTGCTAAGAATAATCCGTGTTCATCCGTGTAAATCTGTGGCTGAGAAATTGATTATGGAAGAGACTGCTACCATTCCTCAGGAAGACTCACAAGGCCTGTGGTCTGCCGTTAAAGAATCGATCCGTGGCTCGCATCGCAACTACACCACCGGACCGATTGGACGTTCAATCCTGCTGCTCGCGATACCCATGGTCCTTGAAATGGTCATGGAAAGCGTGTTTGCAGTGGTCGATATCTTCTGGGTATCGCACCTTGGCAAAGAAGCCATCGCGACTGTCGGTCTCACCGAATCCTTACTGACACTCATTTACGCACTCGCGATCGGATTGAGCATTGGCGCGATGGCGATGATCGCGCGCCGTATCGGAGAACAGAATCCGGAAGGTGCAGCACGTGCTGCAGTGCAGGCAATCGTGTTGGCATTGATCGTTTCGACTGTGATCGGCGCCATCGGTGCTCCGCTCGCGCCGAAGCTGCTTACCTTGATGGGTGCTTCGCCCTGGGTAATCGAGCACGGTTCGCCATTCACACGAGTGATGCTGGCAGGGAACGTCACGGTCGTGATGCTGTTCATGATCAATGCCATCTTTCGCGGTGCAGGCGATGCCGCAATCGCGATGCGTACGTTGTGGCTGGCAAACTGGATCAACATCCTGCTCGGCCCATGCTTGATCTTTGGACTTGGACCATTTCCAAAGCTCGGCATTGTCGGCGCCGCCATCGCTACCAACATTGGACGAGGAACGGGCGCACTCTTCGCTCTCAGCAAACTGTTTCGCGACGGTGGTCGATTCAATATTGAGCGACGTCATCTGCGTATCGAGCCGTCGGTCATCGGGCGTTTGATTCGCTTGTCAGCCAGTGGAACGTTTCAGGTTTTCATTGGCATGGCGAGTTGGATCGGGCTCGTGCGTATCATCTCCAGTTTCGGTAGTGACGCTGTTGCGGGTTATACCTGCGGCATTCGCGTGATTCTGTTTGCGCTGTTGCCGTCGTGGGGAATGTCGAACGCAGCAGCGACGATGGTGGGCCAGGCTTTGGGCGCCAAAAATCCGGAACGCGCTGAGCGTGCGGTTTGGAGAGCTGGTTTCTACAACATGATCTTCCTCGGAGTGGTAGGGCTGATATTCATCCTGTTTGCTCCTTACATTATCTGGCTGTTCACGGACGAACCAATCCCCGCAAAATACGGAGTTGATTGCCTGCGGATCGTATCCTACGGGTTCCTGTTTTATGCCTACGGGATGGTGCTTGGGCAGTCATTCAACGGCGCCGGCGATACCTGGACGCCGACCATCATTAACCTGTTCGTTTTCTGGCTATGGGAAATTCCACTTGCCTATGTCCTTGGCGTCGCATTGGGATTGGGACCGCGCGGCGTTTTTATCGCGATGACGATCGCTTTTTCAACTCTCGCGGTGGTGAGCGGTCTGGTATTCCGCCGCGGCCGATGGAAACAGAAGGTAGTTTAACCACAGATTACACAGATTCTGAGTAGGGAGTTCGAACACACCTGTCGGACTTCGTTACGTTTCCATTCCATTTCAGACCTCGCTTTCCTACTGTACGCTCGATTACATAGCGGCATCATCATTGCCTAGTAAGGATTTGATAGATTTTTGTCGAGCAAGGAGGAAACCTCATGGGGAAGAAACTAGAGGGGAAAAAGGTGGCCATTTTGGTTGCCGATGGCTTTGAGCAGGTGGAGCTGACCGAACCGAAAAAAGCGCTGGAAGACGCAGGTGCGATAACGGAAATTGTGTCCCCCGCCGACAACGAAGTTCAGGGTTGGAATCACGACGAGAAGGCAGACACATTTAAGGTTGATATGCCGTTGAGCCGGGCACGTTCTGATGATTATGACGCGCTTTTATTGCCGGGTGGTGTTCGAAATCCTGACCAATTGCGAATGATGATCAGAGCGGTGGAGTTCGTCGACGGATTCTTTGCAACGGGCAAACCGGTCGCGGCAATTTGTCATGCGCCGTGGACGCTGATCGATTCGGAAGTAGTAAAAGGGAAAACGATTACTTCATGGCCTTCGTTGAAAAACGATTTGATAAATGCGGGCGCGCGTTGGGTCGATCGAGAGGTGGTTGTAGATAACGGCTTAATAACCAGTCGGAAGCCTGCCGATATACCCGCGTTCAATAAGAAAATGATCGAGGAGTTCGCTGAAGGTCGTCACTCGCGGCAACAAGCCGCATAACTAGCCACAAAAAGGCACAAGAAGCACAGAAAAAATCAGAAAAAACATTTTGTGCTTTTTGTGCCTTTTTGTGGCTATAACTTCTTCGCTGTTTGGCCCACCTTAACGACACCGGCCTGGACCACTTTGGCATTGATACCACGCAGGCAGAGTTCTTTACCGACCGCGGAGTTCACAAACTTCATCGCGTCCACGCCAAAACGCGAGACGAACTTGGCACAGCCGGTGTGTGGCAGCGGACTAACTTCGAGCACTGCGGAGCCAACCTGAATACGTGAGCCGGCCGGCAGGTTCTCTTTGCTCAGATCCATGTCGAGATACAGTTGATCGCCGGCGAGTGACCAGCGCTCTCTTTGCTGAGCGACGAGCGCAGTCACTCGAACATTCATGATGTTGATCTGCATCTCCGGATGCGGAGATCCGTCGGATGTTTTGCTGCTGGGCCGGACGATCCAATTGTCTCCAATCAAACCCTTAACCGGATCCAACTCGGCCTGGTCCATTTCTTCCCGCTGGTCGACGTTGGGCCGGCACACGATGAGTTGCAAAACACCATCGTCTTTTGGCGCGTCTCGGAGGTGTCCCAGCGCCGCTTCCAGTTCCTGCATCGTCAAATGTTTCACGGGGGTACTATAATCCACAGAGTTCACAATTCTTAACAAATTTTTACCTGAGCTTGACACAGCCGAAGGCCAGTCAGACGTATCCTCTGCCCCGCAATGAAGTCGAGAAGAGAAGCAAATGCTCGTTTTCGTCTTGTCCTGACGCTCGGTTTGGCGGTCGTTCTGCCGGCCTTAACCCTGATCTTCGTAAACTATCAGCACGTCAAATCGATCCAGCGAGACAAGAAGGTCGAAGCGCTGATTCATCGCGACTTCCAGTACTTGCTGTCGAATTCCGCGAAGAAGATGACCAGCAAAGCCTACGAAATGACCCAACAGGCCATGGATGCCTTTCCACTCGATTCCGACTCGGACGATGAGAAGGGACAAAAGCTCGACCTGATTCTGGAGAAGAACCCCTGGTTCGAACACGCATTCATATTTGAAGATAAAAAGGGAGTCATAGTTCGGCAGCAACGTGATCACAAAGACGAAAAAGAGCTCGCCATTCTGAACAGGATGTACGGTGGTTGGTTGGAGCTGGATGGTCGATCCATGGTGGATCAGTTGTGCAAAAAGCCCAAGCCCATCATGTGGTATAGCGGAGAGACTGATCGTGGCATGGGTCCTGTCTACACTTCGACCGCAATCTTTACTTTTCCTCAGGTCAGCAAAGATCGCACCGTGCTGGGGGGCGTGACGTTCGATATCAAGTATCTTAAGCAAAAACTTTTTCCAGAACTGCTGGAGGAATTCACCTCACCGAAACTGGCTGACGATCCCGGCAAAAGCGAGGGCCACACCTTTTACGAGTTAACGTCACAGGGGCTGAAAGAGCACAAGGAACAGCGCCTGGCCATGATCATTTTTCCGGCTGATGCTTTCCGCTCGGAGCCAGAACGAGCGTTCGCAACCTCAGCAGGATGGAATGGCGGCAAGCCTGAAGTTTCCCTCAACCTGGATCATCCTTTCAGTGGTCTCGCATTGGGGATCAAGTTTCAGGGCACGACGGCGCAGGCGATCGGACAGAAGTGGGTCTGGCAGAGTTTCATGATTCTCGGTGTGTTGTCGGTTTTGATGATTGGTGGATTAGTTTTGACGTATCGAAGTGTTAATAAGCAAGTCGCCCTCGCGCGTTTGAAATCTGATTTTGTCTCTAACGTTTCACACGAGTTGAGAACACCGCTCGCATTGATTCGGCTCTATGCTGAAACGCTCGAGCTCGGTCGCATCACGACGCAGGAAAAGAAGCACGAGTACTACAGCATCATTCGCAAAGAGAGTGAACGGCTGAGTGCCTTAATCAACAACATTCTGGATTTCTCTCGCATTGAAGCAGGTCGCAAGGAATACGACTTCAGAGAGACAGACATCGCCGAGCTCGTGCGCAACACGCTCGACTCATATCGTTACCAGATCGAGCAGCAGGGATTTGCACTCGAGGAACAGATCGACGCGAGCATTCCGGCGGTGAAAGTCGATCGTGAAGCGATCGCGCGCGCGCTTGTTAACCTCGTCAACAATGCGCTGAAGTATTCTGACAGTGAAAAATTTCTGGCCGTCAGACTTTATCGCGATCAGAGTGTGCTCAAACTCGAAGTCAGCGATCGAGGGATCGGGATCGAACGGACTGAGCAGGCAAGAATTTTCGAGAAGTTTTATCGCACGTGCGATCCGCTTGTGCATACCACGAAGGGAAGCGGGCTCGGGCTGTCGCTGGTACGTCACATAACTCAGGCTCATGGCGGCGATGTTGAAGTTGAAAGCACCCCCGGACGCGGCAGCAAATTCACCGTGTGGTTGCCACTGGCAAATCAAATATGAGTAGCCACAAAGTACAAGAACCATCTTCATAAAAGCATTTTGTGCTTTTTGTGCCTTTTTGTGGCTGAATGTTGAGGCTTTATGAAATCCAAAATCTTGATCGTTGAAGACGAGCCGGCCATGGTTGCGGGGCTGCGGGATAACTTCGAGTACGAAGGTTACGAAGTGATCAGCGCTGCAGACGGTGTTAGCGGGCTCGATCGTGCACTGTCAGACAATCCGGATCTCGTTGTGCTGGACGTGATGATGCCGCGCATGAGTGGCCTCGACGTTTGCAAACAGTTGAAAGCGAAGCGGCCGGCCGTTCCGATCATTATGCTGACTGCTCGTGGTCAGGAGATCGACAAAGTTGTCGGGCTCGAGCTGGGTGCGGATGATTACGTTACCAAACCGTTTTCAGTCCGCGAGCTGATGGCCCGTGTTAAGGCTGTATTAAGGCGAGCTTCATCGCCCGCGCCCACTTCGGACGTCTATAGGTTCAGCGACGTCGAAGTCAACATTCGTAGCAACGAAGTGCGCCGCGCTGGAAACGTGATCGATCTGTCAGCGAAAGAGTTTGCTCTGTTGGCGTATTTCATTGCGCATCCTGTCGAAACACTCAGTCGCGATCGACTGCTCGATGCTGTTTGGGGATATGAAAATTACCCGACCACTCGCACTGTCGATACGCATATCGTTCACTTAAGACAAAAGCTCGAACCTAATCCCGAAGAACCTCGTTTTATTCTTACCGTTCACGGAAGTGGCTACAAGTTTGTCGGATGAGGTCTTGTTATGACTCTCCCAGCATTCGATATCGAGTTGTCTCCCCAGGCCGCGGTTGTGTCGCCTTCAGCCGGGCTCGAGCAACGACTGGAAAAGCTGCAGCAGGATTACGCTGAGCTGAACACTGCGATCTTCGAAGCAGCGCAGGTACACCGGCGATTGTGTGCACCGAGTCTGGTGCGACATGGCGGCTTCGATGTGGCGAGTGAGATCTTTGCAGTGCGTCATCTGCCGGGAGATTTCTTTAGTGTCGAGGAGACGAATAAAGGTCTCATCCTTGCGCTCGGCGATATCGGCGGCAAAGGTTTGGCGGCTGGAATGTGGGTCACGCATCTTGTCGGACTGATTCGCACACACACTGCGAAGAGCAGCGAACCGGAAATGATTGTCGCCGGTGTGAATCGCGACATTGCTCGCTTCGCCGGCATCGAGCCGTTGAGCAGCTTGTTTGTAGCGCGATTGGATTCTGATGCGGAGCGACTGGATTACTGCAGCGCCGGGCATCCACCTGCGCTGTTGCTGCGTACAAACGGACAACTCGAATTACTCTCCGATGGTGGACCAGTGCTCGGCGCAGTACCCGAAGCATCGTTTGACTGCGGCACTGTCAGATTGGGCCGCGGCGATCTGCTTCTAGCCTGCTCTGATGGTATTCTTGAGTCATTCAACGAAGCGGAGCAGGAGTTTGGCAATATGCGACTCCAAACCGAGTTACGACGTGCCCAGGGCGGCTCGGCGGAGGCAGTACTGTTTTCAGTACTGGGCGCAGTGCAGGATTTCGCCGCTCCACGCCCGCTCACAGACGATATGACACTCATGGTTGTAAAAAACAATCTTAACTAGCGAAAGGGGAATAAAAATGGCAGATGTGAAACCGATTCCGGAGGGATACCACTCTTTAACGCCCTACCTGGTTATTGATGGTGCGGCGGAGGCGATGGAGTATTACAAAAAGGCGTTCGGCGCCGTCGAACTATTTCGCATGGAACACGGCGGAAAGATTGGCCACGCCGAAATGAAGATCGGCGATTCGCCGTTCATGCTGGCCGATGCGAGCGAGCAGTTCAAGGGAGTGAAAGCACTCGGTGGCACTCCAGTGAGCCTGATGATCTACGTTGATGATGTTGACACGGTCTATCCGCAGGCGATTGCTGCGGGCGGCACCGAAAGAAAACCTTTGCAGGACCAGTTCTACGGCGATCGTTCCGGCACATTAGAGGATCCCTTCGGTCATGTTTGGACAGTAGCAACGCACAAGGAAGATGTTTCACCCGAAGAGATCGACAAGCGCCTCGCTGCGATGGCCGCAGGTGGCCACGGAGACTAGCCACAAAGAAGAAGATTAGCCACAAAAAGGGCCACAAAAGGCACAAGATGCACAAAAGGCGCAAAAAGAAATTCTTCTCTTAAGATCGTTTTTGTGTTTTTTGTGCATCTTGTGCCTTTTGTGGCAAAACCTCTTTGTGGCGACGTTCGAGGAAGCGGCGCTCGCTGTCGTTAGTCACCAAACGCAAAGCAGTTTCATAACTCTCAGCGGCTTCATCGTTCAATCCGAGTCGCCGAAGCATGTCGGCGCGCGCGGCGTGTAACAAGTGGTAATCATTGAGCTCGCCCGATGTGGCGAGCTCGTCGATTAACTCAAGCGCCGGTTGCGGACCACGCGCCATCGCGACGGCCACGGCACGATTCAACGACACGATCGGAGAGGGCATCAACTCGGCGAGCAGATCGTATAGCTTAACGATCTCTTCCCAGTTCGTGTCTTCGGCCCGAGCAGCCTTACAATGTTCGGCGGCAATAGCAGCTTCCAGGGCGAATGGACCAGGCTGGCCGGCAAGTGCCTCATCAGCTAAGACGAGAGCCTCGTCGATTTGTGGTCTGTTCCACAGCGAGCGATCCTGGTCTTCGAGTGTAACGAGATCGCCATCTTCATCCAGTCGAGCCTCGCGTCGCGAGTCGTGTAACAACATGAGTGCAACGAGTGCAGTCGCCTCAGAGGGTGGCGTTGGCGCGAGCAACGTTCGCAGAAGACGGCCCAGTCGAATCGCTTCCGCACAGAGATCAGCTCGCACGAGTGGCTCGCCGCGTGTCGGCGCGTAGCCTTCGGTGAAGATCAGATAGATAGCGGTCAATACACCGTCCAGACGCGCCGGCATCTCGTTCGTGTCCGGAACACTGTAAGGAATTCCTGCGTCGCGTATTTTCCGTTTTGCGCGCACGAGTCGTTGGGCCATCGTTGCTGTGGGAACGAGGAACGAGCGCGCGATTTCGTCGGTCTGAAGACCGCCTAACGTACGCAACGTGAGTGCGACCTGCGCTTCGAGCGACAAAGCCGGATGGCAGCAGGTGAAGATCAGGCGTAGACGATCGTCGGGAATTTCATCAAAGTCGAGCTTCGGCCCTTCGACGATTGGTTCAGAAGCGAAGTCGGGATCGGCTTCGAGTTTTTCCTGAAGACGAACCTGGCGCCGCACGCGATCGATGGCTTTGTGCTTTGCGGTTTGGATGATCCAGGCACGTGGCGATTCAGGGATACCGTCAGTCGGCCACTGGTGGATGGCGGCAGTGAATGCGTCCTGCGCAGCGTCTTCGGCCAGTTCGAAATCGCCAAACTGACGTATGAGAGTTGCAACAATCCGGCCCCAATCGGATCTGTAAACTGCGTCGACGGCGACGTTAGCGTTTGGAAGCACGTTTGATAATAAAAAACTTCGGTTGAGGTGTCGATTCAGGAACTCGCCGTTCGATTTAGCAGTGGAGGCACAAAATTTATGAAATACATGTTACTGGTTTATCTTGCCGAGGACGCCATGAGCGACAGTGAGCGAGAGCATTGCTACGTTGAATCGGCACAACTCGCACAGGATCTCAGCTCTTCAGGAAAATACCTGGGTGCGGGTCCTTTGCATCCAGTGTCGACAGCCACCAGCATCCGCGTGCGGAGTGGCAAACGGCTCGTTACAGATGGACCATTCGCTGAAACTCGTGAACAACTCGGCGGCTATTACCTGGTCGATGCGCGCGATCTCGACGAAGCGATGAGTATCGCTGAACGCATTCCGGGTGCGAAGTACGGCACGGTTGAGGTTCGTCCAGTCCTGGAGATCCAGGGACTGCCGCAGTAAGAATTAATCTTGATTCTAAGAAGGATACTAAACATGAACATCTTACTTTGGATTCTTCAGATACTGTTGGCGTTACTATTCTTGTTTGCGGGCGGCACGAAGTTCTATTACACGTTCGAACAGATGAAAGCGATGGGACCGCCGAACCAGGTTCTGCCTCCGGCGTGGTTTATTCACTTCATCGGCGTGTGCGAAATTCTCGGTGGACTCGGACTGGTTCTGCCGGGTCTGTTAAAGATTAAGCAATTTCTGACGCCACTTGCTGCGATCGGATTGACGATCATCATGATCGGCGCAGTCGTGATAACGGCGATGGGGCCTGGCTTCGGCCCGGCGATTCCGGCGGTCGTCATCGGTCTTCTGTGCGCGTTTGTTGCGTATGGCAGGATTAAGTTGAGACCGTTTTATCGGTAAACCATTGGACAGGATGACAGGGTTTTCAGGATTAACATGAACGTACGACGCATCAACTGGCCGCTCTGGGTGGCATTACTACTAACTCTCGCGGGCTTCATGAGTTACTTCTTTATCTTCGTCTGGATCCCGTTTACACGCGACTTTCCGTGGGCCAACTTTGTGCTCTTTCTGCTTGCAGGAGTATTGCTCGTCAGGGGACTGCGACGTGGCTTCGCTTCGGATCGCCCGCATCCCGTGCGTTCGAAGATCATCAGCGTACTGGTAAGCGCATTTTGCGTCCTGGTGATGGGTTTCTTTGCTTTCGCGTACTTCGTTATCGGACGGCACCTGCCGGCGTCGAAAGGCGCGCCGCAAGTGGGCCAGCGAGCGCCGGACTTTACTCTTCCGGATACGACAGGCAAGCAGGTGTCGCTTAACGAACTCATGACCACGCCGATTAACGGCAAAGCGCCAAGGGGCGTGCTGCTGATTTTTTACAGGGGTTATTGGTGACCTTTATGCAACTCCGAGTTGCGGGGTATCGAAAAGAGTTTGGACAAGCTCAACGAAGCGGGAATACGCCCGGTCGCGATCAGTGTTGATGCGCCTGACGTGTCGCGCGATCTGGCGCAGAAGGCTGGCTATACTTTCCCGTTGCTTTCGGATCAGAAGGTCGAAGTGATTCGTCGTTACGATCTGGTTCATGCGGGTGCCGGTGAGAATGGTCATGACATCGCGCGCCCGGCAGAATTCCTGCTCGATTCAACGGGCACGGTGCGCTGGATCAATGTGACTGAGAACTATTGGGTGCGAGCGAGGCCCGAGCAAGTGCTCGAGGTTTCGAAGTTGTTGAAGTAAAACCATGGACAGGATGAACAGATTGTTCAGGATGTATGTTTGTAAATCCTGAGAAAATCCTGTCCATCCTGTCCCATCAGTTAGGCGTTACCCAATACGGCGTTGGTTAGCACCTTCCCTGTAACCATCCTGGTAACCTCTTTGGAAGCTTGGCCGGTAAACTTCGGCGAAGTTTCCGAAGCCTGCCTCCTGGAAGTAATGAGAGCGCTGGGGATCGAAGCTCTTGTTCTTCTTACCATCGTCCTTGCCGGTTTTGAAGCCATCTTTGTATGCCTGAATTGAAGCTTTTTCGCTGTTATCAAACACGTAATGGTTGTACCGGTAGTTGAAACCCCAGGGATCGTAATATCCCCATCCGTACGGATATCCCCAGCTTCTAAATCCAAACGGACGATATATGCGATAGGGGTAAGGACGAACGATTATTACTCTGCGCCGGCTCTGGGCCTGCACCTCGCTCGTCGAGACGAACGCGATGCCAAACAACATGAGCGCGGTGAGAGCAAGACCGCCAATCTTTCGCAAATATTTTCCTTTCATCTTTCGACCTTCCTTGTTCTAACGTAGCACTTGGCTCTTAGCCAACGCGTGTGCGACTGATCAATCGGGTGTCAGTACGGCCATTCGGCCAGTAAGTCACCACATAAGTTTCCCGATAGAGTCGCCGGCCATAACGAACCAGTCGTTGCCGGGTAACTGAACGGCGGCGGTTCTCCCAACGCCTGTCATACCGCCGGCCATTCCGATCACGTTGCCACTGCGGCGCTGAACTCGCAGTGGCGGTGCTGTTCTCGCGCGATACATCAGCAGCTTTTGCCGCAGCCGGAACAACACCCAACGTACTCAATGCCAACACCATTCCCAGTACTCTTTTCATCGTTTTTTCCCCTTTAACACAAAAAACTAGTCGGGCTCTTCCACCTGTTCTTTGGAGAGAGCCCGACCTAATCAATAAGACACCTGGGGGTCTGCTTTGGTTACAAGCAGGATCTATTCCACAGACCGGTTTGAGTGACTTGTTTTGTGGCTATTTCTAGCGTGAGTTTTTGTAGACAACTCCGCCCTTCATCACAAACACGACGCGACGCACGGCGGTAATGTCTTTTAACGGATCGCCGTCGAGGGCGATTATGTCTGCTTCCAATCCTGGCGCGATCGAGCCGATCTGATTGTTCATGCCCATTGCCTGGGCGGCGAGTGAGTTGGCCGAAACCATCGCCGCCATCGGGTCCGCTCCGCCGTCACGCACACGATCAATGAACTCCTCTGCGTTCCGTCCGTGCGATCCTGCGAGGGCATCAGATCCGAAGACGATCTTCAAACCGGGAACCTTCAGCGCTTGTTTGAAGAACGCGTGATACGACGGGATTATCTCTTTGATAGTGGTGAACGCTTCTTCGGGAAAGCCGGGCGTGCCGAGGAACTTGTCCTTGTTAGTCAGATAATTTTCCATCACCAGTCCCGCTTGCGGATCGAGCCACACGCCTTTCTGAACCAGTAACTTCAAATCGTCGTCGCTCGCGAGTGTTCCATGTTCAATCTGTGTGCATCCGGCGCGAACGGCTGCACCCACCGCGTCCTTGTACGCATGAACGAGCGTCCGCAAGCCGAGTTTCTTCGCTTCATCGCAAGCGGCGTTTAGCTGTTCCTGCGACAACAACATCTCGGGGCGGCGAACACTGCCGGCGGCGAAGATCTTGATCAGGTCAGCACCGGCTTCTTTTTGTTTTCTGACAAAGGCGCGAATCTCGTCGGGCGTGCCGGTCTGAGCGCCCTGGCCGAAGAGTGGTTGAGCAGAAGTGAGAATTCGGGGACCGGGCAGAGTTCCTTTTGCGATCGCATCGCGCAG
>DATNFX010000395.1:0-4343 GCA_035606195.1 Pyrinomonadaceae bacterium
CTGTAACAATAATCACAGCGCACAGTCGATTTGGTGTTGTTCGGATCGGAGGAGCGTTCGTAAGCTACGGGCGCTCCACACTTGGGGCAGTCAAATGTTTGCGGCATATAGAAGAAGACTTCGCTTCATCTATAACGCGTCTCGCCATCTAAATCAATCCACAGATTACGCAGATTATCTCTGATGAATCAGACGACCGGTTCGGCGGGGGTTCTGATCTGGGACCAGATCCAATGAATGGTTGTCCAAAAGATGAAGCTTACGACATAAGAAATGAACACGGCTGGAAAGTTGAAGTGCTCATCGACGCGGGTGCCGATCAAGATCGCGAGGGCCAAAAGTGCTCCGTTGACTATCAGTAAACTCCAGAGGGCAGTCCGGAATGTTGAGTGCCGCGTGGCCATCATCAGTACAAATATTACTAGATTACCAACGACGCCTGCGGTGACGATGGCGTCGAGTGCAAAGCCCAACAGCAACGGCGGATTGATGCCGTGCGTTACCACATAACGGTGCAGGAGAAGCGCGACGACGATAATAGCCAGAATAGCCAACAAGCCGAGCGCATCTCTTTTCAGGTTTCTCATAGTCTCGCCCTTTTCTAACGACTCCCAGCGTTCCAGTGGAGCGGTTCGAATTACGTCCAGAACTACACGTAGCCATAATTCCAGCGTCGTTATCAAACCGCGTGAGTTGCTGTCGCGATAACAATCGCAAAAGACTTGTGTCATCTCCGATCCGTACACGAGACGAAACTCTCGTGGGTACGCGAACAGCAGCAATTGAAATAGTTGTTTCGACGTCGACATAAACTACGTTCGTTTCGGCAGCAGGGGTTTTTGCTGCGCCACGGAGACCAGTTTTGAGATACGTTGCGCTTCCGCTTTCAAGACGCGTTGTCCGAAATCGGTCAGGCGGTAATAACGGCGGCGTTCATCGTCCAACTCCGGATCGGGACGCTCATCGACCTCGACAAGCAAGCCGTTTCCGAGCAGTCGCTTGATGGCGCCGTAGAGCGTGCCTGGTCCGAGTCGGATTTGTCCGCCCGTATGTTCCGAGACTTCCTGCATGATGCCATAGCCGTGCAGGTCCCCGTCGGAGAGCGCCAGCAGAATATGAAAAACCGATGACGTCAGTGGCAGCAGCTTTTCCGGGTCGAGTCGTTCCTTCGCCATCCGCGAACTCCTAAGCTAAGTCACCCAGCGATATATCGACGAGCGATATAGTAGAGCAGGCGTTCTACTTTGTCAAAGGAAAGATCGGTTGCATATCAAATGTCACAGCGCGCGCTCCATCAGAATGTCTCGTTGCTCATCCGAACCTAGCTGAAACATGTGTTCACCAACAGCACGAAAGTCCCACTTCCGGTAGAAGGCCTGCGCACGCGCGTTCCGTTCCCACACACCGAGCCAGAGCGTCTCGTGATCAGTATTTCGTGCCTCATCCAAACACGCACGCATCAATACTTCGCCGACGCCCCGACCGAGCCACTCGGACGACACGTACAGTCGCACCAACTCGATCGGCCTGGCGCCTTCGATCTCCTTGGGCGGTTCACCCGCATAAAGCATCGCGTAACCTGCGGCTTGCCCTTCGACTTCCGCGATCAGGAAAGTCGAACCAGGATGGGCCAACTCCACAGTCTGCTGTGCGACGTTGAAGTGCTCCGCAAGATACGCGTCCATATCCTCGCTGGTATTATCAACGGCGAAAGCCTCGTGGAATGTGTGCGCTCCTAGTTCGGCCAGTAAGCCCGCGTCGTCAGAATTGGCGCGGCGGATTGTGACGTCGACCTTTTGACTCATTTGAGTTGTCTTTGTATGTGATTAGCCTGACGATTTCAACCTGCGAGGTACGAGATGTGTGACAGCCAGGTACTAATTTTACTTGGCTGAAAATCGCCGGAAGATCTAAACTGCCGCCATGCTAAACGACTTCTCCTACGCCCTTCGCACGTTACGCAAGAGTCCAATATTCACAGTCACCGTAATAGTGACAATCGCCCTCGCTATCGGTGCGAGCACTGCTATATTCAGCGTCGCGAATGGCGTACTGCTCCGGAAGCTTCCTTACAAGGATCCGGAACGGCTGGTCCTGGCCTGCAATGATTTGCAGCGACGGAATGTCAAAGACTTTCCGCTTTCCAACGTCGACTTTCTCGACTTACGCAATGGCGCCAAAAACAACTTCGACGATTTCGCTGCTGTCCAGACGGGTCGCATCACGCTTCCTGCGTTGGACAACACGCCCGAGCGCGTTCGTATCGCCGTCGTTTCGACGAACTTCTTTGAAATGATGGGAGCATCGATTATCGCGGGTCGAAACTTTCAGGAATCTGATGGCACGCCGCAAGCGCCTCCACCGGCCGGAAACGCTCCTGCGGCTAATGCACAACAACCTCAGTTGCCGACGATGGCCATTCTGAGTAACGAATATTTCCAACAACGCTTTGGTGGCGATCTGTCGATAGTTGGTAAACCGCTTCCGGTGTCCGCCGCGTTTGGGCCACCGCCGATCGTGGTCGGCGTTCTGGCTCCGGGTTTTGAGTTGCTGTTTCCGCCGGTGGCGAATGTCGAACAGTTTCCGAGTGTTTGGCTTAGCGCGCGCATCCCTTACGACGTTGCTAATCGGAACAACGTGCAGTGGCGTGCGATTGCGCGGATGAAGCCCGGTGCTTCGGTCGAGCAGGCTCAGGCGGAAGTCGAGACGATTGCGCAGAAGATTCGTAGCGAGAACACGATCGCAAACACGGCCGGTCAATATTTCAGGCTGGTGCCGATGAAGCGACATCTTGTTGACGAAGTCAGACCAGCGATTATTGCGCTCATGTTGACGGTTATCATTCTGTTACTGATTGCGTGTGCGAATGTCGCGAACTTGATGTTGGTGAGAACTTCGGGTCGCGAACGCGAGCTGGCCGTGCGGGCCGCACTCGGCGCCGGTTGGTGGCAGTTAGTTCGTCAAACAATCGCCGAGGCGATCGTCATAGCCGGAGTCGGAACGGCGATCGGCGTAGGGCTTGCGCATTTAGGTATTCGCCTACTGATCTGGATTGCGCCGGCGAATCTGCCACGCTTGAATGCGATCAGTTTGGATTGGAAAGTGTTAGGATTTGCGGTGCTGGCAGGACTGTTGTCGGCTGCGCTCTTTGGAGTTATTCCGGCGCTTCGCACCGCGAAACCAAACCTCATAGACACGTTACGCGCGGCTGGGAGAACTGGCGCACTCGGTGCTGCGTGGCTGCGTAATGCTGTGGTGATACTGGAAGTTTCGCTCGCCTTTGTCTTGTTGATTAGTTCGGGATTGATGTTCCGCACGTTCCTCAACATTCAGCGGGTGAATCTTGGGTTTAATCCGAGCGGGATGCTGACGTTTCAACTTCTCGGCAACGTCGGCGCAACACCTCAGGAACGAGACACCTTCAAACGCCAGCTTCGCGAGCAGCTCGACGCGCTGCCGGGTGTGAACAATGTGACGGCGTCGTTCCCGTTGCCGCTTGCGGGCGGGTTCAGTCCTGTACGGTGGGGCGGCGCTGAAGCGCAGAGTGATCCGAGCAAGTTCCAGGCTGCTGATCTTCAGATCGTCTTGCCTGGCTACTTCGAAGCGATGGGGACGACGTTACTTGCTGGACGAACCTTTACGCAGGATGACAGTTCGCCTGACCGAAACCTGATCATCGTTGACCAGGCGCTTGCGGCAAAGGCGTTTCCAAGCGAGTCTGCTGT
The DNA here is from genome assembly GCA_035606195.1 of Pyrinomonadaceae bacterium. Classification (GTDB taxonomy): domain Bacteria; phylum Acidobacteriota; class Blastocatellia; order Pyrinomonadales; family Pyrinomonadaceae; genus PSRF01. Next base: position 3,726 of record DATNFX010000395.1, read on the forward strand.
CGGCAAGAAGATCCTGTATCGCGTGCGCACGCCTGAAGCGCAGTGGGGAGAGATCATTGGTGTGGTGGCCCATCAGCGCAACACATCGCTGATCGAGCCGGGTCGCGAACAACTGTACATCACGGACGGGTATGTGAATCACGGGGCTGCTTCGTGGTGGGCTTTGCGGACCGATGGCGATCCGGCGCAGTTGGCAAACTCCGTGCGTGAAGTTGTGCAGAGACAAGGGAAGGAAACGTTTATCAACGAGATGAAGCCGATGGATTCGCTCGTGACAGCAGCTCAGGCACAGACGCGCTTTTCACTGTTGCTGATCGGTGTCTTCTCAACGATCGCAGCGCTGCTTGCGGGTGTGGGTTTGTATGGTGTGTTGGCAACCTCCGTCCGCCAGCGGACTGCCGAGATCGGCGTGCGCATGGCCCTCGGCGCCGCGCCGTCACGCATCTTCCGATTGATGGTCGGGAAGGGCCTCTCACTCAGCGCGATTGGGATCGCGATCGGATTGTTGGCGTCGTTTGTCTTCACGCGCATCCTCGCCACGATGCTCGTCGAGGTGAAACCGACGGATCCTGTGACATTCGCCTCCGTCGCCGCACTGTTCCTGGTGATCGCATTCCT
>DATNFX010000396.1:0-11768 GCA_035606195.1 Pyrinomonadaceae bacterium
CCCTTGTATTCGCTTTGGCCCACGCCTGAGGCATTCAGGAGCTCGTGATTCGGATCCGCAAGGAGATCGATCGTAAAGCCAAATTTGTTGCAGAAGCTTTTGTGCGACGCGACATCGTCTTCACTGACTCCGACAACCGCGATGTTTGCGTCGTCAAAGTCCTGCTTGGTTGCCGTGAATGACTTTCCCTGAATCGTGCAGCCCGGCGTGTCGTCCTTTGGATACACATAGACGACGAGCCATTTGCCTTTGAAGTCATCAAGCTTCACGGTCTCGCCGTCCTGGTTTTTGAGGTTGAAATCTATGAAGCGTTTGCCTTCTTCCAGTCCCATGTTTGTTCCCCTGTCATTTGATTTTTAGAGCGTTGTATCAGCCAGATTCGATTTGTATTTTGTGTTGGTTTTACGATCGTTCATCTCGATGTATACCCAACTTGGGGGAATCGTTCCTTCTTCCAGCGCGAACCAGATAGTACCCAGATCCGAAGATTTTCCTAAAGCGCAGAAGCCCTGTAACCTCTTTCCAGCTTGATCGTAGACATCAACCCACGTACGCGCTGATTGTGTGTTGCTTCCGCACGGCGGCAAGGCAGGTGATTTCGCAAAAAGCTCATCGGGGTACACGTCTTTGTTAAGCACATCGAAACGGTAGCGCACATAGTTCTTGCCACCCGTTGTGAAATACTCCTGGCCGAGTAGATAGAGCACCGGATTCGGGAGCACCGGCGCAGAAGCTATCGTTTGTGTTGCGACAACAAGTACGAGCGTAAGTACAGACAACACGGCATGCTTTCGTGTGAACATGGGGGACTCCTTTGTTGAGGAAGAAGTTTGTTACCATGCGACGGCGTAACGACTGCGCCTGGGATCGGCGCCTGCCGACGCAACACCGGTTTTTGGATCGAACATAATCACTGTGGGCGCTGACAGCGTGCCCCATTCACCCTGTACCCTGACCTTGTGCCCTTTGTTTGAAAGCTCCTGGATCGTCTTCAAGCTCACTCGTGATTCAACGTTCAGAGAACCGGGAAGGAACTCGTGATCGTCGAACGAACTGACGTAATGCTGCGTGTCAAAGCGGGGAGCTTCGACCGCCTCCTGTGGGTTCATTCCAAACTCGATGATATTCAACAACACCTGCAGCAAAGCCTGATCCTGATTGTCGCCGCCAGGCGTGCTGAGAACCATGAATGGTTCGCCGGCTTTGAGTACAAGCGTCGGCGTTAAAGTGATTCGAGGACGCTTACCCGGCGCCACGACGTTCGGACTACCTGGATCTGTCAACGACGACTGCAGTCTCTGGCCCATCAACACACCCGTATCTCCGGCCACAACAGCGGGCAGCCAAGCTCCGCTGGGCGTCGCGCTAAACATATTGCCGTCTTTGTCGACAACGTTAACGCACGTCGTGTCGTTCGCACGCTCGATCTCGGGTACTGCGGAAGCTTTGCCGATCGTCTGCACGGCGCTGGCGAGAATCGCCTTCATGTTCATTGGATCACCCGGCTGCTGTGCGAGCGACGCATGACGTTCATCAATCAAGGGGCGTCGCAAGGCTGCATAATTCTTTGATAACAACTCGGTGGAGGGAATCTTTACAAAGTTTGGATCACCGTAGTAGCGATCGCGATCTGCGAGCGCGAGCTTGAGTGCTTCAGTGAGTGTATGAATGTAAGCGGGCGAGTTGTGGCCCATCTTCTTCAGATCGAAGCCCTCGAGCATGTTGAGTGTTTCGACCATGGCCGGACCCTGCGTCCAGAATCCGGCTTTGTACACCTGATATCCGTGATAGTCGGCCTCTACGGGTTCGCCTACCTTCGCCGCAAAGCGTGCAAAATCATCGGCCGTGATCAATCCGCCATTCGCCTGCATGTAATCGCCGATACGGCGCGCGATCGGACCACGATAAAAGTAGTCGCGTGCGGCCATTAAGCCTGCATGGCGATTGTTGCGTGAGCCTTTTGAGGCAAGCCGCTCAGCGCGAACGATCTCACGGAGTGTGCGGGCCAGATCCGCTTGCACAAAGATGTCACCGGCTTTCGGAATCTCTCCGCCGGGTAGAAAGACTCGTTTTGCGTCGGGCCATTGCGAAAAGATCGGCGCGCGGGTCTTGATGTACTGCACTCTCAGTTCATCGATCGGAAAGCCGTCAGCGAGCTGAATGGCCGGTTCCATTACTTCGGAAAGTGTCTTCGTGCCGAATTGATCGAGAGCAGTTACACACGCATCGAGAATTGCAGGTACGGTGGCGGAAAGGGGACCAGTGGACGGGATCAGCCCGCCTTTTCTGGCGCCCGGCTGTGTAGTTCCGGTTGCGTCTGACTGGGTTCGGTTGACAAAGAATTCACGGGTCGCTTTCATCGGCGCCTGGCCCATGCCTTCAATCACGGCAACCTTCTGACCCTTCAACTTGATCAGAATCGGCACTTCGCCACCAAACGAAAAGTGTGAAAACTCAATTACCGAGGCGGCGAGGATTGTTGCCACGCCCGCGTCAACTGCATTACCGCCCTTTTGGAGAATTCGCAATCCGGCTTCGACTGACAAAGGCGAGCCGCCGGCTACAGCACCACGTTTTCCGCGAACGACCGGTCTGAACGTATCAGCATCTACTGTTGTTGAAGGCAAACCAGCAAGGATGAAAGACGTGATCAGACAGAAAACGATCAGGTTTCGTTTGCGAATGAACATGGGCGGGCACCTCTTTCGATTTTGACTGGCGAATTGTGCCACAAAGAAGCACAAAAGGCACAAAAGAAAAGCCGCAAATAAACACTAAAATGCTTAATGAAAATCTTTTAAGTACGTTTTGTGCTTCTTGGTGGCTGAACTGGTAAGATGGCGAGTAGACAAAAAGAGAGGGTGCTGACCTCCCCCAAGACCAGCACCCTTGCCTTTATCTCAGTTCTCCCATGGAGAATTAACGACGGGCAAGATACTAACTGTCAAATGGCCGAGGTAGGTTGCAGCTAGCTTGTGATGGCTTTGCGAGGTTGTGACAAAAGTTTGCCGCAGAAGTCACACAAACGTACAACTAGCTTTGTTCGTAGATTAAATAAGCGAGGATAGACCTTGTTGAATTCACCAAAGATTGCACCATACGGCTCCTGGAAGTCGCCGATCACCTCAGACCTGATCGTGGAAGGGTCAGTCGGTCTTAGCCAACCGCTATTTGATGGCGACGATATTTACTGGATGGAAATGCGCCCGAAGGAAGCCGGACGCAACGTCATAATAAAGAGAAGCCCGACAGGAACTTCGGTCGATGTGAACCCACCCCCCTTCAATGCTCGCACGCGGGTTCACGAATACGGTGGTGGCGATTATTTGGTCAACAACGGAATAGTCTGTTTTTCGAACTTTTCGGATCAAAGGCTTTATCGTCAGGACGCGCCGGAAGCAACGCCTCAGGCACTGACAGCGCCGGGCGAGATGCGTTACGCAGATAGCTGTTTGGACCAAACGCGAGGCCGCCTCATCTGCGTCCGCGAAGATCACACGCCGAAAGACACCGAAGCCGTCAACTCGATCGTCAGCGTAAACCTCGAACCGGGTAATGACCACGGAACCGTCCTCGTGGAGGGCAATGATTTTTATTCGACTCCCAGAATAAGTCCGGACGGCTCACAATTGGCATGGCTCACCTGGAATCATCCGAATATGCCGTGGGATGGCTGTGAATTATGGGTCGGCGAGTTTGCCGAAGACGGCGCCTTGTCATCAACCCGGTGGGTGGCCGGCGGCGCCGCGGAATCGATCTTTCAACCGGAATGGTCGCCTGATGGTGTCCTGTATTTCGCTTCGGATCGCAGTGGCTGGTGGAATCTTGAACGGATTACGGCTGACGGCGGAATCGAACGAGTTTGCCAGTCAAAGGCTGAGTTGGGCATGCCGCAATGGGTTTTCGCTATGTCGGCCTACGCTTTTGCCTCAAACGAAACCCTCGTCTGTAGCCACGTCGATCAGGGAGTTTCGACGTTCGCCACCATCGATACGAGCACGGGAAAACTGACGCCAATCGATTGTCCTTACACTGACATTCAGTTTCTGCGTGCCGCGAATGGTCAGGCCGTGTTTCGTGGCGGCTCGCCTACTGACGTCGGTGCGATTGTGAAGTTCGATCTGGGAACGCGTCAGTTTGAAACACTGCGAAAATCAAATGATCTCGAGGTTTATCCACGGTATTTTTCAGTACCACGTGCGATTGAGTTTCCGACCGAAGGTGGACTGACCGCACATGGTTTCTTTTATCCGCCACAGAACCCTGATTACCGCGCTCCGGATAACGAAAAACCACCGCTGATCGTGAAGAGTCATGGTGGGCCAACCTCTGCTGCTTCCACCGCGTTGAGTCTCTCGATTCAGTATTGGACGAGCAGGGGATTTGCAGTGCTCGATGTGAACTACGGCGGCAGTACCGGCTATGGTCGCCAGTATCGTGAAAGACTTAACAGAAAATGGGGAATCGTCGACGTTGACGATTGCGTGAATGGCGCGCGTTATCTTGCCGAACGTGGTGAAGTCGATGGTAACCGGTTGATAATTACTGGCGGCAGCGCCGGCGGATACACAACTCTCGGTGCGCTCACTTTTCGAAAAGTCTTCAAAGCGGGCGCCAGTCACTTTGGAATCAGTAACCTGGAGTCGATGGCGCGCGACACGCACAAGTACGAGTCGCAGTATTTGACGGGCTTACTCGGCCCGTACCCCCAGCGAAAAGATATTTACTACGATCGTTCCCCGATCAACTTTCCCGAGCGGCTTTCTTGTCCGGTGATCTTTTTCCAGGGGCTCGAAGACAAGGTGGTCCCGCCGGATCAGGCGGAGACGATGGTCGACGCGATCAGAGGGAAGGGAATTCCCGTTTCGTATGTCGCCTTTGCCGGTGAGCAGCACGGCTTCAGACAGGCGAAGAACATCAAGCGTGCACTTGATGGTGAGCTTTATTTTTACTCGCGAGTGTTTCGATTCGAGCTCGCTGAACCGGTCGAACCCGTGGAGATAGAGAATTTAGGACGCAGATTCCGTGGCTAATTGATTGGTGGATCGGATGACGAGGCCGCGACGCCACTCTTATCGCCACCACGCAAGATGTGAGTCTGGTCCAGGAACAGAGACAGCCTTCCGCTCTTTCCATATTCCAGTGGCACTGCTGACACTTCGAATTTATCTCCACTGACTGTCAAATCAAATTTGTAGCCGGATCTTTCAATCATGTCTTTAGGAACGAGATCTGCGGCCATCAATTCCTCGAGCGTTGCGTAGGCGCCGGCATTTTTCTGTTTGTACTGCTCTTCGGCGCTCAGAATCGTATACATCATACCGATAGCCATTCGTTCGTTTTGGACAACGGGCGTTGGATTGACTTCTCCTGAAATCCCCGCGACAGCCATCAGGATCAGATTTCTCGGTATGTGTATTTCGTGTAACGGTCCGAGTCCTTCGTTGGACAGCGAGTAGGTGATTGGCAGTGAGACCGTGCTCGCGCGGCTTAAGAATGACCTCACTTGCTCTGTGACGAGAGCACTCGATTGTTGTGTCCAGGTTTTAAGTCCTTCCATCAACACAGGCGAGATATAAAGCAGGCCGTGTAAAGGTCTCGGTTGCCAGCGTGTGGAGTTTTTGAACTGAATATCGCTGGAAAGTGTTTCGTGTTTCAGGTACGAATCGACCACATAACGCGTCGCGGCCACGTCCGAAGAAAGCACGATAAAGTTACCGACAAACGCGTAGGCCACAACATTCCCAAACGAGACGAGTTCGGTGTCTTCGCGTCGTTCCGTTTGCATTAATGAACTCGCGCCCTTGAATCCCAAACCGTCGATAAGTTTAGGCATGAGCGCCCGCAAGCCTTCTTTATCTTTGACGGCTATCGCCAGCACCGGCGCGGCATTGTTAAGTTTTGGATCTGTTGTTGCGGGCATGCCGGTTATGACTCCTGGCATTCCGATAATGTTTGCGTCCTTCATTGGCAGGCGAAGAGCGACTTCCGATCCAAGCAACGGCAACAGATCGTCCTTCAAACTGATCTTCAATTTTTGTTCGATTGCCACAAAAGGCGACTCAGGCTGTACTTCTTTTGTCTCCACGGCCGGACCTTGAGACCTGGTAAAGACTTGTTTTGGTTGCGGCTTCGACATCGCTGCATAGATCTGCGGTAGATCGAGCGACATCGTCGCGAGTAATTCCGTGTCAGCCGGAAAGATGTTGGGCGCCTCGGGTGATAAGGCGGGACCGGTGATCAGCATTGGGACAAACGGCAATGCATCAGTCTTCGTACCGGACTGATTAACGAGCAACGCCCGCAGATCAAAAGAATCGCCTTCAAACGAGAGTGCGAAAGCGACACCTTCAGGGTAGCTTGTCTCGCCCTGGAAGAATGACGAACCGATCGTGGTAAAAGCCGTAGAGATTGGATCCGGTTCCTGGCCTTCTTTGGTTTCTTCAAAAGGAACGGCCTCGATCGTCGCGCTTAGTTGTGGTTGGACATCTTTCTTCGGTACGAACGAGGGCTCTTCACGCTCTTCAGATTTCTTTGGTTCTATCTTAGTCTCGGCCTGCTCGCGTTTTATTCGTTCTTCCTCAGCTCGTCTCATTTCCTCGAAATGCTTTTGTTGTTCCGTCTCTTCTCGTTCTATTGCTTTCGTATCAAGGTAGAGAAAGAGTGGCTCAGTGGCGAAGCGATTGCGGGCGGCGCGGAAGCTCGGATCTTCCGCGAGTAATTTGCTGCCAGCCGGTTTCAACTGCTTCATGGTCCATGGACGCTGCGTGATTACGATGAGCGAGCCCATGCGTTGCAGGTGAAAGCCAGGGTCGGGAGGCGTCGCCGGTTTTGGTTTGTCTGTTGCGGTGGTGTCAGCCGATTTTGGAGAAGGCTCCGGCGTCGGTGCGGGCATTATCGCCGGCAGGAAGTCATTCAATGTTCCGGCGAACTTTGTTGCCTCGTCGGCAGAAGCAAACTCGATCGCGATGAGTGTCTGCGGCGCTTGTTTGGCGTTGACTGTGGGCCAGGCGGCAACCAGCAAACGAGAAGTCATCACTTCTTCAGAATGCGCATTCAGCCACTTCACCACAGTTTTGAATTCTTTCGGTGGTCCGGAAAGTTTCAGAATGGGTTCGAGCAGATCAGTCAGGGCACTCGATCGGATGACTTGTCCTGCACCTCTTACCTCGCCGTATATCGTGTATGAATCAGCCGGCACTAAAGTGTCGAATGTCGGCGGCGGTGTCGGTGCTGGAGTCGCTCGCGGTGGCGGCTTCGGAGTTGGCCGTTTTTGCTGGGCTATAACAGGCGTTGTGAGGGCGAGCAGAAGCAGCAACATAGGCGCTGCCGTACGTTTGATAACGTTCATGGGAGTCTGCCTTCTACTGTCAAAAAAACCTTCAAGTGATTAACGCACGATTCACTATCCTGGTGCAATAATTCTGCTCTAACAGACTTATGAATATTAAGACAAACGCGAAGCGTCGACGCGGTGGATCTCCCCTCATCACCGCGTCGACGCAGTTCCGGGTGAGCGTAGCCCTCACTCCTTCCCGGAAGGTTGTGCGCACCAGTGTGCGCGAGAGCGATTCGGCAATAGCAAGTACGGGGCCACGGCAAAGATTAGAAATCCGTGGCTTTTTGATCCGCGTCGTCTGCGGTTAATGGCGCTCCAGGAATACGAATTGGTTACTACTTGTATTTGAGTGAGTCGCCGGTCGATACATCAGTTCTGCACGTGCCGGCGGGACAACAAACTCCCCAGGTATGTGCACACGCATCGCATACTGAAAAGTTGCATCACCATCAAAGCGGTCGAGGAAAAAAACTGTGCGCCGGTCGCGAAACTCCCGCGCACTGTACCAATCGGTCCAATTCGACTCGCCATATCTCAGATTTAGATTCCCAACCGCTTCAATTTGTTCCGCTCCTGACGGAATCGGGTCTTCCAGCATCAGATGGCGAGCAGCTTTTCCGGTTATACGAAGTTTCACGACGATCAGATCGCCTGATTTGAATCTCTCCAGCCAGCGGCGTTGTGGCCCATTTCAGGTGCTCGAGAAGTAGAGTGTGCCTTGCCACGTTTCACCACACGGATCTGATTCGTCTCAGCGATCGAACCTCCCTTTCTCTTGAACTCATACTTGCGTACTCTGGGCCTCGCTTACATGTTCGGTAAGGACAGTTTCTCCATTGACATAGATCTCGAGATGGTGTCGTGGACCACTGTTGCACAAACAGGCGCTTGGTCTCAGCGTGAGGTCAGGTTAGCCCCGCATCAAAATGTGGAAACCCACACCGTGAATTAAATTTGATCCTAAAGAACGTACTGTAGGGGCGGCCCTCCGTGGCCGCCCGTGGTTTGGTCAACGGGTTCAAGAAGCTACAGCCTGAATTTCGCGAACTCGATCAAAACCACGGGCGGCCACGGAGGGCCGCCCCTACAGTACGTCCCACGTAAATAAGGTGACGAACAAGCACAAAGTTTCGGCATAGAAATGTAACGATGCGTGGCCCAACGATCATGGAAAAAGACTGTTGCAAATTCCAGCGCTCACGGGTAGATTGATTTGGTTGCTTACAAGGTGGCGATGCCTCTCCCGAACCGGGATGTATCCCTGCCTTTCACTCAATGCTGCGGGGAGGAAGAAACTGTGCCGACCGGAACTTGCCCGGAATGTGATGCCGATGTCCACGTTGATCTGGACACGGATAAGGGCGAAATAGTGTCTTGTGAGGAGTGTGGAACGGATCTTGAAGTCGTGGGACTTGATCCCGTCGAATTAGACATTGTAGAAGAAGAAAGCTACGACGAAGACGAGGACGAGGACGAATATTGAAAACGGGAAGCAGGAGCACACACAAGAGGCAAACCATCCTGCTTCTGCTGTCTGCCTCTGCTCCCTTATCTACTAGCTGCTCGATACTCAGAGCGGCTCTGTCTTAAAGACAACCCACGCGGTCCCTCGACTCTAATCGTGTGCACCTGCCCATCGCGCCTCTTTTCTTCGGGTGGATAAAAAGCCAGGACATACGCGGAACTAACTTCCTCCGCGAGTGCACGAAACAGTGGCGCGTAGTCTTTCTCGTTAGCGTAGACATTGCGACCACCCGTCGACTCCGCTAACCCGCTGACGTCGAGTGGAGTCGGCAGCGGTGTCTGCTCCGACGACGCGATCACGCGCGAGTACGACGGCAGCGTGACTACAAACACACTCACGTCAGCAGCATTCGCACGCTCGATCACTGTCTTCGATGAAACTGTATCGCCCACGGGAAAACCGTCTGTTACAACCATCACCGTTCGTTTCATCAAACGCTTCTCACGCGTACGCGGTGCGCTTCTCACGAGCATTCGAATCGCATCGTCAACTGCATCGTAAGTATGTGTGGACAACCCATTAGGCGCATCACGTGAGAGTTTCTCCAGCGACTCATCAAGCTTGCCCGGATCAGATGTGAACTTTTGGATCGTCTTGACGCGCATGCCGAAGGTCATGACTGCGTAGACAACCGGATGGCTGGCCAGTTGATTCGAAAACGACTGCAGCGCGTTCCGCAGACGCATGAGCTCGTCGGACGTCATGCTGCCTGAAACATCGAGGGCGAAAACAACCGCGAGGGGCCGGGATTCACCCTGCCGCTTCTCGATTTGAAAGAACGAAATTGGCTGTTCGACACCGTCCGAATAGACTTTGAAATCTTCCTGACGAAGGCTTCGCACGGGACGTCCGTCGACGTCCATGGCGGTTACGTCCACTGAAACCAGATCGGTATCGACACGCACTACGTCTTCAGGTTCCTGCTCTTTGGGAAACACTTTGCGAGGTCGCTGCGTCGGAGTTGCAGGGTCCTGATTCTGCGGCACGCTGGGCGTCGCAAGGGCGACGAGCAGCAGGAGAGGAAGGGATAGTTGCGCTAAAAAAGCCGCGGGTCTTTTGGGCATTAATACTCTTTCCAAGGGACGTGCTCGGAATTATACGGGCGCGACCTGCGGAAGCAAACGGTGATATCATCCCGAGCGTCTTAAGTCCGTATTGTCAGACGTATTACGTTAAGGATTGATCATGAGATTCAGGAAAACTCTTTTTTTGTTTGCTGTCACACTCGCATTTGCCGCGGTGGCTGTGGGTCAGGACAAATCACTCGGCGCGATTAAAGGCAAAGTTCGAGTCGAAACCGGGTCACCGTCCGGTGTTACGGTCGTCGTGAGACACGGAGAAACGGAAGTGACGCGTTCGACCACCGATAAAAATGGAGACTTTCTTGTTTCGCGGTTGAAGCCAGGGATTTACGGCGTCACTTTCCGCAAACCGGGATTGAGTATCGGCTCCCTGGAGGACATCGAGGTCAAAGCCGGTAAGACGCGTTCGCTCGGCGACCGCCTGATTCTGACAATTGACGAGGGCTCGATTGCTTTTCTCAGTGGCAGCGTCTTCGGTGCTACGGGACGAAGCGTCGCGAACGTGAAAGTTGAGTTGTTGCGAATACTCGAAGATGGAAACACCAAAAAGATCGACAGCCGCGTCACGACAGAAACCGGTTCATTCAAGTTTCGACTTTCACCGGACCCAGGGAAGTATCGTGTGAGTGTTAAGGCTGAGGGCGTAGAACCTGTGACTAAGGACGTCGAGATAGATGGCGCTGCAGTTTATCGTGTAGCTCTCAACTTACCTGCCAAGCCTGAATGACTGAACAGCGTGAAGAGTTCCTAACCGCCAAACAGCTTGCTGCACACCTGCAGGTCAGCGAATCGACCGTCCGGCGATTGGCCGCAAAGCGTCGCATCCCATCGGTAAGACTCACGCCACGAATCATCCGCTTCCATCTGGACGCAGTTCGCGAAGCGCTCGAGGTGCCTCGCTATCGCATTCGTCACGGCGAGTACACCGAAAAAGTCGACGACGCTCAGATGTCTTTCGAAGATCTCTTACTCTTAAGCTGATCCGTGCAAATCGTTTTTTACGATCCGTTTTATCTGCGCCCGGGATTAAATTCCACCCACTGATTGTTCTGTTTGATGTAGACCTGTGGCTGTCTGATCTTAAAACTCTTGCTGAAACCCGGATTTGCCGCCAGAACCTTTCTCACAGTTGACTGATCGCCGGTAGCCACGCGCCACTTTCCGTCTTCGCGCAGCAGGTATTGCTGGACCACGATCTTTCCTTCCGCCTGAACCGGAGTGACGACACGCCCGTAAAGCACCGTGTCAACCACCGCGAGATTGCCCATCACTTTTGTCGCTCCGATCTCCATGCGATCGAGCTGATAAAAATCCTGCGCGCGTTGGAGTGCGCTCACAAAACGTTCGCGTGACATGCGACTGCGAGCCGAGCCGGGTAACAGATCGTAGAGACTGCTGTAATCGTGTGACTTCAATTGATCGAAGACGCTCTGAACCGTGGCGCGTACGTCCGACTGATCGGACGCCTGAACCACCGTCGATAAATACGATGTCGCTAAAACCAAAACCGCCACACTAAGAACTTTCTTCATCAGACTCCTCGTTCTCGTCGTTCTCGTCATTTCGACTGGCGAGTCGCTCCTTTAGTTGCACCCGATAGTTCAGAAACCAACAAATGGCGCCGCCGGCAGCCGCTACAAACGCATTCTCGTAATCCTCACGAAAGACAAACACCGCCGCGAGTACGCCGCCGATCGCGGCCAGAGTTATCCAGACTGCCTTCACTTGATATTCACCGGCACGACTAAATCGAGAGCGCCGGGCGCGTAACAAACTTTGTCGTCACACGCCTGTACGCGCAATTTAGCGGAAAGGTTGTGTT
>DATNFX010000397.1:0-8262 GCA_035606195.1 Pyrinomonadaceae bacterium
GCGAGTGGCGATTGATCGTAATAAACTCCGTAACCACCACGAAGCACCGTTTTTTCAGTAAAGGACCACGCAAACCCGACACGCGGCGCAAAGTTGTTCTTGTCGGCCTCGAAGCCACTGCGCGGAACACCGTTCGTGCCAACAGGAACAAGCGTTCGCGTCGCTACGTCGTAAATGGTGGCGCGATCTTCAGCGTCGACTGGCGGCGAGTTGTATTCATAACGCAAGCCGCCGTTAATCGTCAGCCGCGGCGTGATGCGATAGCTGTCGTTAATGAAGAAGTTGAAACTGTGTGTGCGTACCTGTTGTGGATTATCGACACGTGCAACACTCGTCACCAACGGAAACCCGAGCAATAGGTCGGCAAGGGCGTTATTTGTAAGCGTCAGGAACGGTGAAAACTGAAGCCTGCCGCGAGATTCAACGTCACGGAAAGCGTTCTGTTGTGTAAACCGCACATCGGCGCCGAATTTCACGAGGTGATTGTTGTGAGCCCAGCTGGAGTTGTTGATGAACTGGTAAACGTTCGTCACGCTGTCCTGCGGATTGTTGCCTTCGTCGCCGAGAGGAGAGAAGCCGGTGATGGTGATGAAACTCAACCCCAGATCACGCTCGCGGGGTGAAATCGTCGGCAACCCGACTTCAGAATTCAAACGGCTTGCTTCCTGTGTCACGGAGGCTGCAACTCTGCTGAACGCGGCGCGGCTTTCATTCACAAGATTGGGCGTTAACAACCAGGTAAACGCGGCCATTCCATTCTGACTGCGACGCTTCACTGTGTCGCCAAACCCCGGCACGAGCGATAACGATGGACCAGTAAACGGCTCAAACAGATCGCGGTCTCCGAAGCTGTATCGGAATGTAAGTTGAGCGCGACTGGTTAGATTGTGATCGACTCGCACATCGAAACTGTCGTTATCGTCGCGCAAAGTGGGCGACGAGACGAAGTTTTGAAAGGGCACATTGCGGTTCGGAAGTGGATACAGCGCGGCAATCGCGCGGCCAATGGGATTGATAAAGAAGTCGGGGATGATGCCATTATCGAATGGCATCCCGGTAAATGGATTTTTCGGAATTCCGAACACGCTTTGTGAGAAATTGCCATTGCGCTCTTGTGCTGTCGGCACGTTTGTCACACGCGTTATGCCTTCGCGCGAACGAGTACCTTCATAATCGGCAAAAAAGAATGTACGGTTCTGTTTGATTGGTCCACCGAGCGAACCGCCAAACTGGTTGCGGATGTATTTTGGATCGGGCTCGTTAGCGGGCGCGAAGAAGTTGCGCGCGTCGAGTGCGGCATTTCGATGAAACTCGAACGCCGAACCATGGAAATTATTTGATCCTGAATTCAGTACGACGTTTACCTGCGCTCCAGGATTTCGTCCGAATGACGCGTCGTAAGTGCTGGTCAGCATTTCAAACTCACGAATCGCATCGACCGAGGGACGAACGCCGAACGTATTCAGCTTCGGATCGAGGTTGTAAACACCATCGAGGAGGAAATTGTTTGCATCTTCGCGCGCGCCGTTGACGCTGAATGCGAAGTCACCGCGAACTGAACCAGCGGATCCTGGTGCAGGTGGCACCGCGCCTGGGACAAGGAGACTCAGCTCATAAAAATTTCGCCCATCCAGAGGCAGACCAGTCACCTGACGGTTTTCAATCACGGTGCCGAGTGACGCGTTCTCTTTTTTGAGAGTAGGTTCAAAAGTGGTATCGACGTCGAACCGGTCGAGATTGCCGACCTCAAGGTTCACATCGTAGCGTCGCTCTTCGTTAACGAGCAGCTCGAGGGGATGTGAGTAATTCTTAAAACCTTGACTCTCGACTGTTAGCTCGTAGCTACCTGGCGCAAGTGATGTGATGGCGTACTCGCCAGTGTTGCCACTTGTAGTTTCCCTCGTCTCGCCCGTCGAGGTATTGCGTAAACGAACTGTCGCCCGCTGAACTCCGGCGGCCATTTGGTCGGTGATAATCCCGCGTACCGACGCGCGATGGGTTTGAGCGGCAACGATTGCCGGCAGCAGCAACGGAAGAACTAGTAGGGCGAGAGTTCTAAAGTTCGACTTCAAGATTTAAGGCTCCCCGTTCGAGATTTTGGATGGACAACTGCGACCCGTGTGTTCGGCAGAACTTAACAAATGAGTTGCACTATGTCTAAGGCTCAGATGTTAGAATGCGTGAGAGAATTACGGTAAAAGTCCTTATTGAGTTTCAGTTTCGGCGCAAAAAGGGATTAGCCACAAAGAAGCACAGAACGCACAAATGAACCCGCTTGTGCTGGTTGTGCTGTTTTGTGACTATCCGATTTCGCATCCTGATTCGCGGAGGTCCTAATGCTCTGGATCCTTTTTGCTCTCGGCGCCGCGCTCTCCTGGGGACTATATGGTCCTGCTCTGCACCGCGGCCAAACAGAGCTCGGCAATCCTATGCGCGCCCTGCTCTGCGTGGGTGTCGCTTACTTTTTAATTGGTGTCCTCGTGCCGGTGATTAGTCTGTCGGCGCAGGGCGAACTGAGCGGTTTCACCATGAAAGGCTCCGTCGGCGCGACCGTTGCCGGTGCGCTTGGTGCAATCGGAGCTGTTTGTATCATCTTTGCCTTCAAGTCGGGTGGATTACCGACGTACGTGATGCCACTCGTCTTTGCCGGCGCGCCCCTCGTGAATGTTTTGTATTCGATGTGGCTGCATCCGCCGAAGACTTCGCCGAATCCGTTGCTCTATCTTGGTTTTGTTTTGGCCGCTCTGGGCGGCGGTTTGGTGCTTTACTTCAAACCATCATCGTAGTCCACAGATTACGCAGATTACACAGAGCAAAGGAGTTCAGAATGAAGAACACCCGGGTTTTATTGCCGGCGATACTGCTGTTGGCGTTGGCCCAGCAGGCGCTGGCTCAGTCTGTGGCTGACTGGCCGCAATGGCGAGGACCAAATCGCGACGGTATTTCGAAGGAAACCGGATTGCTCAAACAGTGGCCCGCAGAAGGTCCGCCACTTGTTTGGAAGGCATCAGGCGCTGGTGGTGGCTATTCTTCCTTCTCAGTCGCCAACGGCAAGTTGTACACGATGGGTTTGCGCGGCGAACGTGAGTACGTCATAGCGTTTGACGTCGCCACCGGAAAAGAAGCGTGGTCGACCGCACATGGCGGCGCCTTTCGTAACGATCGTGGTGATGGACCAAGAGGCACGCCGACCATCGATGGCGATCGAGTTTATGCGTTGGGTGGCGCCGGCGATCTCACCGCACTCGATGCCCGGACCGGAAAGATTATCTGGTCGAAGAACGTGCTACGAGAGTTTGGCGGATCAAACATCACCTGGGGCATCAGTGAATCACCGCTAGTATTGGGCGACAAAGTCTTGGTGAACGCCGGTGGTCCGGGTGCTTCGATCGTCGCGCTCAACAAGGCTAACGGCTCACTGATTTGGAAGAGTCAGAGCGATAAGGCAGGTTATTCGTCTGCAATTCCCGTGGAGTTAAACGGCACGACGCAGGTGGTGTTCTTCACTGCACAGCGAGCCGTTGGACTGGATGCAAAAGATGGCCGGTTGTTGTGGGAGTATGGAAAACCCTCTAACAACGTCGCAAATGTGGCGACACCGATCGCTCGTGCGAACCGAGTTTTCATCTCGTCCGACTACGGTACGGGTGGCGGTGTTATTGAGATCAAGGCTGACAACAAGGCTGAGGAACTCTGGTTTACGAGAGACATGCGCAATCACCACAGCAGCTCCGTGTTGATTGGTGATTACCTATACGGCTTCTCGAGCGCGATTTTGACTGCGATTCGTTTTGACACCGGCGAGATTGCGTGGCGCGACCGCAGTGTTGGCAAGGGATCGCTGGTCTTTGCTGACGGCAACCTGTACTGCTTCAGCGAGAATGGCGTGGTCGGACTCGTCGAAGCGACACCGACGGGTTACAAGGAAAAGGGACGCTTCCGGATTGCGCAAGGCAATCTGCCGACGTGGACTCATCCGGTGGTTGTAGGTGGGCGGTTGTATCTGCGCGATCAGGATACGATCTACGCCTATGATGTCCGACAAAAATAAGCCACGGATCGGACCGATTTTTTAAACAGATCAGCGCAGATCTGTTTTTGAAGATCCGTGTTTATCTGTGGCCCGAGCTAAGCCTTGCAGTGAGCGCGCGCGGTTAGGTTGACGCAGCAAGGAGATCTTGAATTGCTCAGCTGCTTCTTCGGGTTTTCCCGCGCGCAACAAGATCTCACCAAAAAGCTCGTGTGAGGGCTTGATAAGGCTGGGTGGGCCATAGGGTGCATTGGTTGCTTCTTCCAACGCTGTTGCCTTCTTCATCAACTCCATCGCCTTTTCATGATCCTTCTTCATCGAAGCACTCAGGGCCGCGATCTCAAGCTCAAAAATCTCAGAATTTGCAGAACGATTTGAGCGAACCGCTTGCAGTGCGGTGATGAATTGACTGACGTCAGAGCCATTGACTGCGGCAGCAAGTCCACGAATGAACAACGGCAAAGTGACACTTGCAGATGAAGTGCGCACGGTGGCGCTGCTCGATGCTGGAGCCATAGTGTGACCGCCGTGACTGCCTCCCATCGAAGCCTGGTCAGAACTCGCAGGCGTTTTGCTCTCCGGAAAGAGCTCGCTCGCCAGATTCCATCTCTCGGTTTCGACAATGAACGCTGCAGCCATGTTGGCATAATTGTTTTCGTAATAGCCGGGTCGCAGCTTGTTATCGTAAGTCGATTCCGACATCACTTTCTTCATCAGAGTCAGCAGCTTTTCTGCGTCGTCATAACGTCCCTGTTGCAGGTAGGCGTAAAGCAGCCAGTGCAGACTGTGATAATCACGAACGCTTACGGAGAGATTCTTTCGCTTCATCCACGCGTCTGACGCTTCCCACGCCGATTCATTCGAAGCCGCGGCTTCAGACCACATTCCGAGTTGCAGAAAAATATGCGAAGGCATGTGACGCGCGTGATGCGCTTCGGGGGCGATGCTGGCGTAACGACGCGCAGCGGATAGGGCGAGAATAGCGTGATCGGGATCGTCAAAGGCGTGAATTATGTAGTGCGCCGCGCCCGGATGATTCGGATTCTTCTGATAGACCTCTAACGCAATCGCGCCGGCTTTCATTTGCAGCCGGTAACCCTTCTCCCCGCCGGCGATACCAAGCAGTGATAGCGAATAGAATGCGGCCGCATCGAGATCTTCCGGATATGCCCGATAGATCTTCTCCATCGCTGCCGAATAAGCTACGTCACGCGCGCGTTTGTCGCCTTCGCCGTAAAGCAGGCGAACAGCATTGAGGTACGCTCGCTCTCGTTCCGTCAGCTTTGGCGTCTCGTTGAATTTGGCGACGACAGCGCGAGCGGCAGTGAGATCCTGTTCACCCCAGAGCGGGTGATTGTACGTCATCGCTTCACCCCAGTAGCCCATCGCGAAGTCAGGATCAATCTTCGTCGACTCACGGAAAGCATCGAACGCCTCTTCGTACCAGAAGGAATGCAGCGCCGCGAGCCCGCGCAAAAAATGCGCCTGCGCCTTCGCGGATCCGGACGTCGGAAACTCAACTCGACCGAGCTGTGACTCCTGCGCCGACACGTTAATAGCTGTAACCGCGACCAGCACGAGAATTAACGACTGCTTCATATCAGACCTCTTTTATGTGCCTTTTGTGCCTTTTTGTGGCTCACTTCTTTCCGATAGCATACAGGTGCAGTGCCGTGCGAATGTAGATCCTGCCGTCCGAAATCGCGGGCGAGCTCAGCACGTAGTCGTTCAGTGGATTCTCAGCCAACACTTCAAACTTTGGACCAGCAGCGACGACAGTAGTCAATCCATCTTCATTAGTGATGTAGATCTTTCCATCCGCAAGTACCGGCGAGCCGCTGTATGTGCCCGGTTTGATGCGTTGCTGTGCGTAGAGCTCAGCGCCCGTTTTGGCGTCGAGACACCACATGATCCCGCGATCGTTAATCATGTAGAAATATTTTCCATCGGTGACCGGTGTCGGCACGTCCGGTCCGTTTGGAGTAGACCAGAGCACATGCGAGCTCGTGACATCGCCGCGTCCGCCTGCTTTGAGTGCGAGCAGCGGCTTGACGCGTGTAGGAGCGTAGATGATGTCATCATAAACGATCGGCGACGCGACGATGCGATAAGACGGATTGTTGTCGGGATTGAGACCGTTGGCGCGCCAGAGCTCCTTGCCCGTTGCCGGATCGTGTCCGGTGACGCAATCTCCTCCAGTGATCACGATCTCGGTGTTCTTGCCGTAACGAAGCAACGCCGGCGTGGTGTAAGAATCGGGAGACTCGCGAATCGCATTCGTAGGTCGATCCACTTTCCAGATCGTCTTCCCATTCTTTTTGTCGATCCGCATCACATAGGACGGAGCGTCCGTCTTCATCCCGTGAAGCACTTGAACGTAGAGCGAGTCTTCGTACAGCAACGGCGAAGAGGCATAACCCCAGTTCAAACCAAACTCACCATAGTCTTTCTGAATGTCTCTGGCCCATAGCTCTTTGCCATTGAAGTCGAAACCCTTGAGGATACCGGTTCCCGTCATGACGTAGACACTGCGTCCATCGGTAACGGGCGAGGGCGACGACATGTTTTGTTTGCGCATCTTCACGTTGCCGGCCCCTAACGGTTGCTTCCAGAGAACTTGACCTTTGGTTTTGTCGAGACACCAGAGGAACAGATTGTCGCCGTCGGCAACGTTGAGGAAGATCCGATCGCGCCAGATGATGGGTGTCGAGCCACTGAATCCCGGCATCGCCACCTTCCACACCACGTTTTCTTCAGTGGTCCACTTAACAGGCAGATTCGTTTCGCTGCTCACACCGTTAAGTGCCGGCCCACGCCACTGCGGCCAGTTCTGTGCGTGAGCCTGTGCCACGAAGAAGGTTAGCCACAAAAAGGCACAAAACGCACAAAATGAGTTAGAGAGGGACGGAGTCAAATTAAATGAAGGTTTTAAGGTAATCATTTATGTGCCTCTTGCGCCTTTTTGTTGCTCAACTAATTTATCCACAGATTACGCAGATTTATTTCTGTGTAATCTGTGGACTACTCAGCCCGGAGTGCCGGCAGCAGTGGCGAGCGCAGTGCCGCGAGTGTGGCTACGAGAGATGCAATTGCGCCCGAGAGCAGAACGGCCAGCAACAAGAGACCGAGCGAGATGTTCGGAAGCCGTCCCCCGCGTTCGAAGAGCACGGGCGCGATTGCGAGCAATGCGCAAACAAATCCGACAGCCAGGCCGCAGCAAAGCATCAGCACGTTTTCGGTGATCACCATTGCTGCGAAATGGGAAGAGTTATACCCCACGGCACGCAGTAGGGCCAGTTCCCGCCGTCGTTCGAAAACATTTCGTAACAAGACTGCAGCCATGCCGAGAGTGCCGAGGGCGAGTCCGAGACCGCCGAGCATCTGAAAAGTCGAGAGATAAGTGTTCTCGACGCGGTGAAAATTCGCGAGCCGTTCGTCTGTTGAGGAGACGTCAAAACCGAAGTCTGATAGACGATCTTCGAGGGTAGTCGAGACTGCTTGTGAGTTTGGAGCATCGATCAGAAACATGCGATAGCCTGCTTCAGCCGGGAACAGCCGGAGAAAGTTTTTCTCAGACATCAACAACTCGCTTTGGAAGATACTGTCTGACAATGCCGCGACGACGCGAAGTTTGAGTGGGCCAGTCGCCGCGTCCACTACCAACTCGTCGCCGACTCCTAGGTGCAGCACGTAGGTTAACGAGTTTGCATCGCCGATGACCGGAACGGCGCCGTCGTCAAACTGGTGGTCCAGCAGGAGCCAGGGATTGTTCTTTTCTTCCGTCGTGCCGGCGAGCGAGCTCTGAAATGTGAACCGGTTATCGTTGAGGAAAGCTTGCGGCGGCGCAACTATCTTCGGGTTGCGGGGTTGGTAGAGATTGAGACAACTCGTATCGTCGCCGGGTCGCACGCGAAGGTTAGTAAAGCGTACGTCTTTCAATGTTGAGTCGTTGTTGCCGAGGTTCAGCGAGTCGCGTCCTTCAGGCGTATTTGCATCGTGGACGATGGGCAGGAGTGATTCGGCGAGGAAAGGAAAACCGCCGGTTCCCGATTTGCGATCCGAAGCCGAGGTGCCTGAGCGACGAAAGGCATCGACGGCCACGATGATGAACGCTGCCGAGGCGATAAGAGTTATGCAAAGGACGGTTCGCCCGGGTCGATAGGTCGCGTTGCGAATGCCGAGACGAGCGATGGTCCACCAGCCTGAGCCTTGAATTGGAGGTCTATTGCTGC
>DATNFX010000398.1:0-9486 GCA_035606195.1 Pyrinomonadaceae bacterium
TCGACCAAACGCGTTATATGAATCACTTCTACCTGGTCTGTTTGATCAGTTTTCTGATGTGTTTCCTGCCGGCAGAACGAGCGTTCTCTATCGATGCGTTGCTGCGGCCGAAGATCCGCACAGACATCGTTCCGGCGTGGACGTTATGGCTGTTACGAGCACAAGTCGGCATACCCTTTTTTTACGGCGGCATTGCCAAACTCAATAGCGATTGGATACGCGGCGGCGAGCCAATGCGCTCATGGTTACGTCCTTTAACTAAAGTGTCAGGAGGTAGCCCGATCTTCACGGCCGACTGGGTCGTTTATAGTTTCGTGATTGGCGGGTTGCTGATCGATCTGCTGGTAGTGCCGCTGCTTCTGTGGCGACGCACGCGCCTCATCGGATTCGGAGCGGCGGTTCTATTCAATCTCATCAACGCCACGATCTTCGATATCGGCATCTTCCCGTGGCTAATGCTGGGCGCGCTTTTTATTTTCTTTCCGCCTGACTTGATCCGGCATTTCGCTCGTTGGTTCATGTCGCCGGGAGAACAGTTCCACGACGCGCAGCCAAAGCCGGTTGCCGAAGCCAGCAATTGTTCAACTCTTACCCGGTCGCAAAAATTGATTGTGGGATCGTTGGCCATCTACCTCGTATTCCAGTTTTTGTTCCCGCTTCGCCACTATCTGTATCCGGGGAACGTAAGTTGGACCGAAGAGGGACACAACTTTTCGTGGCATATGAAGCTGCGAACAAAGAGTGGCGAGGCAATCTTTATTGTTACGCATCCACAGAGTGGGCAAACGTGGACCATCAAGCCGGAGGATTATCTGGAGTCACATCAGTTGATGAAGGCGATTACAAAGCCCGAGTCGATCCTGCTCTTTGCGCATCATCTTGCCGAAGAGAAGAGGCGTGAAGGTTACGAGAATGTCGAGGTTCGTGCGCGCGTGATGGCTTCTCTTAACGGGCGCCAACCGCAGTTACTGATCGATCCGGACGTAGACCTGGCGAAGGAACAGATGAGTTTGTTGCCGGCGCGATGGATCGTGCCGCTAACGACTCCGCTCGGATCGGGAAGTTTTCATAAGACAAACGAAGACATAGACGAACCGTAAATTAGGCGCGGATGAACGCAGACCTGCGTTCATCCGCGTTACCAACTAGAACGCAGTCCGCTGCATTCCACCCTTCAACGCCTCGTCGATGCGGGCGATCGACTCATTCAAATGCGCCCGAACCTCAAGAGACGTTTGTAGCCCCGGCCTTGAAACTGTTCGCTGCAACTGCCCGCGAAGCGTTACAAGACTTTGACGCGCTAACGTTCGCGCATCTTCCGGAGCGCCGGCGTCTCGCAATACCATGCCGATCATCTTGCGCAGGTGTTCGCGCTGCAATGAACGACGATAACTATTGATGTTGACGGACGCACCTGGAGCCTTTGTTTCCTCCCAGACTGAATCCTGGATTTCCGTAAACAGCAGACCCAGTGTGAAAGGCTGGACATTCGTTCCAACTCGCAACTCCGAATCCTGAATGCGACTCAACACAGTTGGCATGAAGATTCGATCCAGCACCTGCCGTTGCAGATTGAGGACAATCTGATGAACCGGCACGTCCATGCGTCCAGGCGTGAAGGTGTTGAAATCGATAAAACGTTCGTTCTCCAACTTGTTAAGCAGTTGCGGCTTGAATTGAAAAGCCGTCGGCGAAAACAAGTTGTCGCGCAGCAACTTCAGCGCTTCCTTTTGCCTGTCTGCGGACACCGGCTCGAACGGTAGACGATTTCCTGGATCGCCGACGAAGCTGCGGTAATGGTACATACCGCCGATGTACTTCGACGCGAGGAACAGAGAGTTGGCCGTTTGGTTCAGCGCGGAATTGAAGCTGCGCCTCAACACCTGATAACCCTCACCGGGTTTCTCGAGTCGCTGCTCCATGTTGCTAAAGATTTCACGGGCCAGACCAACACGATGCGAATAATACTTCAGCGGATCGGTGCCGAGATCGAAGCGGTTGACTACAGGATCCATATCGAGTCCCGGACCAAAACCCGCGTCTTCGTCCGTGTCGTAAGCCAATTGTGGCTCGGCGGCTCTCGATGCGATCTTTCGCAACTCAGTCTGCTCGCCGTCGACACTCGACGCGTCAATCGGTTTATACGCGTACTCGATCGCCCAATAGTCGTATGGTCCA
This sequence comes from Pyrinomonadaceae bacterium, assembly GCA_035606195.1. Lineage (GTDB taxonomy): Bacteria > Acidobacteriota > Blastocatellia > Pyrinomonadales > Pyrinomonadaceae > PSRF01. The sequence goes on from DATNFX010000398.1 coordinate 2,179, forward strand.
AGAGTGGACTGGTGGTACTCGCCCTGCCTGCCGCCACGAGCAGCGATGTTGGTGGGAATGTAATCCATCACCGAGCCGGTGAGCCCATCGCGTGCAGTGACGCCGGAGTCCTGCGCCTCCTCCCAACTGTGGATAGTGCTGGCGCGGAAGTTATGGCGGAGTCCCAAAGTATGGCCCACTTCGTGAGCGGCGATTTCACGCAGGAAATCCTTGATGAACTTGTCAGCTTCGGCGCCATTCGGATCCATGCCGCGGGCCACCAGAATATCGAAGGCAAACTCGGCATCCTTCACGGCGCCACTCGCGAAGTCGCATTGATAAGCAGCGTTGACTACACTCCATGGCGCCTGGAATAGTCGCGGAGTTGAATACTCCCACGGCATCGCAGACGGATAGATCTGCTCGTTCACTTCGCGCCGCGAGAATCGAGTCATCGCTTCTGAAAAACGAATGTCCGCGTCGTAGATCTGACCGGTAACCGGATCGGTACGCGATGGTCCCTGTGCAAAACCGGGATCGGGATAACCTGCAAACCAACGAATCGTACTGTAACGAGTGTCGCCAGGATCCCAATCCGCATCATCGGGTTGTATCTTCACCTCAATCGCGTTTTGAAATCCGACACGCTCGAATGCTTTGTTCCACATGAGTATGCCGTCGCGGATTGCGTCGCGATACTTCACGGGAATCGTATTCTCCAGCCAATAAACGATCGGTTGTTTTGGAGCTGACAACGCTGCCGATGGGTTCTGTTTCTCAAGGTGCCAACGATTGATGTAACGCCTGGTGGTGGTATTACGGCTGTCGTCGCTGTAGTCCTCGATCGAGTTTACGAAGTGGCCCACGCGCGCATCTGCGAGTCGCGGCCGGTAACCTGTATTCGGTCGCTCACTGATGCTGTAACGCAAATGAAAGAGCATGCTGCGCACGTCGGGAAGATTGCCCGGCGGCCGGGGCAGAGCCGGAGGTGGTTGGCCCGGTGCAAGCAGTGGCGGCAGTGGCGGACGTTCCGTTGCGTAATGCGCGATCGTTTCGATTTCTACGTTTTGCGGGAAGCCTTTGACAGTGCCGAAGACACTGTTCTTTGGATCGAAGCGATAGGGAATTCTGAAGGTCGCTTCCAGATCGTAACTAAGCATCGGCAGGTCTGTGAGCACCAGAGCGCCGAGATCTATGAGAATACTCTTTCGTTCGGGATGTGGCAGACTCTCGATCTTGGTGATACCAAGGATCGAGTCGCTAAAGGACCTTGCGACGGCGCGGCTCATCGGGCCGTTCTCAGCCCAGAAGCGAGTGTTCTTCACCATTAGCTGTACATTTTTTCCCTGTTTGTGAAAAAAGAACGGCGCCTCTCCGGCCATTGCGGCGGCATAGAAGCCTCCCTCGCCAATGCCGGAATCGATCGTCATCGACACCAGATAAATCTTGTCGAGTTGCTCGGGCAGAATTTCGAGGAAGACTTTCTCGTCTGTGCGATAGAGCGTAAAGAGACCTTTGACTACCTGGGCATCTTTGACGATGTCAGCAAAGGCTTTGTCTTTGGGCGGCTCCGGTTTGTCGGGCGTCGCGGGTTTCTTTGTGTCGGTCGCCGGTGTTTGTGTAGCGGCCGGGGAAGTCGCTGGTGCAGCTGGGTTCGGTTGCTGCGGCTGCTGAGCGACTAGCATTGAGGTACACAGCAGAAGTATCAAGAACAGGAAACCGGGTCGGTTTTTCATTGGGTTCTACTCCTTGTTGACCGAAATGGGGACGTGTCAGTCTGAAAACCCGCGGGACAGATCTCTTCGACTAGTGGGTCGGAGGTTCCCCCCGGGGGAGTGGAAAGCGATTAGAGCAGACGCAGTGAAAAACTATGAATACTGTTCTTATAACGGTATGAGGCTCGGAATTATTACTCGTTACTCTGAAAAGGTAAAGGAAATCCGCGTTCACCCACGTAAATCCGCGGTTAAAAATTCTTGCCGAAAGGTGTTTGCCAGCGCTATCTTGCTCTTAGGTCCTTCCTCGAGGTGATTCATGAACAACTTGGTGCGCTCGCTACTAATCATTTCGCTCGTCACGTTTATTTACCCGATTCGGCCTGCCGTGGCCGGTGCGGCCCTCGACGATCAGTGGCTCTACAATGCGTCCGGGTACAATCGTGCCGTTGAGTTGCAGCGGGAGTTAAAGGTTCCTCTCATCGTCTATTTCTACACAGACTGGTGCCCTTATTGCCACGAGCTTGACGCCTCATATTTGCCAACGCCAGTAGTGCAGGACTATCTGAGCGGCGTAGTTAAAGTTCGCATTAATCCTGAGAGTGGACCGGCCGAACGCGAGATAGCAGACAGGTTTAATGTGACCGGCTATCCACGGTTCTATGTGATCCGCAATCCGTCGGCTATTCCCAAAAATCTTCAGCCGTTCAGACGTGGTGGTAACAACCTCACACCGGAGCAATTCATTATGGCTTGTCAGCAAGTTGCTCCCGTGTCAGTGCGAAAGAGTGCGCCCTCGCAGATGGTGGTTAATCCGGAGGTGCGTAGCGTTGTGAGTCCACCGCGGCTGACCAAACGTGCAGCAGGTCCGGAGATTGTTACCGATGCCAAACTTCCTTCGCTCGATGCTGTGCTTCAGAAATATATCGATGCCATTGGCGGAAAAGACGCGCAGGCGAAACTCACATCGCGCGTCATTAAGGGGACAGTGGATCTGGTTGGGGTGAGCCGTGGTGGAAAGTTGGAAGGCTACATGATGGCTCCCAACAAATCGCTGGTTGTGCTGAACGTGCATCCGATCGGTGTCACCAAAGAGGGATTTGATGGACGCTCCGGCTGGGTTTTTTCTCAAAAGGCTGGAATGCGAAACCTCAAGGGATCGGAGCTCGCAGCCGTCGCTTCAGACGCAGACTTCTATCACGATCTCAGAATCAAGGAGTTGTATCCAACGACGAAGCTGCTCGGTAAAACAAAGTCCGGCTTTCGTGAACTGCACGTCGTGCAAGCGATCCCGCGCGACGGCGCCGCCGAGTATTTTTATTTCGACGTTGAGAGTGGATTATTGTTTCGCCGAGATGCGACGCGACAAACGCCGGAGGGGATGGTCCGCGCGGAAATCTATTACGGCGACTGGCGCGAGATAGACGGAATCCGAATGCCCTTCAGCATCACGCACACAACGGCCCAGATGACTCTCGCCCTCACTATCGAGGAAGTGAAACATAACGTGCCGTTGGACGACGCAGTCTTTCGCCACCCGTAGATTCTCACTGACAGTAAATCAATCCACTTCCAGTATTTTTACTTCACCCCATCGTTATTCGACCGCGATAAAACAAGTCATTCTTCGTTCAAGATAAGGCAGTCGAATTGCCACTGAGTCGCCCTCGACTCTAACGTGGGAGATGATCATGCGTTTATTTTCAGCCTTATCTCTTTTTCTTATTCTTATCGTAGTGCGCGCCGATGTGTCGGCCGGCCAAACGAAACCAATTGTTGATTTGGAGCTCAACCGGGAAGAAGCGGAACGGTTATGGGAGCAAGCGATTGCCGCAAAAGGCGGGCGCGAGCGCCTGTATTCAATTACCAATTTGCAGTTTTCAATTCGCGACAAAGCGTGGTGGAACTTAAGGCGAGTACCGAACGATATGGAAGCTCTTTTTGTGTTTCCCGATAAATCATGGGAATGGTCTGATCAGACAGGAACGATATTTGGTTTCCATATCTCGGTGGTTAATTATGAGAAAGGCTTCCATTGGGCCTATTTCGGTCATGGCAAGGGAGGCGAAGCTTCAAGTCAGGTCCTTGATCCCCGTGGGATCGACGCCATAACCATAAAACAACTCGACTTTTTAATGGAAACCAGATGGGTCAAGCCGATTCCTCTAAGTGTCGAGCGAGGGAAAGTCGGCCGGCACGCTGTAGATATAGTCCATACCGTTGTCGAAGGATTTCGTGGAGCAAATAATAAAGTGTCGTTCGCACTTGACAGAGAGACACATCTTCCGCGGCAGGTGATTTATCATACGATGTCATTTGGAAAAGAGTATTCGGGAGGCGTACCGCTCGCGGATTATACTGATATAAACGGTATTCAGATGCCGCAGAAGGTTTACGGCAAGCGAACGGTTTTTCAACTCAATGTCGATTACAACGAACGGATCTTCGAGCAGCCTCCAAGTCGTGAGGCAGGGATTGATGCATGGAAGAAATAGAAAAAACGAGTTCAGCAGACAGATTCATTAGCGCGATGGCTGAGAAACTGGGCGCCGTCGCGAAGGCCGCGACCGTATTTGGCGAGCCTGTGGAACGAGATGGTGTCACAGTCATTCCAGTCGCCAAGGCGCGTTGGGGATTCGGCGGTGGTGCTGGTCAGCGTAAAGACGAGGATGGAGCCGGCGGTGGTGGTGGAGTGCAAGTAACGCCGGTTGGTTTCATTGAGATCAGGAACGACCAGGCAAAGTTCCGCCCGATCAGAACTGTGTCGCCCGCGTGGATAATTGCGGGAAGTATCCTCAGCTTGCTTCTCCTGCGCAGCACGTTGAAACGCCAATAGCAATTCGGAACGTACTGTAGGGGCGGCCCTCCGTGGCCGCCCGTGGTTTTGGCACGGATTCAAGAAAGCGACGGCTTCGGCTTCGTGAACACCTATCAAACCACGGGCGGCCACGGAGGGCCGCCCCTACAGTACGTTCCGAGTTATCGGTTAGGGTTTGGGTTTTAGTTCCCACAAGACGTTGACAATCACCCAACGGCCGTTGAATTTCGCCATGTGCAAGTAATCAATCCAATCGGAAGCGACAACCTTCACACTCGCGGCATTTTCATAAATATCGAGAATCGTAACGTCCTTCTGCTGTCGCTCTTTCGGCGTATCCTTGCCGCCACCTCTGCGCGTTCCCATGACAAGACTCATCGCACTCATCTGGTCCAGCCGGCTTTGATTGTTTTGCGGATTCGTCCGCACAATCCTCTTTGCCAACTCCGGATGAAGCGCGCGTTCCATCCGCTCCGCATTTCCTTCATACCAGCCCTCAATGTAATCCAAAGCCGTTTGCTTTATGGCCGCTTCATTCGCGTTCGGAGCCGTTGTTTGCGCGCTGACCGCAGAAGCAGCTGTTAATAGAGTGAGTATCAACGCAACACGAAGAGTCTTCATGATCGAGAGTCCTTTCAAGTTAAATTACTGATGGTGACGTAATATCCATCCGGATCCCGGAGGGAGAATTCCATGGTTTGAGTGCTTGGGTTCAGGTGGGGTTCCTCTTCGAATCGTGGAGCGAGGGCGCGGGCTCTGATTAGAGCCTCGTCGTAGTCGTCGATGCGGAAGAACAAGAGAAGACCGTTGCCGGGTTGCGCAATGTCTGGACTGGTCAAGGGGGGATGGTCATGCGCGCCCCACTCGTGAACACAGAGCAACACGGTTCCATCCTCGTCGAGGATCTGACCAAAGTCGTCATGCGCCGGAGATGTTTCAGCCTGGCCGAAGAGTGACTGATACCATTTGAAACTGTTCGCGACGTTACTTACACCGATGATTGTCCATATACGTTTCATGGCAATAGTTTGCCACGGATTCACACAGATCAGTATTCAATCTGTGCAAATCCGTGGCTAAGAAACGGATCACGGCCCGAACGGTTTCAGGATATTCGCAAACGCCCAGTTGCTCTGCGAAATGCCGCTACACGAAGGCGACGCAAAGCCCTGGTTGGCGCAACTGCCGTTATCCCGCGCCACAGACCAATATGAGAGACGCGTGATGTAGCTGTTTGCATTCGCAAAGTTCAGCAACGATGTCGCATCGGCGAGTTGAAAGATCTCGGTGTTGACGTCGTTGATTCCGATCATCGGAGTCACGCCGATACTCGCGGTCAAGCCGGCTGCCACCACCTGATTATGCGTGTTGGTCGCCGCCTGTTGCGCACTGAGACCCATCTGACCTCCATTATCATTCGCCGAACCGTAGTCCATGGCCATGATGTTTACTACGTTCAGGTTGAGTCCGGAAGTTTTCACACTGTTCAGAATATTCACCCCACTGGCTACCAATCCTGTTGGCAGAACCGGCAGCGTGTAGGAAATCACCAGGCCAGGATTCGCGTTCTTCAGTCCCACCAAAGCCTGGTTGCGACGATTGATCGAAGTCTGATCCGTAGTCGCTCCACCTTCGATATCGAAGTCGAGTCGCACCGGTGTACTGCTGTTTACACTGTACTTGTTGAGCACCGCCTGATAAGCAGCCTGAAGGCTCGACACCGTGGTGCATCCCAGCGCCAGTTCCGTTCCCGAAGCGCCGCCGAACGAGATGATCACGTCGCCACCGGCAGCACGTACGCCCTGCACCAGCGAGAGTATTGTTGTCCCGTTGGGCAGCGTGTCGTTCGCTACCGTCGCTCCGACGCCTCCCCACGTCGGCGTGCAGCCGCCGTTACCGACGACGAACCCGAGAGTGAAGACCTTGATTCCGGATTGCTGTTGAATAGTTAGCAGTTGCCAATCAGCAGTAAGGCCCATGTCCACGTAAGGCGCGAACACTTTAGACCCTGGCGGTGGCGGTGGTGGACCACTCAGCGTCGTTACATTGATCGCTGTACTCTGTGCAGAGCTGCCCGCGGCGTCTGTGGCTGCCACTCTAAAGCTGTAAGTTGTTACTGGCGACAGTCCGCTTACTGTCATGTTAGGACTGCTCGTCGTACCGACCGCAACACCGTTTCTAAAAACCGTGTAGCCGGTCAACACGCAGTTGACTGCGACAGTCGAAGCGTTCCAACTCAGATTCGTGCTGTTACTTGTGGTACCTGAGGCTTGAAGTCCAGTAGGTACACTGGGAACGGTAGTGCACGCACTGCAGGTTCCGATGATGGTCCACGGCGCGCCACTGCCGGGTCCACCGTTGTTAGTCGCAGGGTTCTGTCCTTGCGTCCAGAAGTTAGCCTGATAATTCACGCCGTTAAGACTTGCCGTCATACCGCCAGTGTAAACGCTGGTTGAATTCCAGGTCGGCGCGCATGAGCCGCCACCGCCGCCACCTCCACCCGATCCGCTACACGATCCATTGCTGGTCCATGGCTGACCGCTGCCTGGTCCACCGTTGTTAGTCGAAGGGTTCTGACCCTGCGTCCAGAAGTTTGCCGTGTAGTTGATCCCGTTAAGACTCACCGTCATGCCGGCTGTATAGACCGAAGTGGACACCCACGTCGGATTGCAGGTTTGTGCAGCGCCCACGCGCGCCATGCACAGCAACAAAAACACTAGTCCGATACCGCATTGGATTTTGCGTGCTGACTTCATTGCAGTCTCCTTGGTGATTAGGAGGTGATTAGGCGCGGGA
>DATNFX010000399.1:0-7595 GCA_035606195.1 Pyrinomonadaceae bacterium
AGAATGCCAAAGAACAACACTCGATGCTGGTACTTCGCCGGAATGCCGAAGTACGAGAACACCATCACAAACACGAAGATGTTGTCGACTGAGAGTGCCTTCTCGATTACGTAACCGGTGAGAAACTCAAGCGAGACCTGCCAGGCAATGGCCTCCTGCTTAAACTTCCACAGCACATAGCTGTAAAGGCCAAAGTTGAACAGCAGAGAGAGACCGATCCAGATGACGCTCCACGTCGCTGCTTCCTTGAAGCCAACAACGTGTGCTTTGCGGTGAAAGACTCCGAGATCGAGTGCGAGGAGTAAGATTACCAGACCGATAAAACTCAGGTAGAACCACCAGTACTCAGAAAACGGAAAAAGCTCAACCATACTCAATCCTTTCGCGCTAAGACGTAAGCGACAAAAGGTCTTGGTCGTTGAGCTTTATGCTTTTCCCGACGGGCCGGGTACCATCAGATACCGTGTTGACGGCCGCGTCAGACCCTGAACTGGGTGACCTACTCCCCTTTTTGACTCCAGCCACAATACACTAAGCCAGAAAAGTTAGCCACAAAAAGGCACATAAAGCACAAAAAAGTGTTGGAATGATTTTGAGGATCAACTCTCCCAGAGCATTCTCAAAGAGATCTCTTCAAAACAAAAAGTCTTTCCTTTTGTGCTTTTTGTGCCTTTTTGTGGCTAACTCTTCTTTTTGTACTTTGTGCTTATTTGTGGCTTAATTTGTCTTCGATGCGATCCTTACTACTGGCGGTCTTAGCGGCTTATCTTATCGCCGCAATTCATTCGATTCTGGCGTTCGTCAACAAGCGCCGCTCTCTGCAGCGCGTGGCGGAGTGGTCAACCGCGGCCGGATTCATCCTGCACACATGCGCGCTCGCCGCCGACTGGGTGATCGACGGCCACTATCCGTTATTTTCTTTACGAGAAGCCCTCTCGTTCCTCGCGTGGGCACTCGTGGCGCTCTACTCGCTCGTTCTCTATCGCTATCGAACGCACGCAGTCGGCGCTTTCACAATGCCGTTGGTATCCGTGCTCACACTCGTGGCATTATTGTTCGGCACGAACTCAAGCAACGCGCCGGCTGCCTTCTCGGCCACCTGGCTCTTTCCGCTTCACACCACGCTCCTGATCTTTGCTTATGCGGCATTTTTCATAGTTTTCATGGCCAGTGTGATGTATTTACTCCAGGAGCGAGAGCTGAAACTGAAGACGTTTGGAGCAACGTTCCATCGTCTGCCGTCATTAACTACAGTAAATGACATTGCGACCAGCTCAGCCGCTCTCGGTCTGACGCTATTGACTCTAGGCATCGCAACCGGCGTAATCTGGTCCTCAACCCGTTTTGGACGCTTCTGGCGAAACGATCCAAAGGAAATTTTCGCGTTACTAACGTGGGGACTTTATTTCTGTCTCACTATTTACCGGTTGACGCCCCACTGGCGCGGACGCAGTGCCGCGTGGCTTGGCGTGGTGGGATTCGCCCTCGTGCTTTTGACATTCTTGGGGACCCGATTTCTAGGTAGCTATCACGTTTTCGGGTGAGTTGAGTAACCAAATGTCCATTTTTCTCGTCGGAGTCAATCACAAAACCGCTCCGGTCGAGATCCGCGAACGACTCGCTTTTAACGACGAGGCGTGCGCCAGTGGTCTGCGCCAGCTCGTCGACGGCGAGATCGTGCGTGAAGGACTTATCGTTTCCACCTGCAATCGTGTCGAGATCCTCGGCGCGACCTCGAATGATCAACTTGAATTCGGCGCCGGACGTATCGCACAGTTTCTCGACACTTCGGGAAGTCTACCGGCCGGTTTTCTCAACGCACATCTTTATCGCCACACGAATGAAGAGGCCGTGCGGCATCTGTTCCGGGTAGCTTCGTCGCTCGATTCAATGGTCGTCGGCGAACCCCAGGTGCTGGGCCAGGTGCGCCATGCATACGCTCTCGGGGTCGAAGCCGGGACGGTTGGTAAAGTTCTGAGCCGTCTGGTCCATCACACGTTTCGGGTTGCGAAGCGTGTCCGAAACGAAACCGGAATCGCGGCGAACGCCGTGTCGATCAGTTACATGGCAGTCGAGCTCGGCAAAAAGATTTTCAACTCGCTCAAAGGTAGCAGTGTGTTGCTTATCGGCGCCGGTGAGATGGCGGAACTCTCCGCGCGGCATCTTGTTAACGCCGGGGCAGCGCGCGTCACGATCGCGAATCGAACCGAGGAAACTGCACGGCAGATTGCGAATGAGTTCGGAGCCGCCACGGTTGGTTTGGATCAAATAGACCAGGTGCTACACGAAGCTGACGTCATTATCTGTTCGACAGGTGCGCCCGATTACGTCGTGACCGAAGCGCGAACTCGCAAAGCCCTCGCACGCAGGCGCAATCGTCCCACCTGCTTTATCGACATCAGCGTTCCGAGGAACATCGATCCGGCCGTCAGCAACATTCCCAACGTTTTCCTGTTCGATATCGACGATCTCGAGTCGGTGATCAGCTCAAACATTCGCGAGCGTGAGCGTGAAGCCGAGCGTGCGGAACTGATCGTGCAATCGGAAGTGATGCAGTTTCAGCAGAAACTCCGGCTGATGGATATTGGACCAAGCATCGGCGCAATGAAGCAGAATATGCAGGACGTGGCCCGTGCCGAGATGGCGAAGCAGCGCAAACGACTTGGAGTCCTCACGAAAGAACAGGAAGAGGCGGTTGAGTCGTTGCTCATGTCGACAGTCAATAAGATCTCGCATCCACTCATCAGCCAGATGCGTCGCTTCTACGAGTCAAATGAAACCGATTCCGAGGATTGATTGAGGATGTCGCGCGCGCTCGTAATCGGTTCTCGCGGTTCCAAACTCGCACTCTGGCAGGCTCACCAGGCCCGGGCGCGGTTACTCGATCTCAATCCTCAGATCGACGTACGTGTAGAGATTATCAAGACAACCGGCGACGTGAAGAACGATCCGCTTTCGGTGATCGGTGGCAAGGGTGTGTTCACAAAGGAGCTCGAAGATGCGCTTATCGATGGACGCATCGACATGGCTGTTCACTCGCTTAAGGATCTGCCGACTGTGCTTCCTGAAGGATTGTGGATCAGTGCAATTTGTGAGCGTGAAGATCCGCGTGATGCCCTCGTGCTGCGAACGGGTTTTGAAGTTGAGCATGCTTCTTTGGCTGGACTGGCGGCGGGTGCTGTTGTTGGTACGTCGAGCCCGCGACGCTTGTCGCAGCTCAAAGGGCAGCGAGGCGATGTAGTAGTTAAGGATTTGCGAGGGAATGTCGATACGCGGATTCGGAAGCTGGATGAAGGACAATACGATGCGGTGATACTCGCGACGGCGGGACTGGTGCGGCTCGGATTGCAGGAACGAATTAGCGCAAGAATCTCAGTGGCGGAAATGTTACCGGCAGTGGGACAGGGCGCTGTGGCGATTGAAACCCGGAGCGACAATGAGTTTGCAGTCGAAGCGATACAGAAGTTGGATCATGAGGAGACTCGCTTTGCCTGCCTGGCAGAACGGTCGTTCCTGCGAAGCCTCGGCGGTGGGTGTCAATTTCCCATCGCCGCCCACGCAATCGTCGATGGTGATTCGTTAAAGCTTGCCGGTCTCGTCGCCAAACCCGACGGCTCCGAGATCTTGCGGGACTCGTTATCCGGCCCGCTTGGCGCCCCCGAAGTCCTCGGCACCCAACTCGCCGAACACATGCTCACTCGGGGAGCACGGGCCCTTCTGAACGTACTGTAGGGGCGGCCCTCCGGGGCCGCCCGGCGTGAAATTCTGTCCTGGCCATAACGGCAACATGGAGTTCCACGCAACACGAGCCGGCGGTGATTGTAGTGCCAAAGGATCGAGTTCCACGCCGGGCGGCCACGGAGGGCCGCCCCTACAATAACGCCCTATGCATGCACCACTACACGGACGAACGGTTGTCGTGACGCGCGCGGCGTCGCAGGCGTCGGAGTTGACCACACTCCTCGAAACCTACGGCGCCACGGTGCTCGCTTGTCCAACGATCGAAATTCGCGAGCCTGACAGCTACGAACGCCTCGACGAAGCACTCGATCATCTCTACGGCTACGACTGGCTGATCTTTACCTCCGCCAACGGCGTCGAGTACTTCAACAAACGTCTTCTCTCCCGCGGCCTGAAACTCGAAGACCTCGACGAAATCCGCGTCTGCGCTATCGGTCAACGCACCGCCGAAACACTTCACGACGCACACGTCCATGTCGATCTCGTACCTTCCCGCTCAACTGCGGAAGGTGTCTACGCCGCCCTCACCGAATTCGCCGGCGGTGACGAACATCTGCGCGGACTCAACATCCTCTTGCCACGCGCCGCGGTGGGTCGCGAAGTCTTACCCAAAGCACTGGAGCAAGCCGGCGCGCGCGTAGACGTCGTGACAACTTACCAAACCGTAATGCCGGAAAACTTTGATCGCGGACGTTTCAGCGCCATGCTAACCGGCAGCGGCGACTGCATCGCATTCACGAGCCCGTCCACCATTAAGAACCTCGCGAAACTCTTCGACACGCACGATCTCGGCAAAGTTCTTCCCGGCGTCGTGATCGCATGCATCGGTTCGGTAACGTCGACCACTGCCAACGAATACGGTCTAAACGTCGACATCCAACCCGAACAATTCACCGCAAAAGATCTGGCCCAGGCAATCGCCGAGTTTTATTCAGCCACGGATTAACACTGATTTGCTACACTGGCTCTGATGTCAACGTTGATTGCTCAAGACAGCATCTACGGAGAACTAGTTGGAACGTCAGAATCGATCCGGAAGATCTTCTTTTTGATCGAACAAGTCGCGCCCTCTTCAGCTTCAGTCTTGATCACCGGTGAATCGGGCACAGGAAAAGAGCTCGTCGCGCGCACCATTCACAAGATGAGTCCGCGTCGCGAGAAACCATTTGTCGCGATCAACTGTTCCGCCATTCCGGAATCACTTATGGAATCGGAACTCTTCGGGCACGAGAAAGGTGCATTCACCGGCGCCGCGTCGCGTCGCCAGGGATGCTTCGAACTCGCCGATACAGGCACGCTCCTGCTCGATGAAATCGGGGAGATGCCTGCATTGCTACAGGCAAAGCTGCTGCGCGTGATCGAAGAACGCGCTGTGAGGCGTCTCGGCAGTCGTAAAGAGATCGAAGTTGACGTGCGCCTGCTCGCCGCCACGAATCGTCAACCGCATCAGGCTGTGTCTGAAGGCACACTCCGAAGCGATCTGCTTTACCGTCTGAATGTTTTCGGGATCCACTTGCCATCGCTACGCGAGCGAACAGAAGATCTTCCGCTACTCGCGCAACATCTGGTCACACAACTCGCAGCGAAACACAATCGGCCTGCTCGCTTCCTCAGCCATGCAGCTCTCGAGGCGCTGCAGTTTCATTCCTGGCCCGGCAACGTCCGCGAGCTTCGCAATGTGATCGAACGAGCGGTCATTATTTGCTCCGGTGAACAAATCGAACGCCATCACTTCGCACCCTATCCCATCGAGCAGCGCGAACGCCTTCGTAATGAAGACACTCTCTCGTTACCGGTAGGCACGCCACTCGAGGAAGTCGAGCGACAGATGATCATGCGCACGCTTCAGAAGACAAAGAACAACAAAACCCGCGCGGCCGAGTTATTGGGCATCAGTCTTAAAACTCTCCACAACAAGCTCAATCTTTATCGCGAGCGTGGTCTCCTCCATGACAATATCAGCGACGAATGACGCGGCTGTAACCTCCACAAACGATAAAAACGACCGGCGCGAGATCTTCGGCTGGAAGATGTACGACTGGGCCAACTCCGCTTTTTACACTACCGTTGTCGGCGCGCTCTTTAGTCCCTACCTAACGCGGTTGGCCCAAAGCGCAGTCGGTGAGAATGGCGTGGTGCTTCATCTCGGACCGCTCGGCGCGGTGACTGCAAAGTCATTGCCGACTCTCTGTGTTTCGATCTCTGTGGGCGCTCAAGTCTTTGTCCTACCAATCCTCGGCGCGCTCGGTGACTACTCCGATCTAAAAAAGCGACTGATGGCTCTGTTTTGCTACATCGCCGTCATTGCTAACTGTCTTCTCTTCTTCGTTAAGGGCGATCTCTATCTGCTCGGCGGCGTAATCTTCATCATTGCGAACGTCTGCTTTGGGGCGTCAAATGTTTTCTACAACGCGTTCTTACCGGAGATCACGACTGAGGATCAGGCCGACAAAGTTTCGAGCCGCGGTTTCGCGTACGGATATCTCGGCGGTGCGCTGCTGCTGGTTGTCAATCTGTTGATGGTGACGCGTGCTGAGCAGTTCGGCATGTCAACAGGGCTTGCCGTCCGTTTGTCGCTTTTGTCTGCGGGAGTCTGGTGGGGCACTTTTGCTCTGATCACGTTTTCACTCTTGAAGTCGCGGCCTAGCAAGAAGAGTCTTCCACCGGGCAAGAGTTACATCACTGCCGGGTTTAAGGAGATCGCTGAAACCTTCAAGGAATTGCGTCGCTTGCCTTTGACTGCACGTTATCTGCTTGCCTACCTGGTTTATAACGACGGGATACAGACCGTGATCTTCGCGTCGAGCGCGTTCCTCGAACAGGAGCTGTTCCCGCAAGGCAATCCGGAATTTCTACTCAAGATCTTTTTGATGGTTCAATTCATCGCGGTCGTGGGCGCACTGCTCTTCGAGCGCCTCGCATATCTCATCAAGACTAAAAACGCCATCATCGTGTCGCTCATCATCTGGGCAGGCATCGTCATCTATGCGTACCGGTTTTTGCACAGCGTGACGGAAGCATGGGTGATGGCAGCCGTGATCGCGATCGTTTTGGGCGGCTCGCAGGCACTGTCCAGATCGCTTTTTGCAAGACTGATCCCTGACGGGAAAGAGTCGTCGTTCTTTGGTCTCTACGAGGTCTCGGAACGCGGCACATCCTGGATGGGACCACTCCTCTTCAGCATCGTAATCGCCCGCACCGGTTCATACCGCCTCGCGTTACTGTCGTTGATCTTCTTCTTTGTGGTGGGACTGATCGTACTTTGGACCACGAACACGGACAAAGGAGTCCGCGAGGCGTCTGAGCTGGTCCCTCGTGAGGCTTAAATAACAACGCCAACTTCAGACTGACCACTCGAGTAGACACTTCCGTTTCCTGTTGTACACAACTCGACACAGTGAAATATATCTCTGCGCGTTTTTAGTTGCGCTTGGATCGGGTCAGTACAGGGAGCGGTAGCGACCTGGTGAAACCATAGGAGTCACAAATCATTAGGAAATGTCGCATGTTGATCACTGACCAGGTCGCTACCGCTCCCTGTACTGACCCGATCCAGGAACGATTTCGGACTTTTGAGGTAAAGCCTTGCGGCATCTCGCGGTCTACGAATTGCTGACGAGATCAGACAGAGATGTAAAGCTTCTCTCACATTTACGAAGCAGAAAGGTAGAAAATATTATGGCTCAGGTTTATGAACTCCGTCGCGAATGTCTGAATAACGTGGAAGATGTCGCAGGACGCTGGCAGATTGAAGGTGGCAAAGTATTCCAAAAAGACAAACAGGTGGCCAACTACTCGAGCGTCAAACGAATCAGCTGCGGCACACATGAACAAAACACAGCCATGCTGTGGAT
>DATNFX010000400.1:0-9641 GCA_035606195.1 Pyrinomonadaceae bacterium
TCTCTACGAGGCCTACTTTAAGATCATGTCGCCGGCCTGGACTCGCGGCGGAGCTCCACTAACGCCCTGGACTTCTGCCGGTTACCTACAAGGATCCAGCGGACCACTTGCCGGAATTTTTCACCGCCTCGTAAATGCGGGTTGGACTGTTTGGCTCGATCGCGGCGTCAAAGTCGCGCTACTCGTGATCGGCCTCAGTCTGATCTTAGGCCTGTTCACGCGAGTCGGATTGTGGCTTGCGCTCGCGATGCTGAGTCTCTTCTATCTGCTTTACGTGCCGACACTCGGCATCCCGCAACCAAACAACGAAGGCACATATCTCATAGTCAACAAGACGCTCATCGAAGCCGCAGCCGTCGTTGTGTTGCTGATGTTTGATACAGGCAGAATCGCCGGGCTGGATTTCTTTTTGAGACGAAGGTACTCATCATGAATCTTACCGAAGAGCAACGAAAGATCGGTCGTCGCAACTTTCTGAAAGCGGTTGCAGGCGCGCCCGCGTTAGTGGCACTGGGCGCAGCGGCACTGACTCGTGGTCCAGTGCGCGGTGGTCCGGTAAAGATCGCGCTGGTGGGGACGGGCGACATGGGCAAGGGGTTGCTCAATCAGTATCAGCGAGAATTCTGTGATCTGAAGGCGCTCTGCGATGTGAATCCGAAAAGGCGTGCGGCGATGGTCCAGATGATGGTTGAGAAGGGTTGGCCCAAACCAAACGAGTACGACGACTGGCAGCAGATGCTGCAGAAAGAGGATCTCGAAGCGGTACACATCGCAACTCCTCTCTGGACACACGCCGACATCGCAGTTGGATCACTCAACGCGGGTAAGCATGTTCTTTGCGAAAAGATGATGGCGAAGAGCGCCGCCGAGTGTCAGTCGATGATCGATGCCGCGGCTAAAAACAAACGCGTCCTCGAGATTGGTTATCAACGTTATTACAACCCTGTGTATCAGGCCGCATATACGAACATCGTCAAGCAGGGAATGCTCGGAGATATTTTTCATGTGCGTCTGCAGTGGCATCGCAACTCAACCTGGCGGAAGACTGAAGACGCGCCCGCGCCGAATTTCGATCCGAGTCGTTGGGGCTATCCTGATTGGGAACACCTTTTGAACTGGCGCATGTACCGGAAGTACTCCGAAGGTTTGTTGTGCGAACTTGGAAGTCATCAGTTGAATGCGACGAGCTGGTTCCTGGATGCTGCGCCTGAAGCCGTCTATTGCACGGGTGGAACTTATCGCTTCAAAGACGGGCGCGAAGTTTTCGATCACGTCTATGCGACATTCGATTTCCCTGGCGGACGCACCGCGACGTTCTCGTCGATTCAGTCGAATGCGTTTGAGGCAAACTACGAAATGTTCATGGGAACGAAGGGAACGCTGATCATGTCGCGCGAATTCGACGCGTTTCTCTTTCCTGAAGGAGAGAACTCGAACACGCGCGTTGAGATCTCGAAACAGAGCGGCCCGGTGGCCGATGCCTCCGCCACGCAGGCCGCGGACTCGACTGCGCGAACGGTTGATGCGCCCGTCAGCGGAATCGCGGACAAAGGCATTTCTTACCGCAACGAGATCGCAGAGTTTTGTTCGGCCGTCAGGACTGGCAGTCCGGTGCGATGCGGAGGTGAGAAAGCAAAGGCTTCCGCAATGGCGATTCTCACCGGAAATAGTTCCGCCGACAGACAAACCCGGCTCCAGATTGAGCAGACCCGCGCTTCTTAGTCCACAGATTACACAGATTTCACAGATTAAGATCCTAATATGATCTTGTAATCTTCTGAAAACTGGGTATACTGCCGGGCGTCCTTTATATATAAACAAAAAGTGCTCCCAATGGAGATTCCCGTTAGGGCGAAGTTTTTGGAGGTATTCGTCTGCCCGGTACAAGCAAACATTCGGCAAAAGTGGTGTGCTCCGAGCGGAGTGTCTGGATTTCACCGCGACAGTTCTGGAAACTCGTTCGCGATGACATTGTCGAATATCTCGACGAACGACCACTCAGGGGGCGTTTCAAAGGATCCCATTCAGACTTTCTGGTAACTGTTAACCACACAGTTCTGAGTCTCACCAGCCCGGAACATCGCCGCGAAGTTATAGACTCCAGACGTTTCATGAAGAGATAGGACGGCATTATGCTGGAACTCATTCAGCCGATCTCGAAACGAGATCAGGTAGTTAAAGCCATGAAGCAGGCGATTCTCTCCGGCACCATCGAGCCGGGCGCCTCGATTGTAGAGAGCAAGATCGCACAACAACTCGGCGCCGGCGTTCCCCTTATCCGCGAAGCACTCATCGAGCTCGAACATCAGGGTTTCGTCCAGCGAACGCCTTACAAAGGGACCACCGTCACAAAGTTGTCGCCTGCCGACGTGCGCCGGATCTTTGCGCTGCGGGTTGAACTCGAAGCCGTGGCGATTGAGTGGGCGAAGGAGCATACGACCGAAGCAGACCTCGAATATCTCCGGCAGACAATTCATCGCATGGAAGACGCGGCGAAGAATCTCGACTTGCCGCAGTTTTACGATTCCGACCTCGCGTTTCACCGAAAGATCTGGAGCCTGTCAGATAATCCTTACCTTGTCGACGCACTCGAGCGATTAGTTGTGCCGCTGTTTGCTTTCTTTGTGATGAAGACAAGCAGACAGCAAAAGTCTTACGTCGAGAGTGCGTCGATGCACGCGCGCGTTGTCGAAGCGCTCGCGACGATGTCCGCTCCTGAGTTGCGGCAAATGTTCACCGAGTACTTGTCGACGTGGAAAGACGACATGGTGCTGCTGCTGTTCCCGGAAGAGAGTTAGCCCTTATCCACAGATTACACAGATTTGTTTAATGACGATTCTTCGCACAGTGAATGTTTCGAAGACCTACGACGGCGTGCAGGCGCTGCGAAATGTTTCGTTTGATCTGAGGGCGGGGGAGGTACATGCGTTAGTCGGAGAGAATGGGGCAGGGAAGTCGACGCTGATCAAGATCATCACCGGTGCGGTGACTCCTGACAGTGGTCATCTTGAGTTTGATGGCGTCGCAGTGAAGGTCAATTCGCCGGCCGTCGCGAAGACATTTGGGGTCGCAGCGATCTATCAGCAGCCCGCACTCTTCCCGGATTTGAGCGTCGTCGAGAATATCGCGCTCGGACTCGAAAACGCCCGAGCCTGGACGCGCGTTAACTGGAAAGAAAGAAGAGCGCGCGCCGCTGAACTACTGAAACAGACCGCCGCCGACATAGATCCGGATCGAACCATTGCGACGCTCACCATGCCCGAGCAACAACTGGTGGAGATCGCACGAGCGTTAGGCGCGAATGCCAAAATCCTGATAATGGACGAGCCGACGGCGTCGCTCGCCGAAGCGGAAGTACAGAACCTTTATCGCGTGATCAGAAACCTGCGTGATTCGTGTGCCGGCATCATCTACATCTCGCATCGTCTCGAGGAATTGTCGGTTGTGGCAGACCGGGTGACGGTGCTAACGGACGGCCAGGTAGTTGCGACGCGACCAATGCAGGACTTAACAGTGCGCGAGTTGATCAGTCTGATGGTCGGGCGCGAACTCTCCGCGGTCTTTCCAAAGCGTTCAGTTCCACTCGGCGAAGTCGTGCTCGAGTTGAGCAACTTCGGTTGCACTGCGAACGGTGTAAGAGACATCGATCTCAAGGTACGAGCCGGTGAGATAGTCGGTCTGGCGGGACTGGTAGGCGCAGGACGCACCGAGCTAGCGCGCACGATCTTTGGTTTAGACCAGGCAGATGCAGGCGAGATCAGATTGCATCGTGACCGCGTCCGAATCGATTCACCGCTTGAAGCGATCAAACGAGGCATAGCTTATCTCCCCGAGGATCGGCGGCGTCACGGCGTGGTGCTTGATATGTCGATTAGCGCGAATCTCACGTTGCCGTCGTTGAAAAAGTTTTCGAAGAACGGATCGCTCGATCGGGAGAAGGAACGAGAAACTGCCGCGCGATCAGTGCGACGTTTGGGAATCAAAACGCCCGCAGTGTTCTCCCCTGTCGCCACTCTGTCTGGTGGTAATCAACAGAAGGTTGCGCTCGGTCGCTGGTTAGAGATCGAGCCGCAACTTTTGATTCTCGACGAACCGACACAGGGAATTGACGTCGGCGCCAAGGCGGAGATTCACGCGTTGATGGGTGAACTTGCTGAACAGGGTGTGGCGATTCTGATGATCTCGTCGGAGCTGCCGGAGATTCTGGGAATGAGCGATCGCATTGTTGTGCTACGAGAGGGAACAATCGCGGGCACACTCGATCGAGAAGAGGCCACGCAGGAAGCGATCATGTCGTTGGCGGTAGGCCACGATAAAGCAGCTTAGCCACAAAAAGGCACATAAGGCACAAAAAAGAAAGAAAGAGATGCAGGGGTTCGTCGATAGATATAAGAGGGAGTTGTCGGCGGCGCTGGCGTTTGCGGCGCTCGTGGTCGTTGTGGGGATTGTGACGCCGTCGTTTTTGGGCGCGGGTAATGTGCGCGACCTCGCGATGAATAATGCGGCGGTGTTGCTGGTCGCTATTGGAATGACTACCGTGATCGTCAGTGGTGAGATTGATATTTCGGTTGGTTCTCAGTTCGCTGTCTGCACCTATCTCACTGGCGCACTAGCGAAAGAGGGAATGCCGATACTTTTGGTGTTGCCCTGCGTCGTGATTGCGGGTGTTGCGATGAGTGCCGTCGCCGGCGCTCTCGTTGCGTGGCTGCGCATGCCGTCGATCGTGGTGACTCTCGCACTCATGGTTGCGTGGCGTGATGGTTTGCGCTGGGCCACTGAGGGTGCGTGGATTCAGGATTTGCCGGCAGACTTTCAATGGGTCGGACTCGGCCAAACGAAAGGCGAGTTGATTCTGATTGCAATCACCGCCGTTGTGTTCATCGTCTTTACCTGGGCCTTGAGCAACATCACCGGCGGAAGGTCATTCTACGCCGTCGGCTCTGATGCGGAAGCTGCACGTCTTGCCGGGATCGATCCGCGCAGAGTCGTGTTTGGCGCGTTCGTTATAACTGGCGCGCTGGTTGGACTCGCGGCGGTTCTAAATGCAACCCGATTCTCGATCGTGCCGAGCAACGCGGGCATGAGCCTCGAACTAAAAGCCATTGCGGCGGTGGTTGTCGGCGGCACTGCGATTACAGGTGGACGAGGCCGTCTGATCGGTACATTGATCGGTGTCGCCTTGCTCGGAACGATCGGCACTGCGTTGACCTTTCTCGGCATCAATCCATTTTGGGAAAAGGCGATTCAGGGCGCAGTGATTCTCGCCGCGGTGATGTCGGATGTGGCTCTGGGACGTATGGCAGCATGGCGCATCAGCAATTTCGGATTGCGCGCCAGGACAGGCACGTGAATTCAACTATTCCCCGAGCACAGCCTCGTGACCTGAAGTTGATCGCCTCGTGGCCGGAGCGAGTGTTTCCGAATCACGAGTGGGTGCTGGTGCTCGTGTTGTTCTTTGAAATCGTTGTCTTTTCGATCAGCGGCGACAACTTTTTCACAGCAGCGAATGCGTTCGAGATCACGCGACTCAGTGTTGAAGTCGGGTTATTGGCACTCGCACTGACCTTCGTGATCATCACGGGCGGAATCGATCTCTCCGTTGGATCGATGATGGGGTTAGTCGCAGTCGTGCTTGGCGCGTTGTGGCGCGACGCACATCTTCCCATCGCGGTCGCCGCTGTCGTTGCTTTGCTTTTGGGGTTGGCTGGTGGGGCGCTAAATGGTTCACTGATCGCGCGCTTCAAGCTGCCGCCATTAATCGTGACGCTCGCGACGTTCTCGCTGTTTCGAGGAGTCGCCGAAGGCATCACGCGCGGGATCGAAAACTATTCGAGTTTTCCGCCGGGTTTTTTATTTCTGGGCCAGGGTTACATCGGCGGCATTTTCCCGACGCAACTGATCCTGTTGTTGCTCGCAGTTGCCGGATGCGCGTGGGTGCTGCATCGCACAGCGTTTGGACGCAGTCTTTACGCCATCGGCCATTCACCCGATGGTGCGCGTTACGCGGGCATCGATGTCGGACGCAAACTGTTCGTCGTTTATCTGTTCTCGGGACTCGCGGCCAGTGTCTCGGCGGTGATTTACGTCGCGCATCTCGGGCAGGCGAAGTCAGACGCGGGTACTGGATTCGAGTTGATGGCCATCGCGGCGGTGGTGCTCGGCGGCACGTCGATCTTTGGCGGGCGCGGCTCGGTTGTGGGAACGGTGCTGGGTCTGTTTGCGATCGTCGTTTTGCAAAACGGCCTGCGGCTGAGTGGACAGCCGGCGGAACTCGCGGGAATACTAACCGGGGCTTTACTGCTGTTGACGGTAGCGCTGAACCGCCTAGCGCTTTTTGGACGGGGTATTCGCACAGAAGAAACTTCTGAGGAGCTTGATGTGAAGAATTCGCAGGTGGCGATTCTAAGCGCCGTCATTCTGCTGGCAGCGTTGCTGGTTGCCGGGAGTAACTGGCTGCTCGTTCGTTCACTGAATAAGCCAGTGGTCCCAATCGGTTCTTCGGCGCCGCAGCATGAGAAGCTGACGGTGGCGATGATGCCGAAGGCGAAAGGCGATCCGTACTTCGCGAGTTGTCGCAAGGGCGCGGAGGAAGCAGCCCGCGAGTTGAACATCGATCTGTTGTGGGATGGTCCGACAGATCTCGACCCCGCCAAGCAGAACGAAGTCGTTGAAGCGTGGATTACGAAAGGCGTCGACGTGATTGCGGTGAGCGTCGAGAATCAGGCCGGCATCTCGACCGTGCTGCGCAAGGCGCGTGAAAAGGGAATCAAGGTAATCACCTGGGATGCCGACGCCGAAAAAGACGCGCGCGATTTTCTGATCAATCAGGCCACGCCACAGGGAATCGGCTACACACTGAGTGACGAAGCCGCGCGGATGATGAATGGCAAAGGTGAATTTGCGATCGTCACGGCGTCGTTGAGTGCGGCAAATCAAAACGAGTGGATCAAGAATATTCGTGCGCGAATCGCCGAAAAGTATCCCGATCTGAAACTGGTGACGATTCAACCGAGCGAAGGCGATCGCGATCGCGCGTTTTCGGAGACTCAAACAATTCTTAAAGTCTACCCAAACGTGAAAGTCATCATGGCGATTGCTGCGCCCGCGGTGCCGGGCGCTGCGGAAGCCGTGAAACAGGCCGGCCGCACCGACGTGAAAGTCACCGGGCTGTCGCTTCCGAACATGAACAAACCGTACGTGAAGACAGGCGTTGTCGAGAGCGTGGTGCTTTGGAATACTGTCGACCTCGGCTACCTGACAGTGCAAGCGGCGTACGCACTCGGTAGTGGCACACTCAAACGCGGCGACAGTGCGCTCAAGGCCGGACGATTGGGAACAGTTCAGGTAGTTGATGACGAAGTACGCCTCGGAGCGCCGTTCATCTTTAACAAAGACAACATCGACCGCTTCGATTTTTAGCCACAAAAGGCACAAAATGCACATAAGGCACAAAACAAATTCAGAAACCATTTGTGCCTTTTGTGCTTTCTGTGCTTTTTGTGGCTGACGTAAAGTTATGAAATTGGCAAAGATTCGAGAAGTGCGTGCGTATGTGATCGCGTCCAGTGAGATGGGCGCGGACTATCACAACCAGCAGGGTAATCATTGGATCATCGATCTGCCGATTGCGAATCCGATGTCCGTGTACGAGGAGTACAAGGCGCAGCGGACCAGTTGGGGAATCAATGCGCTTGGAACCGTGGTGGTCCAGGTCGAACTCACCGACGGCACCACCGGCATCGGCTGCAGCATCGGCGGTGAACCGGCGTGCTACATCATCGAGAAACATCTCAAGCGATTTGTCGAAGGACAGGATCCGAGAAACGTCGAGCTCATCTGGGATCAGATGTGGCGTGCGACGATGCCTTATGGGCGCAAGGGTCTGACGGTTCAGGCTATCAGTGCAGTCGACCTCGCCATTTGGGATTGTCTCGGTCACCTCCGCGAAGAGCCTGTGTATGCCTTGATTGGTGGCAAGACGAAAGACAAGCTGCCGGTTTACGCGACGACCTCGCGGCCGGATCTCGCGAAGCGATGGGGATTCAACGGCGCAAAGATTCCGTGTCGTTATGGACCAGCCGATGGAGTTGAAGGGCTGAAGAAGAACATTAGTGTGATGGCCGAAGCGCGCGAGCAGGTCGGTCCTGACTTCCCGCTGCGACTTGATTGTTACATGGCGTTGACGGTGCCTTACGCGATTCAGTTAGCGAAAGCATTGGCGCCTTACGATCTGCACTGGATCGAAGAGTGTTTGCCGCCGGACGACTTTGATGGTTACGCCGAGTTGAAGAGAGCGCTGACGGGTGTCTGTCTGGTAACAACGGGTGAGCATGAATACACGCGTTATGGATTTCGTGAACTGATCGCGCGCAAGTGTGCGGACATTTTGCAGCCTGACATCAACTGGGTTGGTGGTCTCACCGAAGCGAGAAGAATCGTGGCGATGGCGGCGGCTTATGACATTCCGGTCGTGCCGCATGGTTCGAGTGTGTTTTCTTATCACTTGCAATATGCGTTCACGAACTGTCCGATTGCGGAGCTTCTGGTGATGAGTCCGCAGGCCGATCGACTCGTGCCGTTGTTCGGAGAGTTGTTTAAGTGTGAGCCGTTGCCGAAGGATGGAGTGGTTGAGCTGTCGGAGAAGCCGGGCTGGGGTGTTGAGTTGAATGATGGGCTCGAGTTGAAGAGGCCGTATTAGCCACGGATTTGACGGATTTATGAACGGATTTAATGAACAAGTTGCGATCGTGACTGGTGCAGCGTCGGGGCTGGGGTTGGCGATCGCAAAGAAATTACAGGATGAGGGCGCGGAGGTGGTGGCGCTCGATCTTAATGAGGCCAGCCTTCCAATTTCTTTTGCAGTCGATCTGACGAAGGAGGATCAGGTTGCGAACGTTGTGAACCAGATTGCCGAGAAGTTTGGACGCATCGATATTTTGGTTAACAGCGCTGGTGTGACGGGCGCCACGAATATTAAGAGTCATGAAGTCGAGACTGATAACCTGCGTTTCGTTTTTGACGTGAATTTCATGGCGTCGTTCTTTACGGCGCGCGCGGTGTTGCCGTGGATGCTGAAAAATAATTACGGGCGCATTCTGCACATTGCGTCGGTTGCGGGTAAGGAAGGGAATGCGGGGATGCTGGCCTATTCCGCATCGAAGGCGGCGGTGATCGGCATGACGAAGGTCCAGGGAAAAGAATACGCGGAGAGTGGCATCACGGTGAACGCGCTCGCGCCGGCAGTGATTCAAACCCCGATGGTCGACGCAATGCCGGAAGCGCAAGTGAAGTACATGACCGACAAGATTCCGATGAAACGCTGCGGTACGCTCGACGAGATCGCACACATGGCAGCGTTCATCGTCTCGCGCGAGACGGCGTTCACCACAGGATTCACCTTCGATATGACTGGCGGCCGAGCCACTTACTAGAAACCGAGCGGTAAGGATAAAACGCCGAAGGCGTTCGCTAACCCTGGGATCAGACAAAAGAAGGGCATAAAACCCTGAAGAGTCTGTCGGAAAAATACCTTCGGACTGATCGTCAAAAAATTTCTTGCGCGTATTTGCCTTGTAACGAGTTTTTCGATGACGACGAATGATTTTTCATTCCCTGTTTTTTGCGAATTTTGATTTTCCCGA
>DATNFX010000401.1:0-14606 GCA_035606195.1 Pyrinomonadaceae bacterium
ATGCCGAGATAGCCCGGCATGAAGTCGGCGTAATACTCGGACACGGATAGGAACAGATCTACGGAAGGCAGATGATCACGGATCAGATTGAGGGCTTGCGAACGGTAGGGGTCTTGAAGATTATCGAGGAAGAGATCTTCACCTTGAAGTGTGCAAAGTATCGGGACGTTCAACTGCTGTTTGAGTGGACCAGCCAGACTGAGCAACAGCGTGTAGGGAAGATTGATCACGTCGGGCGGCGCCTGATCTTTCATCCAATCAACAAACTTGAAGATCTCCTTGCTCTGAAAACCGTCTTCACCTTTCAAGACGGACACCGTCATCTCGCCCAGCATCTTTGGATTCGTGGAGATCGACCGCCGCGATGCAAGACTCAAAACCGTTTTCGAATCCCATAGACGATCGAGCCAGCGCGGCGTTTTCCGAAACACCGGAACATACTGTTCGAGGTACGCACTGATACCACCCAGGACAACATGGTTGCGACTGACATTCGGTTCGTCGGTGAACGTCGGCGTATAAACCGGCAGGAGCATCACGTCGTGACCGCGCGCGATCAGCTCGGTGGCCATGGCGTTATCGCGCAGGCAGCTGCCGCAATACATCCGGCCCGCCCCGCCTGTGAGATAAAGGATTCTCAACTCAGGTCCTCAGACGGCAACAGCTTGTTGGAAGGCGCGGCGCGCGTAAAGATGTTCGAAGAGATTGCCTTCGTGCGGTTGATCCCAGCTCACCTGGTTCGTCGGAAGCGCGCCGATGTTGAGACGATCGATACGCGGGGACCCAACGAGCGCCTGGATCAGTTTCGGATCTTTAGTGATGGCTGTTACGACGAGTGTTGGACCCAGACGCGCCGGAATTTCATCCTGCGAGACTTTGACGACACTCGCGAACGGAAAGAGAAACTCTTTCATCGCGAGCGGATGATCGAAATCTGACAGAACGATAGTCGGCAGCAGATATGAACAGTTGTTCCAGTTCACGAGTCGTTCGCCGTCGCGATGAGCGGCGGTGACGTCGCGTGCGCCCTCCTCGCTTAGACCCTGATCGATGATGGCGTTGATGCGCATTGCGACTTGCGGATCGACAAACGGTGCGAGTTGCGCCTTCTCGTCGTCTGCTGCGCGCGGAACAATCGCCGCCAGGCGTTTCGCGAGTGCCTCAGCGATCTCTTCCGTATGCGCGGGCACCCAGACCGCCGAAGCGTTGACGCAGGAGCGTCCGCCGTTGTCGGCAATCGATGCGACCATCACCTCGAGATATTGTTCCCAATCGTCGACGCAGTCCTCACCGATGATGATCTTGCTGTAGCCTGGACCGTGAATCTCGACGCGCGGATCGTTGGCCCACGCACCCGTAGTCGAGGAATCGCCGAAGAGCAGGGAACGACCACAACTCCGCAGAATCTCCGAAGCGCCACCATGATCAGTTGGATAAAAACTGAAAGCCTCACGGGGTGCCCCGGCTTTGATCAGCGACTGAATTATTCGATAAGGCGTCCATGGTTCGGCGCTGCCGGGTTTGAGCACGAGCGGAATTCGTAGAGGAAAAGCCGGTATCCAGAGCGAATGCACGCCCGGAGAATTGTTTGGCAGAACCGCGCCGAGTGATTGCGTGCGCGGAAAGAAACTCAGTGCGCGGCCGTCAAACTCGCCGAAACCGCGATCGAGGAGATTCCAGTCGACGTTGCGCGTGAGACCGTTGAGCACGCTTTCCATGTTCGCGAGCATGCTTTTGATCTTGAGCATGTTGCGGCGCGCGAGAACGTACGGCAGACCGGTGGTTGCGGAGACTTGATGAACGTAGTCTTCAGCAGTTTGTGTTGAGTCGCCGAGGGGCAGCGGGTCGTTGACGAAGTGCTCGGCGGCACGAGCGCAAATGGAGACGAGATCGCGAGTGGAGAAAGGTTGAAGACTCGTGGTGCCGATGTCCTGTCGACCGAGATCGCGGCGGATCAAGCCTGCGTTGGCCTGGCTGATTTCGACGAATGGTTCGCGCGTTTGATGATGCGCCGTGCGAGCGACGTCGAGGCTCACATACTCTTTACCATGTCGAAGGATCGGAATACTTAGCATATTGTTAGACAGGATTTCAGGATTCACATGATAAAACCATCTGTGTAATCTGTGGATGGTCCTAATAAACGCCTTCCACGACGCTCGATTGGAAACGTGAAAAGGGGCGGACGTTGCGGACGCCGTCCCACGGATAGAGATCGCAGGGTGGTTCGCGTTCGGCTTCGTCGCGTTCCAGGAAGCGCGGCATGAAGAATTCCTTAGTCAAGGTCGTCAGACGTACGCGGCCTGTCTCGCCGTATTCAACGATTCGGTCGGGTTGATCGGGATCGACGACTTCCACCATCGCGCGCGGCATCGGCGGGTAGTAGATGATCGCGTAGTTGTCTTCCGGAAGACGCGGTTTGTGGACTGCGAGTCCCATTAACGTGTTGCCGTACGTTGGCGCGAAGTAAGCGCCGTCCAGCAGCTCTTCAACCGCGAAGCGATGAAACTGCGGTGTCATTTCGGTGCCGCCACAAAACACGCCCGTG
Source organism: Pyrinomonadaceae bacterium (assembly GCA_035606195.1). GTDB lineage: Bacteria > Acidobacteriota > Blastocatellia > Pyrinomonadales > Pyrinomonadaceae > PSRF01. Next base: position 2,549 of record DATNFX010000401.1, read on the forward strand.
ATGCCCATTTTCTTCAGGGACACTTTTTCACACAGCGCTTCGAGCAACTTCGGCGTCGTGAACAGGCAACGAATATTGTCGTGCGCTTTCAGTAACGTAAGACCCTGATCGACGACGTGCTGCTTGTACTGCTCGGCCATCTTGGGCTGGCCCATCTTGATCAGTTTAATCACCCAACGCGGATCGAGGTCGACCATGAAGCAGATTCCGCGGCGATGCTGGGCCAGATGCTCGACAGCAAGACGCAGGCGACGCGGGCCGGTTGGACCAAGCGAAAGCCAATCGGCGCCGAGTGGAAAGAATTCTTCCGGCAGGGTATCGCTGAACGCTTCGTAATCGATACGGAAATCGTCGATGTTGATGCGCGACTTCGGCACGCCCGTGCTGCCGCCGGTTTCGAACGTGTAGACAGGACGATCGGCGAGACCTTTTGGTACCCAGCGTCGCACCGGACCACCGCGCAACCATTCATCCTGAAAAAAACCAAAACGCGAAAGGTCGTCGTAGGTTTGAATCTCTTTGCGCGGATCCCAATCGAGATTCTTCGCGTAATCCAGCCAGAAAGGACAACCCGTTTCCGGATCAAAATGCCACGCAACAACTTCACGAACCCACGAATCTAACGTCTCGCGATTATCGATGTCTGCTTTCATAAGTCAGTGGTCAGTAGTCAGTGGTCTGTGGTCAATGGTCGTTTCAGTGTAACTGACAACTGACCACTGACTACTGACTAGGGAATCGTCTTCTCCGTCTCTCTCATTAAATCAGCGAAGCGGGGGTCGGTACGAAGTTTGGCGAGGTGGGGGTCGACGCGTACAAACGTGAAACCGACCGCGTGTTCGCGTTCAGCCTGCGCGAGCCAGCGAAACGCGTTGTCGAAGTCGCCGAGCCACGTATAGATGATGGCGATTTCGTAAGCCGTAACCCAATTCTGATGACGCTTGGAAATGATCTCGTTCAGAATCGCCTGCGCTTCTTCGCGTTTGCCGATCGCGGCGAGCACGTGCGCGCGCTTGGCGTGTGTGGTCGGCGTGTCGCCGGCGAAACTTCGCTCCTGCTCGAACGCCGCCATCGCTTCGTTGTGCATTCCCTTTAGCTCGTAGGCCCAGCGGAGAATTGTGTGCGCGGCTACTGCGCCTGCATCCAGCTCGAGCGATTTTTTACACTGGGCCACCGCGTCGTCAAACTTGCCTGCCAGAAACAGAACATTCGAGACAGCCGTCGCGATCACCGCCGACTGCGGCGAGATCTGTCGCGCGCGCTCGATTTCAGCGTACGCCTCATCGTGACGTCCCATCGCCGACAAACTGTATGCATACCAACGATGGGCCACCTGGTTGCTTGGCTTAAGTTGAATCGCTTTTCGCAACTCGCGTTCAGCAGCCATCCAGTCGCGATCGTAATGAAGTTTTACAAAACCGAGCGACGCATGCGCTTCAGGTAAATTCGGATCTGCTTCGACCGCACGCAGCGCAGATTCTTTCGCTCGTTCCCATGCTTCCGCCGGTGGAGGCTCAACATACCAGTTGAGGAGGGCGTAGCAGTCGGCGAGCTCCGAGTGTGCAATGGCAAACTGAGGATCGAGTTCGACTGCACGTTCAAGACGTTCGATCGCCTGTCGCAAACCTTCAGCGGTGCGACGTGTCGAGTAGTAACGTCCGGCAGTATAAAGCTGGCGAGCTTCTTCGTTTTCTCCCGCTTGCGTCTCGGGAGTCGGTATCAAGATTTGTGTGGTGATTGGAGCGATACGTTCGGAGTTCCGCTTTCGCTTTGCAGCGGCTGCGACCGACGCTCTCTTTGAGCTCTTGCGGTGCATCGCCGGATGTCGCAGGTCACGCAGTATGGCTTCAAACGCAGGCTCGCCACGCAGCGGATCAAACTGCGGCTCGACGCCGAGCCACACAACCCACGCGTCCCTGATCGTGTGTGCCTCCAAAAGGAGTTGGAGCGCGCGTTCGCGTTCGCCGAGATGCAGGTGAATCAGTGATAGCTGATATGGCGAGACATAGCCGTGTACGGATAGCTGGGCCAAACGGTCCAACACCTTTCGGGCGTCGACTTCTCTTCCTGCGGCGGCATAGGCCTGACCAAGCACAGAGACATAGAACGTACCGCCACCCGAAAGTTCCAAAGCCTTTTCTGCCGTCTGGACAGATTCCTCCAAACCGCCGGTGTGTCTGAGAATCCACGAAAGAGTGACGAGACCATAAGGAAACTCCGGCACTGCTTCGAGCATGTTGCGGTAAGTGGCAATCGATTCGTCAAACCTTCGCGCGTGGTAGTAACACCATCCCAACGCCTGGAGCACAGCCGGAGACAAAGGATCGAGCTCGCGTGTGAGCAGCATCTGGTCCAGACCTTCATTGAAACGTCCTTCCATCATCAAATGAAAGGCGTACCAATGATGACCGATTGCATAGTTTGGATTGATCTCGATCGAGCGGCGGTGCATTCCTTCGGCTACGGCCCAGTCGAAGTCATGACAAACGGTTGCGAAGCCGAGTGCGCTGTATGCTTCCGCGGAACTGGGATCAAGCTCGACGGCTTTGGCTGCATTTTGTTTTGCGGCGGCTGAGGTTTCCGCAAAGGGACGAATACCGAAAACCCCGAGCCAGTTGTAATAGTCGGCGATGCCTGTGTAGGCGAGCGCGTAATCGGGATCGAGTTTGATCGCTTTCTTATACGACTCGAGCGCTTTTGAGAGGCCGACTTCTGTGTACGAGCTCCAGTAATAACGCCCGCGCAGGTACGCCTCGAAGGCTTCAGAACTGTCAGTGCCACGCTTCGACAACTGGCGCTTTTCATCGCCAGTGAGTTGCGGCAACAACGCCGACGCCACTTTCTCTGAAATCGAATCCTCGATTTGCAGAACGTCTGTCGATTCTTCGTCGAACTGTTCGGACCAGCGAGTTACGCCTTCATTTACACTGAGCAGTTGCGCGGTCACGCGAATGCGATTGCCGACACGCCTTAAACTCCCATCTACAACAAAATCGATACCGAGATCGCGACCCGCCAGTAGCGGTTCAATCGCCGCGCCGTGATAACGCAGCACACTGCTGGTCGGACGCACCACCAGACGTTGCACGTTGCTGAGACGAGTAATCAGCGCGTCAGTCAAGCCAATGCCGAGATACTCGTCGCCCGTGTTTTCTCCCGGCGGTCCGAGAACGCGGAATGGCAGCACCGCAATCGACTCCTGGTCTGCACGCAACTGACCGGCGATAGCCGGAAGAGCAGCGAGACGGTGGTCCAGCTTGCGCAGTAGATCGTTGTAGCGGGGATGCCCATGAAGTGGATCCAATTCCGGATCAACTCCCATCCAGAGCACTTTTGCGTCGCCGGATTCATACGCCCGCTCAAGCATGTCGAGCGATTCTTCTAACCGGTTCAACTGACACGTAACGAGCGCCAGGTGATACGGCGAAACATAACGGCGCTCCGCAAGCTTGAGCATGTCTTCGAGTACGACCTGGGATTCCTCGAGGTCTCCTGCGGCAGCATGGGCGCTGGCGAGTCTTGCGAGCGTGTGCGACGCCTTGCCCATTAACTGTACGCACTGTTCCGCAGCCTCGATTGCCTCCGCATGACGCCCTAAAGCACTCAACACAAAGCTCGCCCCGTAAAGCATCATCAGATTTCGCGGATCGTTTTCGAGTATGGCAGTCGCGAAACGATGAGCTTCTTCAAAACGACGCGCGTGATACGAACACCAGAGCACGGCAAACCTAGAGATGACCGCCATCGGATCGAGATCTCTTCCGGTGTGCGCTTCGCGCAACGACTCACTGAAACGACCTTCCATTGCGAGCTGGAGCGAATACCAGACGCGTGCGGGCGGATAGTTTGGATCGAGCTCAATCGCGCGGACGAGATGATGTTCGGCGCCACCCCATGCGAAGTCGCGACAGAGAATCGCCTGGCCGAGGGCAACATGAGCTTCGGCAAGATTCGGATCGAGGTCAACCGCAGTCGAAGCCGCTTCATAAGCCGCCGCTGAACACTCGGCAAACGGCATCACACTGAAAACACCAAGCCAGTTGTGATAGTTCGCCACTCCCGCAAACGCGAGGGCGTACTTCGGATCGAGCGCGATCGCCTGTTGATAGCAAACAATCGCGCGCGCGAAACCTTCTTCCGTAAACGTGTTCCAGTAAAAACGTCCGCGCAGATATGCTTCGTGTGCCTGTGGATTGTCGGTGCCACGTTTTGCGAGTCGCAGACGCTCGTCCACTGTCAGGTGCGGCACGATCGCTTCGGCAACGTGCGAAGAGATGACGTCCTCGAGATTGAGAACATCGGTGAATTGTTCGTCAAACTGTCCGGCCCACGCAGTGGTTTCCTCGCGAACGTTTAGCAACTGAATCGTCACGCGAATCCGTTCCGCGGTGCGCCTGATTCTTCCGTCCAGCACAAACGTGACGCCGAGCTCACGTCCGGCCCGCAGCGGATCAGCCTCAGTTCCATAGCGCAGCACGCTGCTCGTCGGTCTAACTGCAAAACTGCGAATCGCGCTCAGGCGCGTGATGAGAGCATCAGCCAAACCTGTTCCGAGATAGTCAGGAGTAGTTTCCGGCTGGTTGATGTCGAGGATCTTCATCGGCAAAACAGCCAGCGAGTTCTCCTGATTGGAGTCCGGCCGTAACACGGGGCTCGCGTGCGGTGGATCAGGTAAGTCGGAGATGGGACGGCCTTCGAGATAGCGTGTGATGTCGTCGCGCAAATCGGCGGCGGTCTGGTATCGCCACTCCGGCTCTTTGCGCAAAGCCTGCATCACGATGTTATCGAGATCGCCCGTCAGTGCGCGGCGCAGCGACTCGAGAGTTCCTCCGCGGGTCGCGTAAAGCCGTTGCAGAGTCGTGGTTTCGTCGCCGGTAAAGAGACTTGGTAACAGATCTTCCGCGCGCGTGATGATGATGCTTGGCGGCGCCGGAGCTTCTTCGCAGATGACGCGCGCGATCTCGTGTGGCGCTCGATTAACCAGACGATAGGGTCTGTGTCCCGTCAACAATTCGTAGAGCAAAACACCGAGTGAATACACGTCGGTAGTTGGCGTCGTCGGCGCACCCTGGACTTGTTCCGGTGAAGCGTATTCCGGAGTCATCAGGCGCATCGCCGTGGCGGTCGGATCGTGCGTGATGTCACCCGCGAGTTGCGGGTTGAGCAACTTGGCGATACCGAAGTCGAGTAGTTTCGGTATGCCCGCGGAAGTAACGAGAACGTTCGACGGTTTGATATCGCGGTGCACCACCTGTTTCTGGTGCGCGTAGTGAACGGCATCGCAGATCGCCCGAAAGAGTTTCAGACGTTCGGTGACGTTCAGGTTGTTGCTGTCGCAATAATTATAGAGTGGCTGCCCTTCGATAAACTCCATAACGAAGTAGGGCAGGCCGTCTTCGGTAGTGCCGCCGTCGAGGAGCCCGGCGATGTGAGGATGATCCAGTGCGGCGAGAATCTGCCGCTCTTTACGAAAGCGCCGCAGGATGAAGTCAGTATCCATCCCCCGTTTGACCAGTTTGATTGCAGCTCGCTTGTTGAACTCGTTGTCGGCGCGGGATGCTTCGTAGACCGCACCCATGCCGCCGCGTCCAATCTCTTTTTCGATCCGGTAAGAGCCGAGACGCCGCCCGAGCATCGGATCCTTTTCTTCCACAAACGATTCGAGCACGCTCAGCTCAGTATTGCCATAGGCCGGCTCGTCAAGCAGTTCGCCGGCACTGTCGTACTGTGAAAGCAGCGATTCGACGTCGCGCCTGAGGTCAGTGTCCTCTTTACACACGTCAGACACGTAGCGCTTTCGATCTTCCGGTGAAAGATCTAGCGCCGCCTGAAAGATTTCCTCAACTTGTCGCCAGCGATCAGGGGTCATTACGCTTTAGTTGCGTGGCTACTGCGACAGTTGCCAATTGCCGATTGCCGATTTCCAATTGGAAAAACGAATCTACAATCGGAAATCGGCAATTGGCAATCAGATGACTAGTTATCGGATTGGACTCACTGCGTGCGTCAATTATTCCTTTGCATTTCCCCATAGAGCCAGGCTTTTGCGAACCGCCAGTGACGTTTGATTGTTGTGGGAGTGACGCCCAGAACGCCTGCTGTTTCTTCAATGGAAAGGCCGCCGAAGTAGCGTAACTCGACCATCCGCGCCTTTTGTGCATCGAACGCTGCCAGAGTTTTGAGCGCGTCGTCCAGCGCAATCAGCTCCGCGCTTCGTTCGACCGCACGATCGATATTTTCATCCAGAGAGAGTTTTTGAAAATCCTGGCCACGCTTTTCCGCATTGTGCTTGCGCGCATGATCCACAAGCAGGCGTCGCATAATCTGTGCAGCAACCCCGAAAAAATGCGCACGGTTCTGCCAGTTTACCCGCGACTGATCGATGAGCCGCATATAAGCCTCATGAACCAGCGCGGTTGGTTGCAGCGTGTGATCAACTCGTTCACGCCGTAGATAATTCGCCGCCAGCTTCCGCAGTTCATCGTAGATGACAGGTAGTAAAAGATCAACCGCGGCCCGATCGCCGTTGGAGAGCTCGATCAGTAGACGAGTTACGTTCTCTGCGGGGTGTTCACTCAATCGTTAACTCTCCGTGTTCCAAGGATTAAAGCCCATTAGTATAAGACGAACCTCACCGCCTGCGGTAGCCCCCGATGACCCTATTCCGTTCCGCAATGCGCGTTAAGGGTTGAAGGAAGCTCGGAAGATTCAGGAGGTAATCATCATGCAAGTGATAACTGGCAAAATTGGCGATTTAGTGGCGCGGGTATTCGGTTGTTGGCATGCGGAATTGAGCCGGCCGTTTTCGCGTGGGGGGCGCGCGTATCGGAAGTGTCTCAGTTGCGGAGCACAACGGCGCTTTAATCTCGGCAACTGGGAAATGCAGGGCAAATTTTTCTACACTAATTAACCACGGGATTTACACGGTTCGACTATGGCATGAGCCGTGTAACCTGTGCGAACTTCTTGCTCTTATCGGAATAGATGTAACTGTCACGGGACTTCACCACCAAATTCGCTTCAGTCATTTTCACTTTAATCTGTCGTTGTTCACCATCCTTGCCTGCCGTAGCCGGATAATAGCCAAGACTGTACTGGGTTCCGAGTTCTTCGGCGATCCATTTAAAGGCCTGATCGATGCCGAACAGCGAGTCGCCACTATAAAAACGGCCAGCCGTTGCGTCTGCCAGGGCATGTAGATAAGCAACTGCGCGCTTGTAATCTCCCGGCATCGCTCCTCCCGTGCCTGGGATTCCCGGACCAGGAAGCGGCAGACCGAGTATCGTTCCGTGACCCGGCATCGGAATTCCGTTCGACATCACACTGCCTTTGCCGGACGTGTCGTAGTCAACGGAATAGATTTGTGCGTCTGATTCGCGGGCCAAACGCACCGTGCTCTCATACGAGGCACGGTGGCTCGTTGTGTCAACGCCATCTGTGAAAAGAACCACAGCTTTTCGGCCTGCGATCGTCTTGAGTTGTTTTCGCAGAATGTCGTCAACGGCATCGTAGAGACGAGTGCCTCCGCCGGTGCGCGTGTGACGAATGGCTCTCGTGATCTCCTCACGATCATTTGTGGCTCTGCATTCCACTTCGATGTGGTCATCAAAAGACATCACCATCACGCGGTCTACCGGTTTTAATTTGTCGACGAACTTAATTGCCGCATCCTGGATCTCCCGAAGGCGGGCTTCGGTGGAACCGCTGGTATCGATCAATAAGAGGACGCTGAAAGGCGCGTCGGTCGTGGCAAAGTAAGCGATTTTTTGATTGACGCCATTCTCTTCAATACGAAAGTTTTCGCGTTTGAGAAGTGGAACATAGTGGCCGTTCCGATCCATGACCGAGACCGGCACCATCACCAACGATGTATCAAACTTGATGGTGTCGCCTTCGACCGTTTCGCCATCAGGCCCTATCCGGGATTCCATTAGCCCCTCGTCGGCGGACTTTACCGCCTCGGTCTTGGTTTCTTTTGGCTCGGTCTTGCGTCCCGACTGGGCATAAAGATTAAAAGGCAGCAAAGAGACACTCAAAAGCAGTAGCAGCGACAGTTTTGTCCTGGTCATAAGAGTCCTTGTCGTGGAAGTGACTGCATTGGGAGAGTGGTCTTTCGTATGTGGAGAATAGATGCTTCGCGGAACCGAAGGGTTTTCTCTATCCACAGATTACGCAGATTACGTTAATGAATCTGGCTAATCTGTGGATAAAACTTTGCTTCGGCGCGCGTCGCCGGGATATATTGCCGCGCACCTATGACCGATCAACCACTGACCGTCGAAGTCGAAGAAGCAAGAGCTAACGAAGGCCGAGACTTTTTGGGACATCCAATCGGACTCGTTCCGCTCTTTTTCACGGAACTCTGGGAGCGCTTTAGTTATTACGGCATGCGCTCGATTCTCATTCTGTACCTGACGTCCACAGCGGCTCAGGGCGGCCTTGGTTTTGACGTCAAGCAGGCCTCGGCAATTTACGGCTGGTACACGATGTCTGTTTATCTAACCGCCTTGCCCGGCGGCTGGGTAGCTGATTATCTGACCGGGGCGCGTCTGGCCGTCTTGCTTGGCGGGATCGTCATCGCGTTGGGTCACTTCTCTATGGTGTTTCATTCCAGCAGTTTCGTTTTCCTCGGAATGGGATTGATTGCCATCGGCACAGGCCTGCTGAAGCCGAATATCAGCGTGATGGTCGGTAAGCTGTATCGTCCAGGCGATATGCGGCGCGATAGCGGATTCTCAGTCTTCTACATGGGAATCAATATTGGTGCGCTGCTGGCTCCGCTGGCAGTCGGTTATCTGGCGAAGGGTGAGAGCTTCAAGTCATTTTTAAGTTCGATTGGCCAGGATCCTGCAAAGAGCTGGCATTGGGGATTTGGAGCTGCGGGTGTTGGCATGGTCGTGGGACTTATTGTTTACCTCCTGAGCACTCGAACCCTCGCAGGTGTAGGAGACAAGGTTTCACGTCGGGTCAAAACTGCGACTGGTACCGAGCGAGCGCCATCTCTGACGGCTGGCGAGTGGAAACGCATCGCCGCGATTCTCATCCTGTTTGTATTCACGATGTTTTTCTGGGCTGCGTATGAGCAGAAAGGCGCAAGTCTGAATCTCTTCGCGGACAAAAACGTGCTTACAGAAATTGGCGGCAAGAGTTTTCCGGCCCCATTTCTCCAGTCGCTGACACCCCTTTTCGTGATCCTGTTGACGCCTTTGTTTTCAATCCTCTGGGTCGCGTTGAAAGATCGGCAACCATCGAGTCCGGCGAAGTTCACACTCGGTTTATTGCTGATCGGTACAGCATATCTACTGATGATTCCAGCCGCGATCCTTACAGCTCAGGGGCGTGTGAGTTTCTGCTGGCTGGTGGGATTGTACTTCCTCGAAGTTTGTGGTGAGTTGTGTCTGAGTCCGGTCGGATTGAGTATGGTGACAAAACTCGCTCCGGCGAGGTTCGTTGGGCTCATGATGGGTGCCTGGTTTCTGGCGACGTCTCTCGGAAACAAGCTGGCTGGTTATCTTTCCGGATTTTTCATCGCCAACGATCCGGTTCGATTGCGGAACCTGTATGGTGGAATCGCTTTTGGATTGTTGGGGGCGGCCACGCTGCTTTTCGTCCTGCTGCCCTTTATTAAGAAGTTGATGGGCGACAGGGCCACTTAGACCAAAAGATGTTCACCAAAGCGATTGTTCGAAGGCCTGGCGCAACCTTCGCCAACGGATTAACAACTGTCGACCTCGGCGCGCCGGATCTTGAACGCGCGCTCGAACAACACGAAGCGTATTGTCAGACGCTCGAATCCTGCGGCCTCAAACTGATCCGGCTCGCTCCTGACGATGAACACCCGGATTCAACGTTTGTCGAAGACACCGCCATACTTACCGCTCGTGGAGCTGTAATCACGCGGCCCGGTGCTCCCTCGCGTCTGGGCGAAACAAAAGATATTGCACCGTTAATTCGCGACTACTTCTCGAACGTCCACATAATAGAAGAGCCTGGCACCGTCGATGGCGGCGACATCTGTGAAGCCGGCGAACACTTCTTCATCGGTCTCTCGCTACGCACAAACGAGCAGGGGGCTCAACAGCTTGCGGGCTTCCTCGAGTCGTTCGGCTACAGTTCGAGTTTGATAGACATCCGAGGTGTGAGTAATATTCTTCATCTGAAGAGTGGGATTGCATACCTTGGCGGCCGGCGGCTTGTCGTGATCGACGCGCTGAAAAGCGTCAGAGAGTTTTCCGGGTACGACCTTATTGGTCTGGACTCAGGCGAAGCGTATGCGGCAAACTGCCTCGTAATAAATGATAAAGTACTGATTGCGGATGGCTTTCCCGCAACAAAGCGCGCGCTCGAGCACATGGGTTATCAAATAATCGCTCTCGATATGTCGGAATTTCAAAAGATGGACGGCGGGCTCAGTTGTTTGTCACTGAGATTCTAGGGTTTAGGAGATGCGACTTGGACCGGGTCAGTACAGGGAGCGGTAGCGACCTGGTTCGATCACTCAGTCGCGACTAACCAAACCAACCAGGTCGCTACCGCTCCCTGTTCTGACCCGGTCCAAGTCGAGTTCCGACTTTTAGAGCGAACCATTTACGGAGGAGAACATGCCTGAGGAAACGTTTGATACAGCGGCTGCCGTTAAGCTTCTGAACCAGATCATGGAAGCAGAGCTGGCCGGTGTCGTTAGATACACGCACTACTCGCTGATGGTCTTCGGCCACAACCGAATTCCCATCGTGAGCTGGTTGCGTAACGAGGCAAGTACCTGTCTCGCGCATGCAAATGAAGCCGGCGAGCTGGTAACCCATTTTGGTGACCACCCATCGCTCAAGATCGGCGCGCTACTGGAAACACACAAGCACGGTATCAACGACATTCTTATCGAATCTCTCGAGGCAGAACGAGCCGGACTGGCGCTTTACCGGGAATTGTACGAGCTCGTGAAGGATCGCTCTGTGTTGCTTGAAGACTATGCGCGACGCATGATTGCCGAAGAGCAACTCCACGTCGGCGAAGTCAACAAGATGCTTCGCAAGCCAGGCGATATCGATCAGTTTAAGGCTTGAATAGTTCAGATTGACACACGAATCGAATCCACCAAATATTACCCAGCTACTCGCTGAGTGGCAGCACGGTGATCAGTCCGCACTCGACGAGTTGTACCCGCTGGTCTACGACGAACTACACCGGCTCGCCCGGCGCTACATGAGTCGTGAGCGCAAAGGTCACACCCTCCAAACCACAGCCCTCATAAACGAAGCTTACGTTCGACTCGTCGGGCAAAAGAACGTGCACTGGGCCAATCGTTCGCATTTCTTCGCGATTTCAGCGCAAATCATGCGACGCATTTTGATCGACCATGCGCGGCGTCATGCCTACGCAAAACGCGGCGGTGGCGCGCAACAAGTCTCACTCGAAGAAGCTGCAGTAGTTACTCCAGATCAGAGCGGGGAACTGCTCCGCCTCGACGAAGCACTCAAGAGTCTCGCAGAAATGGATCCGCGACGTAGCCAGGTAGTTGAGTTGAGATACTTTGGCGGCCTTAACAACGAAGAGATAGCCGGTGTGTTGAATGTTTCCGAGAACACCGTTACTCGCGATTGGAACATGGCGCGCGCCTGGCTCTATCAACAACTCGGCGGGAGCGCGGCGAATTGACGCCTGAACGCTGGCAACAAATAAGTCGCATTTTCAATAAAGCAATCTCGCTCGATGGTGAAGAACGGACGGCGTTCGTTGCAGACGAGTGTGGCGTCGATCAGAATTTGCGCTCTGAAGTTGAGAAACTTATCGCAGCGCACAGCAACGCAAGCGCGGAACGGTTCATTGGTGGAATGGCGGCGGAAAAGGCTGCCTCCTACCTGCTTGACGAGAACGAGCTCGAACCACCGGCAAAAGCTCTCAATGAAGGACAACAATTCGGTTCCTACGAAATCCTCGAAGCGCTCGGTATCGGCGGCATGGGCGAAGTCTACCTGGCACGAGACTCGAGATTAGGCCGGACTGTCGCGTTGAAGGTGCTCACGCTCGAGGTCTCTCGAGATGAGCGGCGCATGAAGCG
>DATNFX010000402.1:0-4109 GCA_035606195.1 Pyrinomonadaceae bacterium
CCAGCAACGTGAAACCCAGAGCGCACACGACGCCAATAAACAAACAGGCGGTTAATTGAGCGCGAATGTACGCGGCGAGAGTGCTGTTGATGTCCTGGAAGAACTCGTCTCCACGCCAGCGCCAACGCCCTCGCGGAAGCATCAGCAATGCTGAGCGACGAAAGCTCTCGGCATCTTTCAAAAGGAAGAACCCGAGAATCGGAATCAATACCAACCATGGAATGTAGACAACATATCCCACCGCTGCAGTCGCGAATTCAGTGACAGTCGTTCCGATTTTCTCGACGATTAGTGGTACTGCCTTGTTCACTTCATTGACGACCGGTCCGGGAAGCCGGCGCAAACGAGAGTATTCCATGAGCTGTTGTGTCTTTATCGCGAGCGAGCTCCAGTAGGATTTCGCCTGATCCACAAACTCAGGAAATTGGTTGCTGAGACTTGGCAGGACCACCAGGACCGCAAACACCATCGCCGCCAGAATGAGCAAATATGACAGGGCAATGGCAGCTGCTTTGGGAATCGCGATTTCGCGCTTGCCGATTGTTCTTGGCCGCCGTAAAAACTCAACGAGCGGTGAGACAAGATAAGCAAAAAAGATCGAGAGTACGAGCAGCAGGATGATCCCGGTTATTTTCGCAATCACCCAAAGCAGGGCAAGTACGGCGAGCACGACAAAAATAATGCGCAGCACGACACGCGTCGACGGTCCATAAGCCTCCACCGCTGCCCTGGCCGCTGTAGCCGCAGTATCTTTGGTTACTTGTCGATTCACTGAGTCTTATAGTCGCGCGTGCAACCGTCCGATCAAGTCGCCCACCGCTTTTTGGTCCTGATTGCTTAACTCCCGAAACACGACTCCAAAAGTGTCGGGCGTTGAATGATGCACTACTTCACCCGCGAGGGACAATGCATCATCACCGTCAAGCAACAACATTCCGAGTTGATCTCCAATCTTAACGTTAGGACATGAGGGAAGGTTCGTCACTCGCAAGCCGCCAAGACTGATGTCCTGCGGTTCGCCTATCCCGATCGACTCCTTCAGACTCTCGTCCTCGAGGGCCAGGGTCAATCGCGAGGTGACGTAGTACCGGGGATAGCGTCTGCGATCGTGAGATGGCAACGAATCATCGTGGGGATTTGTCATCTTCAACTTTCCTTAGTGAGTCAGGTCGTTATCGTTTTCGACTTCCTCTTCTTCGCCGTCAGTTTCAGGTGGTGGGGGTGGGGTTATACGTGGAGCGGCCGGTTCCCAAACGAGACCTCTCCACTCATCAGTTTCGCCGAGTAGCTGAAGCGCGGCAAGCGGGTGACCAGGATGTCGCTCGATTCGGAGCACCTCGGCAATCACTTGCAGTTTCTCGCCTGACTCGCCGAGAACTTCGAGACGCACGGTGCTGCCGACGTCAGGCAGTTGTCGCGGCAAGTGTACGAGCGTTCCCTCGGGACCGACGTTCTCGGTCATTCCTTCAGCGACGATGTGCGTGCCGTCGGGCACGTCCCACTCGGCTTTAATCTCGAGGCTGGCGAGATAACGTGGTCCAGAGCGATTCTCTGTTTCCATTGGTCTCGGCATTGGGCGCCCTCCTCTCCAGGCAAATAGGTCTTATTGGTCCTATTCTTCCTCGGCTCTCAATTTCTCCAACACTGAAAAATCTTCGAGTGTGGTCACATCTCCAGCAACAGATCCGCTCGTTGCAATTTCACGCAAAAGCCGCCGCATGATCTTACCCGATCGAGTCTTTGGCAAGGCATCAGAAAAACGGATGTCGTCAGGTCGCGCGAGGGCGCCGATTTCTTTTACGACGTGCGCCTTCAACTCTTGATTCAACGCGTCTGACGGACTGTGTGAGCCCTCGAGTGTTACAAACGCCACAATCGAGGAGCCTTTGATGTCGTCCGGACGCGCTACGACCGCAGCCTCAGCCACGGCGTGGTGCGACACGAGTGCGCTCTCGATTTCTGCAGTTCCGAGTCTATGTCCGCTTACATTAATAACATCATCGATGCGGCCCATTATCCAGAAATAGCCGTCATTGTCGCGTCTTGCCCCGTCCCCCGCAAAGTAAATACCGTCAATTTGCGACCAATACTGCTGCCGGTAGCGCTCATCATCGCCCCAGATTGTCCGCAGCATCGACGGCCAGGGACGCTTAATAACAAGATACCCGCCGGTATTGCCTCCGACAGGCTTGCCGTCGCGTGTCATGATGTCGGCATCGATTCCGGGAAACGGTTTTGTGGCCGAACCAGGCTTCGTCGAAGTCGCTCCTGGGATGGGCGTGATCATGATCGCGCCGGTTTCGGTTTGCCACCACGTATCGACAATTGGGCATCGATCTTTGCCGATTATCTCGCGGTACCACATCCACGCCTCAGGATTGATTGGTTCACCGACCGTACCGAGCAATCGAAGGCTGGTAAGGTCGTGTCTTTGCGGCCAGTGCTCGCCCCATTTGATAAACGCCCTGATAGCTGTTGGGGCTGTATAGAAAACGTTTACTCGATGCCGTTCGATCATGCTCCAAAAGCGATCGGGCTCGGGGAAGTTTGGCGCTCCTTCGTACATCAGAACGGACGCGCCATTCGAGAGTGGACCATAGACCACATAACTGTGACCTGTCACCCAACCGATATCGGCGGTACACCAGTAAAGATCCTCGTCTCTGATGTCGAAGACCCACTTGGTTGTGAGATGAGCTTGCAGAAGATAACCGGCAGTAGTGTGCAGGATACCTTTCGGCTTACCCGTCGTGCCTGAGGTGTAGAGAATGTAAAGCGGATGTTCACTCTCCAACTCTTCCGCAGGACAGTCGGCATCGACGGTTTCCATCAGCTCGTGCCACCAAAAATCGCGACCCGGTTCCATGTGCTGAGGTGAGCCGCTGCGTTGGACCACGATACACGCGTTAACCGAAGGAGTCGATTTCAGCGCCTCGTCGACTGCTGTTTTGAGTTTGACTTCGCTACCGCGGCGCCAGCCGCCGTCGGCAGTAACGACGAGCTTGCAACTGGCGTCGTTGATGCGATCGACAAGGGCAGTGCTGGAGAATCCGCCAAACACAACTGAGTGTGTAGCGCCGATGCGTGCGCACGCGAGCATGGCAATTGCCAACTCCGGAATCAGCGGCATGTAGAGCGCCACGCGATCGCCACGTCCGATGTTTGCGTGCTTCAGTACGTTTGCAAACTTGCAGACTTCAGTGTGGAGTTGTTGATAAGTGAACGTACGAGTCTCGCCCGGTTCACCTTCCCAGATCAGCGCCGCTTTGTTGCGGCGCCACGTTCGGAGATGTCGGTCGAGACAGTTGTAGGAAATATTGATCTTGCCGCCGCCAAACCATTCCGCATGAGGCGGGTCCCACTTCAGCACCGTATCCCAGGTTTTGAACCAGTGAAGTTCTTCAGCCATGCGGGCCCAGAAAGCCTCGGGGTCAGCCGCAGCCTCGGCGCGCAGCTTCTCGAGCTCGTCCATCGACTTGATATGTGCCAGCTCAGAAAAAGTCTCTGACGGCGGGAACACTCGTTCCTCGTGAAGCACTGATTCGATGTTAGTAACAGTCGACATGCCTGCCTGTGTAACACAGAGGATTGCCAATTGCCAATTGCCAATTGCCAATTGCCGATTTTCGGGTTCGGAGCTGTTGAGGTATTTTAGAAACAAATTGGCAATTGGCAATCGGAAATCGACAATGCTCTACGTTGGCACGAGCGGTTACAGTTACAAGGAATGGAAGGGAAAGTTTTATCCGGAACAGCTTCCGCCTAAAGACATGCTCTCTTACTACGCGGAGCACTTCCAGGCAGTTGAACTGAACAATACTTTCCACCGGACGCCGCAGCCGAACGTGATCGAAAGCTGGAAGACGCAGGTGCCCGAGAGTTTCCGCTTCTCAGTAAAAGCTTCGCAAGGCATCACCCATTTCAGACGACTCAAAGATGCCAGCTTTCCCACACGCTTGTTGCTCGAAAGGATTGCAGCACTTGAAGACCGCCTGGGCGCCGTTATCTTCCGTCTGCCGGCAGACATGAAGAAGGATCTCGGACGTCTGAAGACTTATTTGAAGCAACTTCCGCGCGACCCGCCGGTCGCTTTGGACTTTCGACACCCA
>DATNFX010000403.1:0-15427 GCA_035606195.1 Pyrinomonadaceae bacterium
GCTTTCTTGATGATCTTCCAGTGTTCCCTTGTACTGCTGCTCGCATCGAGTAGCAGCACAACAGATACGGGCGATGTGACTGGCTCAAATCTGACAACTTGTTGCTCGACGTTGTTTTCAAAAATCTGAAAGTCGGCCTGCGACAAATTGGGAATCAATTTACCGGCACTGTCGGTCACTCTTACGTTTAGATTAACTAATCGACTGTCGATTTTGATGACGTCGGCAACGGGTGGATCGTTGGGGTCAGTGAGAGTAGCCTTAGGCCCCGCTGAAGTTCTGTTTCCTGAATCCGAGAGTGATGCGTTCATTAATGGTGGTGGATCGATTCTGCCGCCATCATTCGTTATCGTTGCGTCTGCCCTGGCTATCCGACCTGCTTCGTCCGCGATCAGTGAAACGGAACCACGGGTACTGCGAATGATGATCGGAGTGCCACCGCGACCTATCCGCCCGTCGAGGCTATGCGAATTGATTGGGCCGAATGCGAGCACGTCCAACTGCGAGCTGATCGTTCCGTCAAGTGACCTCAGTGACAAATCCGTGTTCGCGGATTTAGGAAGTGAGAGCGAGATGTCTCCTGATTCGGTCTGCACCGAAAGTGCATTCGTTATGCCTCGAATGGCGATCATTTCGGAGTCACCACGGACGGCCAGGCTAATTTCGCGCGGAACAAACACCAGCAAATTGATTGGTCGTTCGTTTCTTTCGTCGCGAACCTGGATCTTCAGGTCTGTGTCATTTACCTGAAAGTGAATCCGAGCACTGATGGGCCGATCATCACCGATGGTATTGCGCGAGGCGGAAACGCGAATTCGGCTGCTGTTCCACGTCTCAACCTCCGTACGACCGTTCGCATTTTCGATTTCGATCGCGGCAAACTTTTGCGAAAACGTCTTTTCGTAAACAGTATCGCTGACCGCTCGGGCCTGCGCCGGCGTGGTTGAGTTGAAATAAATACAAAACTGCGCAGCAATCAAAAGAATCGGCAGGGAAGAGGTTCTTCTGGTTTCCATAAAGGTCTCCCTTTTAGAACTTAAGAAGCGAGATGTTCTGTTTTTAGTGACTATCCAGAGATGCAGCGCAGATTTTTCGACTTCAAAAGGATTGACGCATACAGTGCCTGGAGTGTTAACGGGTTAATTCGGCTTTGCACTAAAAGTCCGTTTCACGTCGGCGAGGTTCTTTGCTCCAGAGGAGCAAAATGTTTATAGCCCTCTGAACTCGTCAAAGCACATTGCGCTCCGCTGGAGCGCGGGTGTTAATTGGAAACACGAGGCTATAAACATCGTGCTCCTCCGGAGCAAGTTGCTGCGCAAACAAAACTAAAAGTACCATCTTAGCCTGCGAAGCAGGCGCGAGCATAAAGCCTGGGGCGCAAGCCCCAGGATCAGAATTAATCGAATTACGAGCCCATGAAATGGGCGACAGTTCGCCGCCGTCAAATCATTAGGGGGTTTGTCTCGATTCGGACTATCGCCCGAATTCGCGGGCTTGAAAAATCTGTTGTGCTTTGATCCTGGGGCTTGCGCCCCAGGCTTTATGCTCCCGCCTGCTTCGCAGGCTAAAACTGCACTAAGAGTCGGTTACGAGCAGTTTTATTACGTTTACTAATCTTGCGCTTGGTCCAGGATTTTACCGCAGCTCTTTACAAACTGAGCTCTTTCAGCAGAATATGCAAACCGTGAGCACGATTTGGGAAAATCGGCCAGGTTCATTTCTCTGAGCAAATTAAATGTCTCAAACGACAGTCATACTAAAAAGTGTTGGTGCGGTAGCGGCGGGGTTGCTCTTCATCGGTATTACGCATACTGCAACCGACGCTATTCTCGAGAGTATGGGAGTGTTACCAAAAGGTAATCTTCATGTGAGTACAGGACTGATCCTCGTGGTAATCGGCTATCGCGCAGTCTTGAGTTTGATCGGATGCTACATAACCGCACTACTCGCTCCTAAAAATCCGGTGAAACACGCACTCGTGCTTGGAATTGTGGGCGTGTTATTGAGCACCGCGGGCGCAATCGCCACAGCAAACATGAACCTCGGCCCATCGTGGTACGCCTGGACACTCGTAGTAATCTCATTGCCGATTGCGTGGCTAGGCGGAAAACTATATGAGTTGCGTTCACGTCCGCTCGCGTCACGATAAATCAGCACTGGCCAATTTACATGCCGCTCCTGACGGAGCGGAATAGCTCAGGAGCCGGAGTGCTATAAACATGTTGCTCCTCCGGAGCAAGACCTTCCATACCTGACGACTTTTAGTCCAAGCCCGTCCCACGTTTCCGTTATAAGATGAGCCCCGCGAGACGAGTTAGAAGTTCTTTCAGCGGCATAATCGTCAGCATGAGCGGGAGCAGCGGCAGGAATAGAGCCACTCCGAGTTGTACAATCGCGTCTCTCGTTACGAGGACCCTGCGCATGTTGCGCACAACCTCGAAGCTGTTTGCCAGATCGGAAAGCGATTGGATGTCAGCACTGCCAATCAGCACTTCACCCTTGGGTCTCACGCCGCGCAGCCACTTCCTATCGAAATCACGGACATAAGCTTCTGCGAAAGTGCCATATTCGCGCATACCAGTGCGTTTCGCTTGCGCAAGCTGCGGCATGAACGCGAGCATTGGACCAAAAATTACGCACAGCAGAAAGATGGCGACTACCGCGATTTCAACTTCGAATTCCGGCAACTTTGCTCCCAGGAAGAAAATGCGATTGGCGATCTGGCTCGAGATCATTGCACCGTGTGCGACGACGAGTACCGAAAACGCATAGACCGCACCGGGAAGAAAACCCAGACCGCCGACGCGGTCCGGGTGTGCCGGCATGAGCGCCAACTTGATCCGCGATGTATGCCAGAGAAAGCGAGCCCAGATGAAAATTCGAAAGTACCAGCGGATCAGAAGGAACTGGAATATCGGAAGACTCAAGTAGCTATACCAAAGGCCAGCCAACGAGATCGTTGATCCTGTCGACGACGCGGGTGCATACCACGTATCGGCCGACAGTGCAGTGAATTGCCGCCAAATGACTAAAACGCCTACTCCATAAACGATCGCAATTAGCAACACCTCAGCGAGTACGGAATTCCGTAAGCGGAATGCTGATGTAATAGCCCTGTAGAAGCGTGGGAGTTCGTCTTCAGGAATCAGGTGCCTTTCGAGGAATGATTTTGCGATGGGACGGAGACGCTGGTGTACGACGAGCTCGGCGATCACCAGTAGTGGCACGACAATCAGGAATCGAATATGAACTTCCAGATCGAGAAGAAAAGGCACGGCAACGCTCTTACTCCACAAGTGGCCCTGGACCGCCGAAAGAACAAGCAGCGGAAGCCACGTAAGCAGGGCGATCACAACCACACGCTGGCGCACCATCAATAGTGCGTCATCTGACAAATGCGCGCGCCGCAGAAGTTGATACAGTGGTCCGCCCAGAACCAGTGAAAAATTCTGCGCATCATTCAGAATGTCGTCACTGGTTATTGGTGGGGCCTTCTCACTACCCGCGGCACCCGTGGAGGTTAGGTTGCTACTGATTCGGTCGGTGATCATGTTTGCGCGGACGCTATGCATCCCTCAGTTTGCAGGAATGTTACTGATGTATTCGGCGGGTGATAGCTGTCAGTTTTTACAGGAATGAACTGGTTCAGCGAGTCAGGATAGTGCTGAGCAACAGCGCGATCAGCACCGCCGATACCATTGTTACCAAACCCGGTCGCATGAAACTGTGGTTCAGCAGGTACTTTCCAATCTTCGTTGTACCTGTTTGATCGAATGAGACGGCAGCGAGTACGGTGCCGTAGGTGGGAAGGAAAAACAGTCCACCGGCACTCGGATAGAATCCGAGCAGCAACGGCAGCGGAACTCCGAGGGCTTGGCCCACCGGTATCAGCAGCGAGACAGTGGCCGCCTGGCTGAACAATAACGTCGACAGCAGAAACATGCCGACCGCGAAAGTCGATGGATAATGTTGGACCAGATCCGAAACCTGTGTGACGATGTAGCTGCGATTGCCCTCGAAGAAGGATGACCCGAGCCAGGAGACTCCGAGAATCGAGATGATCGCGGTTAGACCGCTTCGCATGATCGTTCCTTTGAGCGTTGCCTCCGGTGAAGCCTTGAAGAAGATCATTATCAACCCAGCCACTGCAATCATGACGATCATGATTGCCATTCCCATGTTGACCTGCTCGTAGTCCGTCGTACTGCCGTTTGCAACTTCGTAAAATGGGCGCAACTTAGGAAAGATGCCTATCAACACAACGATGACGATCCCCGTCAGAAACAACAGCATCGATCCGCGCGCGTTCACGAGGCCTCTTCCTTCGAATTTCACCGACGTTGTGGGTGGCTTCAAGGCGCCTTCGGCGAGACGCTTTTGATACTCAGGATCTTCATCGAGTTTCTTTCCACGCCAGGCTACCGACAGTGCGCCTATCAAGACGGCGATGAACGTCGAGGGGATCGTGATCGCGAGCAGACGGGGAAGGGAAATGCCCTGGCTCATCATTAGCCCGACCATTGCTACTGTCGACGGCGAGATCGGCGACGCAAGCGCTCCATTGAATCCTGCGATGACACTGATCGACAGTGGGCGTTCAGGACGAACGTTCCCTTTGCGCGCGACCTCTGCAATCACCGGCAGCAGAGCGTAAATGACGTGAGTCGTACCCGAAGCAAAGACGAGAAGATAAGTGGCGACGGGAGCAATGAAGGTGACGTACTGCGGGCGTCGATGCATGATGCGCTCCGCGAGCGACACGAGATAGTCGAGTCCTCCGGCGGCCTGCATGGTAGCGAGCGCCGTGATGACTGCGATGATCATGCCGAGAACACCCGGCGGTGGACCACCCGGAGGAAGCGCAAAAATGAAAACGAAGATCGCGAGACCAATACCGGCAACCGTGCCGAGCGCAATTCCACCGAGTCGTGCGCCGATCACGATGCAAGCGAGAAGAATCAGTAGCTCGATCCAGATCATGTTTATTTAAACTCTTCAACTATTACCCATTACGCCGAAGGCGTTCGCTAACCCCAGCCCAGGGTTGGAGCGCAGCGAGAACCCTGGGAGTGCATCAAGAAGACCGATTCAACCCTGCAGGGGTTGGGCAACCGGCGAACCCTTTCAGGGTTAAAACGAAATATGGAAATCGGATCCCAGGGTTGTCGCTGCGCTCCAACCCTGGGCTAGGACTAGCGAACGCCTTCGGCGTAGTCGAAGCTGCCCAAATGCTCAGTAGGTCATAAATAACTTCTGGATGTCGCCGTTGGAGCGTTGCTTCAGTAGTGCCAGCGCGAGAAGGATTCGCGCCTTCTGAGGATTGAGTTCGTCGGAAGCGATGAATCCCAACTGGTCGTCGTTCACTTCCACGTTGCGCCCGACGGTGCCCGTCGCAACTCGCGTACTCCGCACCACCACGACGCCTTTCTTCACTGCATTCGCAGCCGCGTCGAGCGAAGCCTTGTTCATGTTACCGTTGCCAACTCCCGCGATCACAATGCCTTTCGCGCCGTTGGCAACCGAGGCATCGATCAAATCCGCAGACATATCAGCGCAGGCAAAAACGATGTCGACGCGTGGCAGCTTCGTGACCTCAGCCACATTAAATTCGCTGCCGCTGGTGTGTTTCCATTCCGGCGTGTTGTAGAAGTCGTTCTTTCCGTAACTTGCGACACCTACAAGGCCACGCAGCGGTGATTGGAACGTCTGAATCGCGGTGGTACTCGTTTTCGTCAAAGAGTGGGCCGCATGAATCCAGTCATTCATCACCACGAGGATGCCGCGACCTTTAGCATTCGGATCGACTGCAACGCCGACTGCGTTATAGAGATTGAGTGGACCATCAGCGCTAACCGCCGTCGACGGCCGCATTGAACCGACCATCACCACTGGCTTATCGCCTTTTACAACCAGATTCAGAAAGAAAGCCGTTTCTTCCATCGTGTCTGTGCCGTGCGTGACAACGATGCCATCGACGTCACTCTTCGTCATCAACTCGTTAATGCGTTTCGCGAGGGTGAGCATGATGTCAAACGACATGTCCTGCGAGCCGACGTTGGATACTTGCTCGCCTTTAATGTTGGCCATGTCCTTGATGCCCGGAACGGCGGCGATCATCGCGTCGATCGTGACGGCTCCCGAGGTGTAACCGGCTTGCGTTCCCGTGGCCGCGGCGCCGGCGATGGTTCCGCCGGTGGCTAAGATGACTATGTTAGCTTTCTTAGTCTGGGCGGCGGCGTACTGCACGCTTACCAGCACGAGGAAAAGCACGAGTTGGGATCTGAGACTCCGCATTTTTATTGCTGGCTCGCTTTCTTATTTTGATATTTGCTCTTGTCCAGGTTGGTCAGCTTTATTGGATCGAGTAGGTCTTGAATTTGCGCTTCCGTCAGGATCTTCTTTTCGCGAATGATTTCGAGGATTCCTTTGCCTGACTTGTAGGCTTCGCCCGCTAACTCTGTAGCCTTCTCGTAACCGAGAACCGGATTTAGCGCAGTGACAATGCCCACTGTTGTTTCCATGTAATGGGAGAGCACTCGCTCGTTCACCGTGATGCCGTCAATGCACTTCGTGCGAAACACAATGGAGGTGTTGAAGAGCAGGCTCTGTGATTCCATGATAGCGACACCAGCCAGAGGTTCATAAGCATTGAGCTGTAACTGTCCGCTGTGGGCCGCGAGGGTGACGCTGTAGTCATTTCCCATCACGCGAAACGTGACGAGATTCATCACTTCCGGCATAACCGGATTCACCTTGCCCGGCATGATCGACGAACCCGGCTGCATCGCCGGCAAATTGATCTCGGAGAGACCCGCGCGTGGTCCCGAAGTCAGCAGAATCAGATCGCCGGAGATTTTCGAAAGCTTGATCGCCAGGCTCTTCAGCGCAGACGAGTAAACAACAAACCCTTGTTGGTCCCACGTAGCCGCCAACATGTCCTTCGCGGGAACAATCGGTTTGCCTGTCAGCAGCGCCAAATGCTGCGCGCATTTCTCCGCATAACCTTTCGGCGCGTTTATTCCGGTGCCGATCGCCGTCGCACCCATGTTGACTGTGTACAAATATTTCTCGGCATCGCGCAGCAGTTTGATTTCATCTTCCAGACTTGCAGCGAAGGCGTGAAACTCCTGACCGACGGTCATCGGTACGGCATCCTGCATTTCAGTGCGTCCCATTTTCACGATCTCGAGGAACGCATCGCCTTTCATACGGAAGGAGACGACGAGCTTTTCCAGCTCCGAAATCAATCTGTCGTTGCGAAGGAGAAACGCAACTTTGATCGCAGTCGGGTACGAATCATTCGTCGACTGCGACATGTTGAGGTCGTCGTGCGGTTCGAGATACTGGTACTCGCCTTTTTTATGTCCCGACAATTCGAGGCCGATGTTGGCGAGTACTTCGTTGGCGTTCATGTTGGTGGAGGTGCCGGCGCCACCCTGGTACCAATCGACAAGAAACTGATCGTGATACTTGCCTTCGCGAACGGCGGCGCACGCCTTTTCAATCATTGCCAGCCGTTCTTTCTTCATGGCGCCCACTTCTGTGTTGGCCCGCGCCGCGGCGAGTTTCACGATAGCCCACGCTTCGACAAACCCTGGATAGTGGTTGATAAGGACGCCGGAGAGTTGGAAGTTCTCGAGGGCGCGTGCGGTTTGAACGCCGTAGTACGAGTCAGCCGGAATTTGCTTCTCGCCCAGAAGGTCGCGTTCGGTTCGCGTTTGCTGCGCGTTCACCAGAGGCGCGGCAACAAAGCAGATCATCGTCAAACAGACTAATAGATTTTTCATGGCCTTCCTTTCGGAATATGGTCCACGCGGTTACACATCTTAGAGGTGATAGATCACGGGAAGAACTAGCAGTTTTTACAGGCGAATGCGCGATGCTTGGATAGGGTCAGAACCACCTCGCGGTAGCGGTGGGTACGCCGTAGGCACCGTCGATCGAGTCCGTAGGTTCCTGTCAAAAGTAACAGGTGGGCGATTCCATATTTCTGGATTTTCTCGATGTCTTTGGATTCACTCCAGCCCATTAAATTTTCACGGATGCGTAAAGTTCGTTGAAGATCCCATTATTTGAAGACTCTCCGTCGTGTTGTTTTCGACACAACCCACACGGGAATAGCAGTTGCGACTTGCAATCCCAGCACTCCCCATTGCTCCAACTTCATCAGGAGACTCATAAATGAAGAACTTGTTATGCACCGTTTCTTATCGGAGACGCTTTTCGCGGTGAACTGCGTTTTCTGGTCCGGAAACTTGGCAGAGTTTTTGTTACAGAGCCAAATTCCCGGCTGAATTTGCACGCTCAACTGGTGGAAATTTTCCGATGTTAGAAATCATTAGCTGACGACGTTGATAGGGTCCAAGCGTCGTTGGTTGCTTTCATGCGTACAATTTGGACCTCCTCAAGTGATGACACTTTCACGAAAGGAAACAAGAGATGAGATCGATTTTCACGTTAGGCCTTGCGCTCACTCTGAGCCTAATTGCCATCTCGGCACGGGCCCAGGTAACCACGGGCACTGTCAAAGGAATTGTCAGTGATCCTGATGGGGCAGTTGTTACTGGCGCCAAAGTTACCATCGTCAAAAAATCAAGCAACGAAACGCACACCGCGCAAACATCAGGTTCGGGTACGTTCCAGTTCGATAATTTGCTGGTGGGGGACGATTACACAGTAACGGTCGAAGCGACAAACTTCAAAAAGGCCGAGCTTACTGACGTAAGAGTTCAAGTCAACCAGGCAACGGATCTAACCGTGGCATTGCAGACTGGTGCGATCACGGAGTCGGTTACCGTTACCGCCGGCGGAACAGAACTGGTGGACACTACTACGGCAAACCTGTCGAAATCATTTGGCGAGCGTCAGGTGGTCGAGTTGGCTATGACCAGCGCGATTGGAGCCGGTGGCACTGCCGGCGTTGGAGTTAACAACCTTGCCTTGCTCGCTCCGGGCGTTACGAGTTCAGGGGGCGTAGGGGTTGGCACTGGCGGCTCAGTCGGCGGCCAACGACCCCGCAACAACAATTTCGTAGTTGACGGCGTTGACAACAATGACAAAGCCGTTACCGGTCCGCAGAGTTACATCTCGCCGGAAGAAGTTGCGGAGTTCACTCTGCTGCAAAATCAGTTCTCTGCCGAGTTTGCTCGTTCTAATGGCGGAAACTTTATTACCGTTACCAAGTCCGGCACGAATGATTTTCACGGCACGGGATATACCTTCTGGCGTAATCGGTATCTGAATGCGCTGGACACGAGCCAGAAGAACGCCGGCATTAATCGGGATTCTAATTCTCCGAATTTCATGCCGCGTAGCGACTTCTTCCGCGGCGGCTTTAACGTCGGAGGTCCTGTGTACGCGCCACTGTTCGGCGAAGGCAATCCTCCAGGATTTAAGCTCCTGAAAAACAAGCTGTTTTTCTTTACTTCTTATGAACGTCTACAACGCGGGAGTGCCGCCGGCGCTGCTGGAATTGTGACGCCCACGGCTGCCGGATTCGCTACTCTGGCAACCATTCCGGGCCTGTCAGCCACGAACCTGGCAGTATTCAGGCAGTTCACACCCGTCGCTCAGGTAAACAACGGGGGGAAGACCATCAGTGTGCTGGGACGAGATATCCCTGTAGGTGATGTCGCCTTCCCGGCGCCGAACTTCTTCAAACAGAACCACGCGGTTATTAACTTTGACCTGAATCAAAGTTCGACAACGATTCATCACTGGCGCTTTGGTATGACCAACGGGGCCACGGTTGATAATGCGGCTAACTTGCCGGTTTTCTTCACTACCTTACCGCTGAAGCAGCGCCTTTTCTCTTACACGCTGATCCATAACTTCTCACAGAATTTGATCAACGAGACGCGACTCGCGTTTCGCCGGTCTACTTTCAACTTCCAGGTCCCGAACTTCACGTTCCCAGGACTTGATTCATTCCCGAACATCACGCTCGACGATCTCGGCTTAAATATTGGCCCCGATCCGAATGCTCCGCAGTTTGGCATCGAGAACAATTATCAAATTGTCGACAACGTCACCTATTCAATGGGAAATCATTCGTTCAAGTTCGGCGGCGACTTCCGCAAGATCATCTCGCCGCAGCACTTCGTTCAGCGCGAGCGCGGTGACTATGAATATCAAAACACCGAAGATTTCCTGACCGATATCGTTCCTGTTTTTGGCGAACGAAACGCCGGTAGTAACACGTATTACGGCGACCAGAAAATTCTGTATGCGTTCGTCCAGGATGACTGGCGAATGCGGCCTAACTTTACGCTCAATTTGGGTGTGAGTTATTCCTACCAGCAGATGACAAAAGGCTCGCGTGACCAGGCGCTGAATTCGATCGCTTCAGTACCCGGCTTGCTGGTTTTTGACGTACCCAAAACTCAGACGAAGAACTTCGCTCCGAAGTTTGGCTTCGCCTGGTCACCGAATTACACCGAAGGCTTACTCGGTCGAGTATTTGGTGGCAGCGGCAAGAGTTCGATTCGTGCTGGTTTCTCGATGGGATACGATTACATCTTCGACAATCTGTGGGTCTTGTCATCGCCGCCGCAATTGCAGCAGACGCGTGACTGCCCGGATGTGACCCAGCCTTTCTGCCCTGGGACCGGCTTCCTGGCATCGGGTGGCATACCAGGAACCGCCGCGCCCACCGGCTCTGCAGCCGAAGCACGCGCTGCGACAACGTCATTTATTCCTGACCAGAAAGTACCGTATTCGCTGACCTGGACCGGAAGCTATCAGCGACAGTTTAGGAACGACTGGGCTCTGGAGCTGCGTTATGTCGGCACGAGGGGCATTCATCTTATTACGCAGAACCGTATAAATGTCCTTCCCAAGGTGGCTCCGGAGGTTGGTCTGAGCGGATTGCCAACATTCCTGAGCGATCCGAGTTTAGCAACGGCGGGTGCGCTGAGCTTAAACCTGCACACGATTGACCTTCGGCCGAGGATCGATCCGGTGTACGCGAATGCCGGCTTCACCTCGAGCGTAGTAGCGTTCCTCTCGAACGGGAACTCCACATACCACGGCGGCTCGGCCGAGGTAACGAAGCGATTTTCCAACGGCTTCCAGATGACGAGTGCTTATACGTTTAGTCACTTGATCGATGACACAACTGCCGAAGTTTTTTCGACTGTGTTGTCGCCTCGTCGTGTTCAGGATTTCCGGAATTTACGAGCGGAACGAGCTAGTTCCGCGCTGGATCACCGCCATCGCTTCGTGACCTCGTGGATCTATGAATTGCCGTGGGGGAAGAATAGCAACGGCTGGACCAAGACGGCGCTCAGTGGCTTTAACATCGCCGGGACTTACACGTATGAAACCGGGGAGCGAATCACGCTTCGCAGTGGCACGGACGCAAACCTCAACGGCGATTCGGCCGGTGACCGCGCCATCCTGAATGCGGCTGGACAGGAAGGTGTCGGCAGCGAGGTCTGTGCTCGAACCGCGACGTTGCAATACGTCTCCAGTACGGGTGTCATCGGTTCCTCGCCCAATCTGTGTTCTTCGGCGCCAGGTTCCGCAGCAGAAACCGCCGCGATAGCACTGGCTGCCCGAACTGCGACGGTTATGTATGTCGCCCGTGACCCAAACGCCAAGTATATCGAGGCGGGTCAGGGTGCGGTTTCGAGCATCGGTCGCAACACATTCTTGTTGCCTGCGATCAATAACTGGGACCTCTCGCTCTTCAAGAATTTCCGCTTTGGCGAGTCGAAGTACATTCAGGTGCGTGCTGATTTCTTCAACGCATTCAACCACCCGCAGTATGTTCCGGGCTCGGTTAACACCGTCGACCCGATTGCAACTACGGGCCTAACAACTCTAAACCAAGTCGCACCATTAACGGACGATTTTCTCCACCCAAGCCAAGTCTTAAGCAGCAATCCTCGCGTCCTACAATTGGCGCTGCGGTTTAACTTCTAGCTGCCGGCGTGGCCTTGAGTTTTGCGGGAGGTAGTACTCGTGCTACCTCCCGTAAATTTTTCATGTCCAAGTGGCTTTGCACAAAAAGTGCAGTCTTAGCCTGCGAAGCAGGCGGGAGCATAAAGCCTGGGGCGCAAGCCCCAGGATCAAAGCACAAAAGATTTTTCAAGCCCGCGAATGCGGGCGATAGACCAATCGAGACAAAAGCCTAATGATTTTGATACCGGTGAACTGTCGCCCATTTCATGGACTCGTAATTTGATTTAATTCTGATCCTGGGGCTTACGCCCCAGGCTTTATGCTCCCGCCTGCTTCGCAGGCTAAAACTGCACTTTTTGTGCAAAGCCTGTCCAAGTCTTTCGACTCGCGGCGAGATGTGGTAAATAGGTGCCGAAAACAAACAGGGCTTTTCGCCGGGAGGTGTTTGCTATGAAGAACTCATTCACCGTAAAAGTCTGGCTGATTGAAATAGCTCTCATTCCGGCTTTTGTCGTTGCCGCTTCAGCGCAGCGAGGTAGCACGGGTCATTCAAACCCTGAGGCAACTCGGCGGACGATCAATGATGAGACGTACCGCGAGCTAATGAATAAAGAACGCGAGACTAAGAATTTCTCACGAGATGATTCCGATGCATCGCGATCTTTGCTGCTCAAACAAAACCGCGACGACTTCAAGGCAATACAAAGTATTAATAACAAGATGATGGCCGACGTGTACGCCGGAGAGCGAATCGATTACGAGCGAACGTCAGCGGCGATTGGGCAAATTAATACGAAGGCGATTCGGCTGAAGAACAATCTGTCATTGCCCGACGCCAAGAACCCTAAAAGGAAGGATCTGACTGTTTCCGGAGCGAAGGAGTTTAAGTCTGCGCTGCTCCTCATGGATCGTTCGATCATGAGCTTTGTCACTAACCCGATGTTTAAAGAACGGAAGGTGATGGAAGTTGAAGCGGCCACGCATGCCAGTCAGGATCTCGCCGATATTATAACGTTCAGCGCAACTCTAAAAAGAATAGCTGATAATCTGAAAAGCTCCACTCCTAAGCGGTGATTCGACACTCGCCTCCGTGGTCTAAGCTGAGGGTGTTGGTTAGACTGCGGCACTATTCTCACACACCTAAACGTTGACTTTTGAGTCGAACGCGAATAATCTGCTGCCCGTTTGTTGGTCCAAGGTTCACCCCGACGTCCTCGCGCACTCGCGTTGGGAGTCTTCCAGGCCCTAAAGGCCGTCTTGCACTGACGGAAATCGCAACCCTCAGTGTCCACGAGTAAGTCCAGAACTTCGCCGCGACAAAACCGGCGAAAGAAACACCTCAACTCTCAAACGGAAAGGAACATCATCATGAAAGCACTAGGCGATCAGCTACAACGTGTTGCAGCGCTCGAGCTCAACGGTCTGCGCGTGACGGAGGTTTTAGGCGACGAATACGAGAAGCTCACAATCCCGCGCCAGGGAACACCAATCCACGATCTCAATGGCGAAGTCCTGTTCTACCGTCTACCTCTAAAGCGCGGTCGAGTAAATGCCGGGTACGCCGATATTGCCGTTCATGAAGTATTGGGTGAGCCGTTGCTCGCCACGTCAACCGGTGTGGTCTGGGATGAAAAAGCGATTCTCGAGGCCGGCACCGCCGCAGCACGCAAGGGACGGCGTTCGTTGAAGTTTGACGACGTGCGCTTTGTTGCCTTCAGCTTCCCGAAGATTGCGCTGCAGTTCCTGTCACAAGGACAGGAAACGTTAATGCTTGAACTCTTCACCTGGGCCGAAGTCCCACGCGAAGGTTCGAAGGATCGAAAACCACTTGAACCGTCGAACTTCGAGCGCTGGAGTTTGGTGGAAGAAACGCCTGAGAAGTTGCGGCGCGAACGGGCACGGACTTTTCAAGAACGCCTCGCGCTCTGGGACAGGCTGTCAAGACGCAAACTGGACGTGACTGTGATCGCGAAGAAGGCACTGCTTACGAGAGACCTGGTTATAAAGCTCGTCGACTCGCGCGAGCTTCACTACTCGGGGCGCGATGCGGATCACCATATTTGTTATGAGTTGCGTGGACAGCAGACGAATGTTTGGTGCGTAGGTGCAAGCTCAGAAATGTTGCTCAATTTCTACCGCTACACGTACGATCAAATTCGACTCGCGCAGGAACTCGGTCTCGGAACATTGGCAAATCCCAATGGGCTGCCGTACGCAAGAGTTGGAGATGTGGTGACGGTGCTCGAGAACCTGACTTCAAACGCGTTGGACGCGACCATGTTTGTCAATCCAGGATTTAACATCTTTCGCGATGAGATCAGAGCGAACCGGCCGCTGATCAGCTTTATACCGGGACACTCGCGGACGGTCGCCGGGTACACTCAAAGCTTGCTTAGCCTCGTGGGCGATATTCCTTACCGCGGGCTGTTGGTATACGATCCGTGGCCACCGAATATGGGCGTGATCACCAAATGGGAAAACTTTGCGACTCAAACGTATCAATACGCTTACTCCGCGGTGCTTCGGCAGGTATGAGTAGCCAGGTATGAGTAAACCAACCGAGCAGGATGCTGAGAACATCGCGCACGCCGCACGGCAGATGCTCGCCGCAGGCAGCGTGGGCGATGAACCTCTGCGGTCTTCAGCTTCGGTTGGTCGTGCTATACCGGTGCGCGGATCAAACCGCGAACTTCACTCGTGGTTTGTTCCGCTTACCGTAGGAGATCGACTGGCAGCGTTTTTTCAATTCCTGCCGGACCGAACGCTGATGCGTTTCTCGTCATTTCAGCGCCGGCCGGGAGACTGCGCCGGATGCCCAGCGGTTACCGACTGGCTCGATGCAGAGCAGATCCGGAAGCGCGCCGCGACACAGCTCCAGGCGGGCGAGACAATCGGCGAGCCTTTTCTCAGCTACGACAGATCACCGGACCGGCTGGTATGGGCTGTGCCGCTGTCACATGAACGTGATGAACGGCTGGTCTATGTAGTTGGCGACACGGTGTACTCCCCACCCTCAGGCGATACGTTCGGCTGACCGATCTCTTCTCTGTGCAACCTCCAACCTTGACACTCGTTTGGCGGCCATGATACCTGAGTGGCACCTTGGTCCGTTACTCCGTCATTCTGCTCCTGCTGATAACTGCCACGACTCTAAGTGTTCCACAGAACATTCGTGAGGGTTTTTCGCTCGTCAACGCCAGCAGGCTAAAACCTCTCGAGGCTCGTCTGGTCCAGTCCATTCGTCCCGAAAACTGCCGCAGCCAACACCGTATCTTCACGGAGAAGCCGCACATGGCAGGGTCAGTTCGGAACTATGAACTCGCACAGCATGTTGCGAAGCAGTGGAAAGACTATGGACTCGAAGACGTGGAACTCATCGAGCATCCCGTTTACCTGCCGTGGCCCATTCGCTATGAAGCAACACTCGTTGGCGCAAACGAAAAGCTTTCTCTAAAGGAAGAACCGATTCCACAGGACAAGGATTCTTACAACCCGGACGTTGGCATACCTTACTGTGCCTACT
>DATNFX010000404.1:0-9202 GCA_035606195.1 Pyrinomonadaceae bacterium
CCTGGCAGTCTATGTGACCTTCATGAATCCCGGTTACATGGATGTGATGTGGAAGGATCCGCGCGGCAACAAGCTTCTGGCTATCGCCGCCATCATGCAGGTTCTCGGCATGCTCATGGTCCAAAGGATTATGAAGATAAGGATCTAGGAAATTGCCGATTGCCCAATTGCCGATTGGTAATTGAAGAGAGTTAACAAATTGGCAATCGACAATCGGCAATGACAAGGTGAAATCATGGTAACAATCATTCTGATATCGACATTTGTTTGCATCGCCTTTGGCGTGATGGCGCTCTACTGGCTGCTGTTCCGGCCGGTTAGCGCCACGGCACAACGTCTGAGTGAGCTGGACGAAGGCAGGGCCGTCGCGGCGACGAGCATTGAAGTCAATGGCATGGAGACTTTAGCAGCTCGTCTCGCTGAGCCGATCAATAAGCTGGTGCCGCCATCCGCAGCCGATGCGAAGAAACTGCAGCGCGAACTGATGCAAGCGGGTTATCGATCGCCGTCTGCGGCCAGTATTTATCGCGTGACGCAACTGTTAACGATGGTCCTTTGTCCTCTCCTCGTTCTCTTCGTTTTCTCAATAATGGCATGGTCTCTCAACGATGCCCTTTTGCCGGCCCTCTTTGCCTTCGGCGCCGGATTCCTGCTGCCGCGCTTCATTCTCAATCGGTTGATGGCCAGTCGCAAACTGCGAATTACGTGGGGTCTTGCGGACGCACTCGACCTGATGGTGATCACGATGGAAGCGGGGCTCGGCCTGAACGCCGCGATGCTGCGTGTGTGCGAAGAGCTGAGACCGGTCCATCCCGATATCAGTAAGGAATTCGAACTTGCAAACCTCGAAATCCGTGTTGGTCGTGAGCGCAGTGAGGCATTACGAAACCTGGCCGATCGCACAGGAGTTGAAGATCTGAATAGTCTCGTCGGTATGTTGATCCAGGCAGATCGTTTCGGTACTTCGATCGCACGCGCTGTGCGCGTCTATTCAGACAGCTTGCGCACGAAACGTCGCCAGCGTGCCGAGCAGGCCGCGCAGAAAGCCGCGTTCAAATTGTTGCTGCCGCTCGGAGCACTGCTCTTCCCGACGATGTTCATCATCATTCTCGGTCCAGCACTACTAAACATTTCCGACATGCTCAGTGGCAATGGAGTCACCTTCTAGCCCCAGGGAGGAATCTATGGTTAAGCGTACATCAATCGTCGTCTTACTCACGCTCTTACTGGTCACCAGCGCGGTGCCCGTTCGTCACGTCCACGGCGTTCTTATGACGCCCGAGGAAATCGCGATGCTCGATGGAGCATCGAAGGACGTCGATGGCCAGTCAAAGAGCGACAACGCCTTCGTCAAAGTTTTGAAAGCTCCCTTCAAAGCGATTGGTCGCTTGTTCGGCGCCGGTAAAAAGGACGACGACAAACTTCAACGTCTATCTCGCAAAGACGTTAAGAAGTTTGAGAGTGTTGGAACTGCTCGTGTG
Source organism: Pyrinomonadaceae bacterium (assembly GCA_035606195.1). GTDB lineage: Bacteria > Acidobacteriota > Blastocatellia > Pyrinomonadales > Pyrinomonadaceae > PSRF01. The sequence continues at coordinate 1,482 of DATNFX010000404.1, forward strand.
GTCGATGCTCGTACCACCGGTTTTGAAACACCAGCGGCAGCTCAAAGTGCCGAGAACGCTCCCGCAGTCAATCCGGCTCTGTCGTCTGCACAGGAAAACCTGGAACGCGGCCGAACGCTGCTCAACGAAGGCAACGTCACCAATGCGATTGCTGTGCTCTCGACTGCAGCGACGAGCGATCCAAAGCTTCATGAAGCTTACAACCTGCTTGGCGTCGCCTACGAAGCAAAAGGAATGCGCGATCGTGCGTTCGAGTCGTTTGAGAAGGCCCTCAAGGCGGATGAAGACAACGGCGAGTATCTCAACAATCTCGGCTACCTCCACTTCAAAAACGGAGACAACGACAAGGCAGCAAAGTATTTGAAACGCGCAGTTAAAGTCGCTCCGCAGTCGCAGCGCTACTGGAACAATCTTGGTTTGATCCAGGCGCAGCGAGCGAAGTTTGACGACGCTTACGAGTGTTTCGTACGTGCAGTTGGTGAGTATCAGGGACACATCAACGTGGCCAACAGGTCGCAATCAATGGGCTACGACAAAATCGCAATCAAGCATCTCGAACAGGCGCGCGTGCTGCGTCCTGCAACGGCCGAGACGCTTCTGCGATTAGTAGTTCTTTACAAACGAACGGGTAACGATGCGTTGGCTGCTGAAGCGAACAAAGCGCTGGAGGCAGCCCGCTCACAGGCAATGAAGGAATAGTTTTATTGCCAATTGCCGATTGTCGATTGCCAATTTAGGTAAATCGGCAATTGGCAATCGGCAATGAACGAAGATTAAATAAAAGGATTAAAGCGTTCATGGGAAACCTTAGCATATTGAGCCGTTCAGAGATTGAAGGCTTAGGTCCACCTATGCTGGAGGAATTGGCCGATTCCGGGATTCACGAGCAGTTTCTGTGTGACCTGGCTCTCAAGCACGTAGCCATGCTTCCCGAGCCGAGCACAACGGCCGTCGCCGACCGGCTGCACCTGCCGCGCGTTCTTACTGAAGAACTGCTCTACCATCTGTATCGCGAGAAGCTGATCGAAATGCGTTTGCAAAGCGCAGTGGGATCAACTCGCTACGCGATGCTCGATCACGGCTGGGAACGTGTCGCGCGTCTCAATTCACAAAGCGGCTATCTTGGACCAGCACCTGTTTCGCTCGAAGACTACACCTTCATGATGCGATTACAGGCAGTGCCCTCGAAGCCGGCTTCGCTCGATACAGTTCGGCATGCTTTCAAGGATCTCGTGCTGCCCGATTCGTTGCTGCAAACGCTCGGCTGCGTGATCAATTCGCGGTCTTCGCTCTTCCTTACCGGCCTGCCCGGAACAGGAAAGACAGCCGTGTCCGAACGCATGAATCAGGCACTGACCGGGACGATTTGGATCCCGTATGCAATCGAAGTCGACGGAAACATCATTCGTATCTTCGACGCTCACAGTCACCGGCCGGCGCCCGAACGCACGTCAGTTATCGAACACGATCGACGTTGGATCGAGATCGAAAGACCGCTGATCATCGTCGGCGGCGAGCTGACACTCGAGAACACCGACCTCGCGTGGTCCGAGACGGCAAAATTCTACGAAGCGCCTTTTCAGGTAAAGTCGAACGGCGGCACCCTCGTCATCGACGACTTTGGCCGCCAACGCGTCGCTCCGCAGGACTTGCTGAATCGGTGGATCCTTCCGCTCGAGCGCCGAGTTGATTTTCTGACGCTTCACAGCGGCAAGAAGATCGAAGTTCCATTCGAACAGCTCGTAGTCTTCTCGACGAATCTCGACGAGAGGGATCTCGTCGACGAAGCATTTCTGCGGCGCATGGGTTACCGGGCTCGCGTCGAACCACCCACTGCGGCTGCTTTTTCAGAGATCTTCAGACGCACCGCAAAACTTCGCGGTGTAATGATCGATGATGAATGCCTGCGTCACATTCTGGCGCGCTACGAGAATGAAAGACGAATCATGAAGGGCTGCGAACCGCGCGATCTTCTGAATAAGGTTAACGACATCTGCCTGTTCGAAGGTCGCGAGTTGAAGCTCACGAAAGAGCTCGTCGATCTGGCGTGGGGTAATTACTTTGGAACGTCACACGGCTTCGCCCCGGAAGTTATGCAGTTTCGATCCGCTCAATCAGTGGCCTAATTTAGCCACAGATGACACGGATTAAGAACGGATAGTAGTTAATCAATGTGCGGACAGTGGAAACATTTTAAGCTCGCTCTATTACTGTGCTTGCTATCCGCCTTCTCTGTTCACGCGCAGAATCCGTCCAACCCTCCTGCTCCTCAAAAAGTTATTGGCCAGACCATCACTCTTGCCGACGGTTACACGTTTGAGGTCGATGAGGTTTCGAAACAGGGCGAGGATCTCTGGTATCGAAAAGGCGCCATCAATCGACAGATCACACAGCCAGTAAAGTCCATTAAGCCTATTTACGAAAAGCCCAAAACGGAAGCTGTAGAGGCTGCTAAAACTCCCGCTTCCGCAACTCCTGCCCCGGCCAAACTTGCTCCTGCAATCTGGATCCACCTCGTCGATGGTGCTCGTTTTCGGGTTGATGAGGTTCAGGAAGGCACCGACGGCGCCGTCTACACACGCAACAAAATCTCGATGTTCCTCGACAAGGAACGCATCGCGCGCATCGAATACGAGGTTCCCGCTTTGCCGGGCAAGGTCCGTAAAACTGCCGACTGGACATCCGGAAACGCCACAATTGACCAGTTAATCCGGACAAATGGCGACCGTTTCGGAATCGACCCCTATTTGGTCTTTTTAATAATAGAGAAGGAGTCGCGTTTCCATCCGCGCGCGGTCAGTCCGAAAGGGGCCATGGGCCTGATGCAACTGATGCCCGGCACAGCTCGCCGGTTAGGCGTTCGAAAGCCTTTCGATGTGGCTGAAAACATCAGGGCCGGCACGCAGTACATGCGGGAATTGATGGACATGTTCGGCGGGAAAGTCGATTTGGTGCTGGCGAGTTATAATGCCGGGGAAGGCGCGGTGCTCAAATACGGTCGCAATGTGCCTCCTTACAGAGAGACTCGCGACTACGTTAAGACAATCGGGAAACGCTACGGACTCTCGGGACGGCAATCAGGACAGGACGAAGTGCCGGATCCGCAACGCTAGGGGGTGCGCGATGAAATCATTTTTCCCCACAACGCTAATAATCCTATTACTGGGCGGCGCTGTTCTTGTTAACGCTCAGACGAGACAACAAGATCAGGGTCCGATGACCAACGCCGAGGTCGTCAAACTCTGCAAAGCCGGCTTCAAAGAAAAAACTGTCGTTCTGATCATTTCGTCGAGAATTCCGAACTTCGATCTCTCGTCTGACAAAATGATTCAGCTCAAACGCGCCGGTGTGAGCGAGAACATCATCATCGCCATGCTTGCTCGTCAGGAAGGAACTGACGTTCCGATGACGGATGACGAGTGGGGCAACGATCCATTCTTCAACTCCAAAGTCGATCCGAAGGGCAATGGAAACAGCGGCACAGGTTCCGGCTCTGGTTCTGATGGTGGAACGAACATCTTTGGTACCAGCACCGGATCGAAATCGAGCGTTCGCACTCGCACTGGAAACGGCGGTTCCGAAGGTGACAGTCAGTTAACGGGAAATGCGACGGTGCGGATTATTAGACCACCGACTGAAGGTGGCAGTGGAACGCCTGCAAAAATGGAGAAGACGAAGAGTCTGACCAACGAGTCGATCGTCGAGCTCGTGGAAGCAGGTTTTTCTGAAGGCACGATTATTCGCCGTATCGAACAGTCGCCAGTGGAGTTTGATCTGGCGGCGGATAAACTGGAAGCCCTGCGCAAACGTCGCGTCAGCGACAAAGTAATCGACGCCATGAAGGCTGCGATGGGCGACGGCAAGTAAATCATTGCCGATTGCCAATTGCCGATTGCCGATTGAGAAACTTGAAATCGGCAATTGGCAATTGGCAATTGGCAATCGGCAATCATCTATGAAAGTACAACCTCGACTTCGATGGGTCGTGCTGCTGGTTTCTGCAGCGCTCTTATTTTCTGTTGCGAGCGCACAGCGAAGAGGTCAACAACGAACGAAGCCTCAGCCCAAGCCGAGCGCTACTCCGCAGCCAAAGACAGCTCTCGAAACGATGGGGGCGCCTCCGCCCGTTCCCAGTCTTAAGAACCCCCCCGAACAGGAAGTCAGCCCCGGTGACGTTGTTCTAGTCGATACGACTGAAGTCATGTTTCCCGTCACAGTGCGCGACTCCAACGGCCGGCTCGTCAGCAATCTCACGCGCACCGATTTCAAGGTCTTCGAAGACAATGCACTGCAACCGTTGAGTGATCTTGCGTTGCGCCAGGTGCCGGTTGATGTGGTGCTGATGGTCGACGCTTCTTCTTCCGTCGCCAACAATCTCGACGATTTCCGGCGCGCCGCACAGGGATTTGCGGCGAAGCTTGAGACCGAGGATCGCATCAGTCTCATTAAATTCGACGATCGCATCGAGCTGCTCCAGGATTGGACCAAGAGTCGTTTTCAATTGCAGCGCGCTTTGAATCGTATCGAACCTGGTATGTTCACGCGTTTCAACGACGCGTTATTGCTCGCTTCGAGAGAACAATTTGGACCGGTAACAAAGTCGCGACGCGCGGTGATTGTATTGTCGGACGGAATCGACAATGGACAGGGAACGACGTCGCTCGAAGCCGCTTTGCAGGCGTTGATCAAAGCGCAGGTTACGGTTTACATCGTCGCCAACACCGAGATTTCGCGAGCAGCGAAGCGAGCTGAGCTCGATAGTCTGCTGGGACAAGGTGAATCGTCGGTCAAGTTTAATCAGGTGACGATCGATCGTTTGCGTCTCGGTTTGAAGGTGCTGGATCAGAGTGAAGAAAACCTCGCGCAACTGGCGCAGGCGACGGGGGGAAAGTTGTACAAGCCGCTCACGTTTGATGCGCTCGAATCGACTTACGCGGAAGTGGCGGATGAGTTGCGACATCAATACGCGCTTTACTTCACGCCCTTGAACAAGGCGCGCGATGGAAGTTTTCGTCGCGTGCGCATCGAGACCGTAAATCCGGCATTCGCCCCGCACACACGCGTCGGCTACTTCGCTCCGAAAAGCTAATCTGCGTAATCTGTGGATTCATGTTCCTGAGAGTCGGCTCCTGGTTGGTTGTTCTGGTATTGAGCTTCTCGTGTGTCTACGCACAGGACGAGACCAAGGTGCCGGAGAACGAGAAAGTCACGATCGTGCTCGCTAGCGGCAACCAGATGCTGGTTGACGAGGTCAGCGAAAGCGGCGGCGGTTACTGGTACAAACGCGGCAACGTCACCACGTTTATCGATCGCGAACGAGTCGCTCGCATCGAAGTCCCGACACCGCCTGAACCGGCGCCTACTGAAGTTAAAGCACGTAAATGGAGTCTCGCCGACGCGTCAAAGGTCGAGCAGTTTTTCACCTTGAAGTTTAAGAAGCCGTTGCCGACTACGGCTTTTGGACAATCAGATTTACATACACGCTGGGGATTGGACCACCGCAACGGTATGGATGTGGGCCTGCATCCCGACAGCGTTGAAGGTCGCGCATTGATTGAGTTCCTGCGCGCCGAGTCGATCCCGTTTTTGGTCTTTCGCGGCCCTATTCCCGGCGTGGCCACTGGACCTCACATCCACATCGGAAACAGATCATCCCGGTCCTACGGCCACTAGTTGTTTAGATCGCACTTGGACACGGTCAGTACCACCTCGCGGTAGCGGGTGGGTCCGCGCAGCGTTTTTGGATCGGAGCCTACGGCGTACCCACCCGCTACCGCGAGGTGGTACTGACCGTGTCCAAGTAGCGTATCCTTTTCTAAGGAGACTGCGCCGATGAAGTACATCGAATTCACCCATCCCGAGGGCGGCAGAATGCTCGTTCACGTCGATCACATCACGAGCGCGCTTTACCGGCCCGGTGAGGGTGACATCAAAACCAGATTAGGGCTCGACCTCGATCAACGTCAGAACGACGTCGTGATCTTCGGCGAGGAAGCCGAGCAGGTATGGGAAACCCTGCAACGATTGAAAGGTCAATGAATCCGGACCCGACCAAAAGACCAGGTTCTGCAAACGACCCGCTGTCGGAACAGTGGATAGACCTCCGGCTGATTGCCGGAATGCGCGTCGTTCTCGGCACCTCGGCGTTGCTCGTCGTTCTGATTCAGCCATTCACGTCGTTTCGCTGGAGTAAGCCAACCTACGTCACCCTGGTTTTGTACGCGCTTTATGGTCTGGTGATATACCAGCTCTCAGTTCGTCATAAAACGATCGTTGCTCACCGAGTCATTCCCTGGCTCGACCTGTTGTGGTATGTGCCACTCCTCATCTTTGCGAGTAACACGAACAATCTGTTCTATTACTTCTTCTTCTTCGCTATCATCGTTGCGTCATTCAGTTGGGGACTCGGCGACGGCTTACGGCTGACTCTCGCGTCGGCAGCAATCTACACTCTCGTCCGGCTGGCAAACGAACCCGAAGGATCACTCCACCTCGACGACATTCTGCTGGCGCCGATAGGCTTGCTGATCTTTGGCTACATCATCGCGCGCTGGGGCGGTTATCACACCCAACTCAAGAACCGGCTGAAGCTGCTGAAGGAAGTGACGATCTTTTCCAATCCGCGTTTTGGTATCGACCGTACAATCAAAGCGATACTCGAGAGCATTCGCGCTTTTTACGATGCCGAAGCATGTTTGCTGGTGATTCCCGGCAAACCCGGCGATGCAGACAGTTACCAGATGTATCGCGTTGCGCGAGGCATACATCCGAGCAGGACGGCGCCACCGGAAATCGGAGCTGAAGCCGCCACGCAGTTTTTATCGCCTTCTCTCGACTACGCCGTCATCTACAGGAAAAACGGCGCTTCACAGACGCGTTTATTCGACGTCAAGAATCGCGTTTTCACTGACAGCAATTCCAGCAACGGCGACAAACAAGCGGGCATGCTCGAGGCGCAGGAGTATTTGTCGGTGCCTGTTTATTACCGTCACCAGGCTGTCGGCCGTCTCTTCATCATCGATGGACCAGACCGTATCGATGGTTCAGACATGGATTTCATGCTGCAGTTGATGGACCATGTCACACCCGTCATGGAAAACATCCGGCTGATCGACAACCTCGCCTCCGATGCCGCCGAGCAGGAACGACGACGAATTGCACACGACATTCACGACAGCGTCATTCAACCCTATCTCGGTTTGCAGTTTGGCCTTGCGGCACTCGATCAAAAGCTGGAAGCCGGTAATACTGCCATTCGCGACAACGTGCAGGAACTACTCGAGCTCACCAACCATGAACTTGCCGAACTGCGACGATTCGTTTGGGATCTGCGAGCGAGTGAAGAGCGCCTGGACGTTCTGCTGCCGGCAATTCAAAGATACGCCGAACGATTTTCACTCGTGACCGGAATCAAGGTCGACGTGGCCGTGCACGGTAAGGTGAAGGTGAACGATCGCCTCGCGGCCGAGTTGTTTCAGATCGTGGCCGAGGGTCTGAGCAACGTGAGGCGCCACGCTTTTTGTCGTGACGCGCGGGTTGAGATATCGTGTAAGGAAAGTTCGCTGCTGTTGCAGATAAAGAATAGCCGGCCGCGTCCGGGGACAAGCCCGGATGGCGAACGTGTTGATGGTGGTCAGGACGGCGTGAAGTCGTTTCGACCTCATTCAATTGCCGAGCGCGCTGCGTCTCTCGGCGGAGACACGCAGGTATTTGTGGATGAA
>DATNFX010000405.1:0-5046 GCA_035606195.1 Pyrinomonadaceae bacterium
GGAATGATCGTGGCGGGAATGTTTCTGAGAAAAAGAAAGATCACCATCACCACGAGAGCGACAGTCAACAGCAGCGAGAACTGCACGTCTTTAACTGACGCTCGAATCGTTACGGTGCGATCGGTCAGTACTGAAACCTGAATCGCGGGCGGCAGCGTGGTTTGCAATTGTGGCAACAAAGCCTTGATGCGATCGACAACTTGAATGATATTGGCGCCCGGTTGTCGCTGAATATTGACGATCACCGCTGGAACGTTGTTCATCCACGCCGCCTGCTTCACGTTTTCCGCGCCGTTAACAACCGAGGCAACATCCGACAGCACAACCGGCGCGCCGTTGCGATAAGCAACGACAATCTTGCTGTAGTCCTTGTCGGAGAGGATCTGATCGTTGGCGTCGATCTGATACGACTGTTGTGGCCCATCGAAGTTGCCCTTGGCCTGATTGACACTCGTTTGCTGGAGAGCCGTCCTTACGTCTTCGAGACTGAGCCCGTACGACGAGAGCGCAGTGGGATTCGCCTGAATCCGCACCGCAGGCTTTTGGCCACCACTAATACTCACGAGGCCAACACCGGGTAATTGCGAGATCTTCTGCGCGAGGCGCGTGTCAGCAAGATCTTCAACCTGCGTTAGCGGAATCGAGTTTGATGTCAGCGCGAGGGTCATTACCGGCGCATCAGCCGGATTCGATTTGCTGTAAATCGGCGGCGCCGGCAGATCGTTCGGCAGAAAGTTTGAAGCACCATTGATTGCTGCCTGAACTTCCTGTTCCGCGACGTCGATGTTCAGGTCTAGCGCAAATTGGAGCGTGATGATCGAAGCTCCACCTGAGCTGGTCGACGTCATCTGGTTCAGACCAGGCACTTGTCCGAATTGTCTTTCGAGTGGTGCGGTGACTGCCGACGCAACCACATCAGGGCTCGCGCCCGGATAAAACGTGATCACCTGGATGGTTGGATAGTCGACTTCGGGTAAAGCTGAGACTGGCAATTGCCGGTAAGCAACAACACCCGCCAGCAGGATCGCAGCCATCAACAGCGACGTCGCGACGGGCCGGAGAATGAATGGCCGCGACGGACTCATGGAGCGCTCCTCCGGCCTGTCGACATTGCTAATTGCCGATTGCCGATTGTCGATTTGTCAGATGATCCACGGACTACGACCTTCACTCCGTTTTGCAGCTTGTCGAATCCATCAACGGCAATCACGTCGCCGGCTTTTATTCCTTCAACCGCGGTGACGTTTCCATCAGTCGTGCCTACGGATACCGTTTGCATGGCAACCGTCTGATCAGGTTTCACGACATACACAAACGAATCCTGCGCATTGCGTTGAATTGCAACTGTCGGAATGAGGATCACTCCGCGCTGTGTCGAAACCAGCAAACGCGCATTGACGAATTGGTTCGGAAACAGCGCGCTGTCGTTGTTTGGGAAGATTGCTTTGAGTTTGATCGTGCCGGTGGTGGTGTCGATTTCGTTATCGAAAGTCAGGAGGGTGCCTGACGAGAGCTTCGTCTGCTGCGTGCGATCAAACGCATCGACCGCGAGCCGGTTACCACGACGCAACTGCTGCCGGATCTGCGGCAGATAATCTTCGGCGACGCTGAACAGCACGTCGATTGGTTGCAGTTGAGTGATGACCAGCATGCCGTTGGGATCGGCGGCATGAACGATGTTGCCCGGATCGGCCAGACGCAAACCGACTCGTCCGGTGATCGGCGAAGTGATGCGGCAATAGGCCACCTGAACTTTGGCGTTGTCGATCTGTCCCTGATCGATGTTTACGACGCCCTCATATTGATGGACCGTGGCGACTTGTGTGTCGAGTTGTTGCTTCGGGATCGCATTCTTGCTGTACGCGATCTGGTAACGGTTGAGATCGATCTTTGCGTTTTCAAGCAGCGCTTGATCGCGTTGAAGCTGTCCCTGGGCCTGGGCCAGTTGCGCCTCAAACGGACGCGAATCGATCTGCGCCAGCAGCTCGCCCTGTTTGACCATCTGACCTTCACGATAATTGACACTCATCAACTGACCATCCACACGGCTTTTGACAGTCACCGTGTAGAGAGGCGCAACCGAACCGAGTGCATTGATGTACACGCCGATGTTGCCTTCCTGAGCAACGGCCGTAGATATCGCGACACCTGGAGGAGGCGGCGGCGTTTTGGCGGCAGCGACAGTTCCCTTTTGTCGGTGTTGAGTGATCAGAAAACCGATGAGACCTGCGAGGAGAAGCAGAGCGAGCATGAACCATGGCTTTCGTCTTCGCCTGCGCGGAGCGGGTGGGGATACATCATCCTCTTCAACAATGGGCTCGTCCATTCACGAGATCTTACGGAAGACAACCACATTCTTCTTTTAGCTGTTTGCTCAGCTTGTCAGCCTATTGCCACATAAGGCACAAAAGGCACATAAAGCACAAAAGATCATTGAAGCAGACCGCAAAACTGAACTGCTTTTGTGCTTTTGTGTCTTATGTGCCTTTTGTGGCTAAAAAAAGAGTGTGGCCAGGACCATCATGGAGCCCGTATTTTGGTCCCAACCACACTCGAACACAGGGAAGTTTCCCCTCGCTTTATTATCAACCCTGTGTGTATGAAGAAGGTCTCTAGTTACAACGTGTGTGCATACTAATCTCTTGCAACTTCTCGTTCTTTCAGTTTGTTGTCACTTTTATCAGCTATTTGCTGTAGCGAGATGCCATGGTCCAGATCGTCGTAGAACTCCTTCTCACCACCTTCGAAATGATGGCCGGTGGCTTTCACCGCATAGAAAGATTTTGCACCCGGTGTCGCGTCGTAGAGCGACTGTGCTTCGCGGAACGGCGCATTCTTGTCGCTCGTTGCTGCCAGAAAAATGATCGGTGTCTGTTGGAGCGACTTCAGAAAGGGATGAATATCAAAAACCTTTTCGTGTGGTGTTCCGTGTGTAATGTAAATGATGGAATCAGCAGGTCTCCACGCGAGCTCGCCATATTCGGGCAGGCTGATCGCCACAACGCGACTTACCGGATGACCGAACTCCGGTTGCGAGGCTGCAATCACGCTGTAGCCCGCGCCCAGTGACCAGCCTGCCAGAACCAGCGGCGCTTTGGTATCGACACCCGGTTGCGCGATTGCCTGTTTGGCGATTGCGTCGTAGTCACGAGTCAGTTCCTCGATCGAAAGCGGTTTCTGCGGCGTCGCGAAACTCACGAGATAACTCTTCGCGTCGATACCGGCGACTGTGACGCCGGTCGCTGCGATGTGCGCCGCAATATCAGCACAGAACGGACTCCAACCGCCATCGCCGCTCGTGAACAGTACGAGCGGTTGATTCGTCGCATGCTCCTGTTGATAGAGCTGCAGATCGAGAGGTGAACCGCTGCGGATTGTGACCTGAAACGTCGAGTGTCTGACTTCGTGCGACAGCTCCTCGTGAGTAACGTGATGATAAAAGCCTCGATACCACCTCACTGCATACACGGATGCCGCACAACAAACCAGAACCAGCCCGATGATCAGAGTCTTAATCCGCATTTTTTCCACGTCTATCTGCTGTCCTCATCCACGTGACGGCATTGGCGAGCGCCGCATAAAACTCCTCACGCGCGCCGCTAAACCGGTGATTACTCGCCTTTATAAGCACGTATTTCTTCGGATCTCTCGCAGTCGCAAACAACGCATTACCAACCTTCTGCGGGCTCGCAGTATCGGAAGTGCTCTGGATCATCACGAGCGGCACAGGCGCAATCTGGCCCATCACGTCCTCACTTCGAAATCCATAAAGCGCGTTGCTTTCAACGTGCAGGTTGGCATGATTTGCGCCGAGACCACTGACGAGTTGGTTCTGTTTCGGCAACCCGATGGAAATCACACCGGCCCAATTAGCTCGCGTCTGTTCATCTGAACCGACTGCGATTGCAAACCCAGCGCCGAGTGACCAGCCGTAAACATAAACAGGCGCTTCGCCATCCACCTTCGCGTAACTTCGCAGGGCTACGGCAACGTCAGTGTAATCGCGCGCCAGTTGGCTGATAGTCAGTGGCATATTGACGGACGAAAACTGCCGCAGGTAAACCTTCGAATCAATCCCGGCAACTGCGAAACCCATGTGGGCCAATTCCTGGGCCGTGCGCGGCGCGAGACCTCGCCAGCCACCGTCTCCACACGCATATATCGCCGGCGTCGCCGGCTTGTCGCCTTGTGGACGATAAAAGTGAACTCTGAATTGCTGCCCTCGGACGACGACGTCGCGATCTTCAGTCGCCACGTCCGCCCACGTTTTCGTGTCGTCAGGGTCGTAGTGATCGGGATCCTGCGCGGCTGCACGCGTCGCCGGCGTCACGATGACGACGAGAACAAGGCCCAACAGAATCCAATGATGAATGAGGCAGCGTGTCTCCATGTTTTGATCTTTTCCGGAAAACCTCTTCGGCCGATTAGCATCTCGAGCCTGAGCGCGTTGCGAACCTGAATCACCGCGTACAGCATGCTGAGAGAGAGGCGGCGTTGATTGAAACAAAAATAGCGCGGCTCCCACGTGTGTGGGTGATACTTCGCTTTGTAGCGATACAGGAGCTTGAAGTCGTAGTTGATGTTGACGCGCTCGTAGACGAATCGCATGAGTCGCGCGAGTACTGGATGGTCCAGCAGGTCGGGATCGTCGAGCAGTGCGAGTGGCGCCAGACCCATCGACGCCATTTCGCAGCCTTCTTCGCGCAACAGACGAAGGATTTCGGCCGTCAGCAGTTCCATCGTTCCGCGCACAGCGTCCTGCCTGCGCCGTGTGACGTCGAGGTAATAACCACTGCGGCCGAAAATGGGTTCACAAACGACAAAGCCCTCGATCCGTCCTGTTCCCTTCTCTGCTCGCGCAACGAAATATCGCTTTGCGGATCGACGGTCGAGCCCGAGCGAGCCGAGCACAAATCCCAGTTCGTGAGTTCCTTTGCACTTCAGCCAGGCTGCGGAAATCTCGCGTAGCTCGTCGTTGATTGTCTCGGCGCCTTTGGCGAATGGATGGTGTTCGCTGACAACAAGTCCTTCGCGTCGCGCCTTGTT
>DATNFX010000406.1:0-16259 GCA_035606195.1 Pyrinomonadaceae bacterium
CCAGCAAAACTTCTTCTGTGTGTCACAGGTCACTATAATGTCTCTTGACATTTTAATTCGGACTAAGTTTTATTCGGTTCTGGTCAAGCTCCTCCATTGGAGCCTTATTCTCACCCTTCCAGGAATCAAGCTCCGGAAGACGAGTGGATCTTGAGGTGCCTGCTACTGTGGATAATAACTTCCTGTATTTCAGCTACGCTCGCGCCGATGATGGCCCCTACCTGCGCAAATTCTACGAAGATCTGGAACCGGAAATTCGAGGTCTGACTGGTTTACCACGCGCGCAGATTGCCTTTCTGGACCGCAACGACATCGCACTTGGTGCAGTTTGGGATGCCGTTATAGACGAACAACTGAGAACCTGCCGCGTATTCGTTCCTCTTTATTCAGCGTCGTATGTTCAGTCTGCGCACTGCGGTAAGGAATTGACCGTCTTTCGAGAGCGTTTGCACAATTACCAGCAGCAGCAGGCACTTCCTATCGACGACACGTTGATTCTTCCTGTGCTCTGGAGCCCGGGGGAGTTTCTCAAAACGATTGGTCAATTCGGTCTTTCGTACACAGATGACGATTATCCAGAAGAATACGCGCGTGAAGGCATGCTTCAGCTGGTGAAACTCGGCGCCACTCCGAACGGCAAGTACTACATTGAATATTTTGAATTCATTAGAAAGTTCGCAGTAAAAATCGTCGATTCGGCACGGCGTGTTGTCCTGCCACCTCTAGAGACTCTTCTGGCTTCACTTGATAAGGTCGAGAGTGTTTTTCTAACAACAACTCCGCCATCGCCGTCATCCTCCCCGGCAGGTGCCCCTACTATTATCCAGAGTGAGAGAGACTATTTTACGATAGATACTCTATCCAAGACCGACAGCAGCAAAGCACCAGCAGACGGTTCTCACACTTCGAAGCTAACCGAACCGAGCGACTCGACAAAGCCCGACCAACCGCTAGTCTTTATCTGCTATAGACGGGAAGACAGTGCGGACATCACGGGACGCATCTATGACAGTTTGGTGCAACGATTTGGTCACAGGGCAATTTTTAAGGACGTAGATTCGATTCCATTGGGCGTGGACTTCAAACGATACCTCGAGAAACAAGTCGAGCAGTGCAACGTGTTGCTTGCGGTGATTGGGAAGTCATGGTTAAAGAAAAGAGCAGGCAAACGGCGGCTCGATGACCCTAAGGACTACGTCCGGATCGAAATCGCATCGGCTTTGCAAAGAGGAATTCCGGTGATTCCGCTGATGGTGAGTAATGCGCGCATGCCGGCCGAAGCAGATCTACCGGATGATCTCAGTAACTTGGTTTTTCGTAATTTCCTTCAGATACGGTCCGACCCCGATTTTCATAACGACGTGAATCGTTTGATTAAAGAGCTGGAGCCGCCTTCACCGATGACAGCCACAGACCGGTAATGTGGTGATAACCGTAGTGACAGGTCTTGCTCGGGAGTAAGAATTAAACTCTTCGAGGAGGGCCCATATTTTGAAACGCACACTTGGCCGCATTCTTGTTGCAATAGCGACGTTCCTGATCGGCACAACCAGCCACCGGGTTTTTGAAAGTCATGAGATAGCGTCGCCTGTTCCTCAATCCCAATGGGTTCGAGCCAATTTTCAACCGCCGCCGGCCGAGCCCGAGGTTGTTTTCGACTACGATCCTACGCAGTTTAATCCACGCGGTGATTACCTTATTCTGGGGCGAAAGCCAAAAGAATTTCGTGAGTTTGACTCTATCGAGCTGGCCGTCGATGAAGACAAAATTTCGGGACGAGTGCTGATTTCGACTTCCTCCTACGACGATGAATACGGTGCAATTTATAAGATATCGGGTGTTGTCACTAACCAGCGGATATCACTCGTCGCCATACCGTCATCTGAGGAAGCCGTTGGCTATCGCTTCGAGGGAGAATTCTTGCGCCAAGGCGAACTCTGGCGCGCCGGGAAGTCTCAAGCTGTCCTGAAAGGACGCCTGAGCAAGATAAAGAACGGCGAAACGATCGCTGAAGCAGTGGTTAAGTTTCGAATTGAATACCTGGGCTGTTGAGAGTCTCCACAAGAGCCTGGGCGGCGATGCTATACTCCCGCGCATGGATAAGCTCCAGCTATACGGTTACGTCGCTTGTGCGGCGGGAGCAGCAGCGCTCATCACCGGCTTACTACCTCAGGACAAAATGGACAATGTTCGCGCATTCATGCATAAGCACTTCGGACAGAAAGACGCGAAAAACGATGAGCGCGTGTCGCCCCGGCTGCAGCTTATTGTTTTCGGCGCGTTTTTCTTATTCATCGGACTGGTGATATCGGGGTTAATTCGGTTGTAGGTCCATCGGCAGAAGCCGTAGTTAAGTTTCGGATTGAATACCTGGGCTGTTGAGCGCCGGTCAAAAAGCACTAACAGCGACGCCCCAGACTGAATTAGTAGCAACACTTTCCGTGTCACTTCAACTCAACTTATATTACTAACCCGCCTAAGGTGTGCTATTGACACCTCTGTAATGCTGGTGTTAACAATGCGCGCGCATCCTTCGACGGATACCTCAAGCTCTTATGAACCTCATTCCAAATGAACATTAGGTATTTGACTATGCCCGCTCACGACAATTATCCATACAGAGTTTTCCTCAGCTATGCCAAGAAAGATGGGGAAAACGCCCGTCTACTCTTTGATCGGCTGCGCCAACTACATCTTCGGCCAGTTTGGGATCACCACACCCCAGCCGGCTGGCGATTCCTCGACGAAATCAAAAAGAAGATCGATCATTCTCATGTCTTCATGCCCTTTCTTACTCCCAAGTCCAAGCGCAGCACATGGGTGAATCACGAGATTGGCTACGCCGTGGGACGCAAGGTTCCCCTTGCCGCTCAGCTTGGGTCCATTGCCTGACGGCATGGCACGTGAACTTGAAGCTGTTGTAGCCCCAGACATGCACGCCTTGCTGCGGCGTGTAACCCGCAGTCGGATCAAGCGACTCGTGAACGATGCGAAACCGGCTGCTGTGTACGAATGCGCAGATCTCGCAGATACCAGAACTGATGCGATCATTAAACACTGCAAAGAGGCGAAAGCTCGAAGCACACGCCAACCGATTCGGATGTGATCTTGTGCTTTATCCAACTCTAAAGAGATTAACAAAGCAGAGAATTCAGACACGGAAAAGAGTGCTGCAATTATTTCTGCAAAGTATGCAGGAAGCTCGTGCGCCTGTACGCGTAGCTTTTGACAAACGTGGCTTGGACGAGAATCTAATCATTGTGGGTGACTGGTTTCTTGTAGAATCATTTACCCCGAGGGAGGAAGGTTATCGACACACGACGATAACGACACACGCGCCGACCGTTCTGAAGCGAATCGAAGCGTTCGACAGGCAATTCGACAAATGCAAGTGGCTGTCGCCGGAGCAAGCGATTCATCGGTTGGACAAGAGCTTTAGAATGATTCGTAGGAGATGAATTTCGTGAGAAGCAAAATATCAAATTGTCAACGGACCGACCGCCTTCCGTCGCGGATTGGCTGCGCACATTAGCACTAAGGAGATCAGCGATGAAGGTATTTGTAAGTTGGTCTGGTGATCGCAGCAAAGTCGTTGCCGAATCCCTAAGCAAGTGGCTACCCGATGTCTTTCAGGATCTGACGATTTGGATGTCAGCCCACAATATTGATGCGGGTCAGCGGTGGGGACGCGTGCTGGATGAACAACTGGCATCAACGAGCTTTGGGATACTCTGCCTGACACCGGAGAACATCAGTTCACCGTGGCTGCTGTTCGAGGCAGGTGCGCTGTCGAAGGTGATCGCTGAAGCGAAGGTCGTTCCCTATTTGTTTCAAGTCTCAACCACGGATGTGCCGTACCCTTTGGCTCAATTTCAGGGAGTCGAGGCTACGAGCGGCGGCACGATAAATCTGTTACAGAGCATCAACAGTAGTCTCGAACGCTCTCTTCCCGCGGACCGACTGGAACGGTTGTTCCAAAAATGGTGGCCCGATTTAGAGAGTGGGCTAAAGTCTGTGGCTGCTGATCCAAAGAGGACATTACCGCAACAGCGGTCGGAGCGCGCATTATTGGAGGAGGTGCTTCAGACAGTCCGAAATCTATCGCGGGTCAGTCCTTCTACACCTCCGCCCACACAATCGACGACCCCAAATGTAGACATGTGGCGCGGATTACCAGTTTGGAACGTCGGCGAGGCTCTCTTGGCGGAGCTTAGCTTGGACGAACTCAACGAATTTCGCAATCAAGCGCTCGAAGCATCTAGAGTGGCAGAATCGCACGGCAAGACGGACGCAATTGACCGTAAGATTGACCTTGCCGATCAGGAGGTCGCCAGGCGACACAGGAAAGGCTGATGCATAGGCTCTGATTCAAGCGGGTAATTAATACGTCTTCAGAACGTGTTTCGCCAATAGATTGAATGAAGCGTGCAGGCGTAGGTCGTCGAGTAGCTCCCAAAATGACGAAGCTGATCGAGAAGATAACACCAAGAGAAACACCACTCTCACGCACGCAACTTGTGCTATAGTGCGCGGCACTCAAAACGAAGCGGGCCGACTTGTGGTGCAACACAAAGCCGACCCTAAGACCTCAACCTTCTTACGAAAGGATGAAGCCTATGTCCAGTCATAGTAGCGCAAGCGTGCGCGAAACACCTCACTCAAACCGAATATCAAGAACCAACACCATCGTCAATGCTCTCAAGCGAAGAGCGCAGGCAGTCTTGAACGACAAGTCGATCGATCCGCAGAGTCGGGCGATTATTCGTTACGCCATGGAGATAGATGATCCGTGGCTGGATGAACTCGTGCGTCGTGCGGACGCCGGAGAAGCGATTAGCGAGACACTCGATTTCGAGGGACTGTCCGAAACTAACAGCGGCGATTCAGATGACGGAAAGATCGCAGCGTTGACGGAGATGATCTGTCGCGGTGGTGACGAGCCCGAAATCAAATCCGCTGCCCTATTCGTGCTCATGGCCGCTGTTGAAAACTCCGCACACCCGAAAGCACTCGCTAACGCGGCGAAATATGGCGCCTTTATTCGGTGCGCAGAGCTGAATCCCTACAACGTGGTTGACGCTCAAGTCGAAGTGATGGAGCATGAGTTGTTCGCGGATAACTCACATCTGTCTTGACCGAAATGCTCAGTGGCCGGTTCCCACCACCGGCTGCGGCATCCACAGATTACGCTGATGACACAAATTGGAGTAACCTGTTGTTACAAAACTAAACTCAACGCTTTCGAAAGGAACCTCACATGCCGAATACCTCGATCGCCTTACCGGACGAGTTAATTGAAGACACGATACTGCTCACTCGCGGAAAGAGAGTAATTCTCGATCACGACCTGGCGAGACTTTATGGCGTCCCTACCAAAGTGTTGAATCAGGCCGTCAAGCGAAATACTGACAGGTTTCCGGAAGACTTCATGTTTCAGTTAACCAAAGCCGAAACTGATCCTCGTGGTGATTACTTCATCATCGGGCGAAAGCCGAAAGAATTTCGCGAGTTTGATTGCATCGAGTTGGCCGTAGAATATGACGACGACGGCAAGGTTAGCGGACGAGCAATGATCTCGACTTACGATAATGATCAGTACGGCTCGATCTACGGAATTTCTGGCGTTGTTACAGAGCAGCGGATATCACTCGTCGCCAAACCTGTGTCTGACGAGGATGTTGGATATCACTTCGAGGGAGAATTCTTGCGACACGGCGAGCTGTGGCGTGCGGGACGATCTCAGCCTGTGTTGAAGGGTCGCCTCAGCAAGATCAAGGGAGGGAAGACGATTGCTGAAGCAGTTGTTAAATTTCGGATTGAGTATCTGGGTTGCTGAGCTGCGAGATTTGATTTCTGACACTGCCGTGCTTTGATTGGAGCACTCATCGTGCTAGCACTCTATCGAATTGGTTGGCGACCAGGACCACGTTGGCACTTATTTAATCGGTGCATTCAGTTTAATTCCTGTTTTGAAAAACGGCGAATCGGGTGGAGCAAGGCGGGAGAGCAATTCTGCTATCCGCGTGTACGAATGCTTTAGGGGATCTGAGCCTAGATCTTGCCGGACAATATAGGTACCGTACCTATAACGCGGATCATATGGAATTGCGGAATCCCACAGGTCGTCGGAAGTTATTTCTTCCGGTATGGACTTCCCAAAAAGAGTGACGAACTTCTCTTTAAATTCGTCTAGTAAGGCCAGTTCATTAAATTCAATTCTCGACGGAACTACGATGAGTTTTAGTGATGTATCGCGGAGTTCAGCCAGCCTGGCATCGCGAAGCTTCGACACCATCATGTCAGACCCCGAAATCTGCTGAAGATTCATTGTCGTAAGGAGCACAACCACATCAGCGACTTGCCCACAGCAAACTCCGCCGGCATCGGTAATGCCGGTTCGGCAATCAACAAGTGTCACATCCGCGTGTTCGTCGAACTGTTGTCTCAACCAACGAAAATATAATTCACCTTCCCACTTTTCATAGAAGTCCTTCCAGTCAAATGTTCTCACGACATTGGCATACTGACTCATGCTATCGGCACTTCGCCTTCCGACTGGGATCAGATCTACGGTGCCGCCGCTAACCTCATTTCGTACATTAACCATGAGCGAGCGAATGTCTTCAAACGGTGATGGCGAGTCAGCTGTCTGATAAAGAGAGCCCGGAGTTGCAATCGCGTGTTTGTAAGAAGTAATTAAGTCAACTACACCTCGTGAATCGAGGATGGTTTGGGTCTTGTCGGGGTAGAACATTTCTAAAGATGGTGCTTCCAAATCAAAGTCTACAAGCAGAACCCGCAGGCCAGCCTGAGCAAAGACTTCCCCTATATTGACAAGTGCCATTGACCTGCCGGTGCCACCCTTAATGGAAAAGAAAGTAACGATCATAACGCTTACCAGGGGCCGAAAATTAGGCGTCCGATTCCTTTGGGTTCTCCCAGGAGCTGGCGAAGAAACTTCCTCGTTTCCCGCGACGGCGGTTGTTCTTGAAGTTCCTCGCCGGAATTCGCTTGCAGCCTTCTTAATTCATAGTCGTGAAGCAACGTCTCGAGTGCCTGGATCAGACCGGCCATATCAGTGTCGAACTTGGTATGGCGAATTTCTACGGCATTAAAGTTGGGGAACATTATTAATTCTTCCGGCAACTCCTGCGGTAATGGCATTTTGGCGCCGGCTACCAGAAGAGGGATTATCGTGATCTTTTTTTCGATAGCAGTTTGTATTTCCTGGCGTACGAAGTCACCCGGCGCATTCAAACGGAACGTACCATCGGTTTTTGGGCCAAGCCAATTCTGTCCTACTACAGCAATTAGGACGTACGAGTCAGACAAAGCCTTTGAGAGCACCGAAGGAAAATCCGCGCCAGGATCAATAGAATCGACGTCCATGAAGACGCCATCGGGGCCGAACTGTGAAGTTAGTCGATCCCAGATCCGGCCGGCATAGCCTTCGCTATCAGTGCGTCGATAACTAACAAATATTTTCGCCATGTGTGCGTTGCGAGTCTCTCACAACTAACGTTTTGTTGCCCACGGTCAGCGCTTCCGCTCACAATTACAATTCGGCGGGTCAGGCGTTGAACTTTTCTCGATACCACGGAAAAGAAGAAGGTCGCTTATGATTAATGTACTATGATCTTCCTTTTATTATTCGCATCACTCTTCGGACAGGACGGTAAGCAGAAGGAACCTGCTGATTCAAAATACAAGGTCGGTCAGCAATGGAGTTACAGTGCTCGGCCGGGAGAAGAGAAGTCGTATCTGATCATCGTGAAGATCGACAACGACCCGAAGCTCGGGCGGATCATTCATATTGCACTGCGTGGGCTCAAGATGAAGAACCCGCACAGTCCGGACGGTTTCAGCGAAGACGTAAACCACATGCCATTCCTGGAGGCTGCAATCGAGAAGAGCGGGCTAAAGCTCTTGAAAGAAAAGGTCGACCTGCCTGATTTCGAAGAGGGTTATCAGATCTGGCGAAAAGCGTTCGATGCCGGGGATGCTGGGGCTTATTCGATTACGGTTTCCGAGGCGGTGGTGGTAATGGAAACGGCATTGAATCGCTAACGCTGTTTCTGCCGAGAACTGCGCGACTCAATGTTCTCACAACGTCGGCCGTTTCATAATGATGCCGATTCCTGGCAGCAGTGAGAGCCGACTCGAGGAGGGCTTCATCTCTGAGACCTTGCGTACCACCAGTCTCGGCGATCAATCTCGCGTGGATTGTCAGCACATCGAGCTTGTCCGGGAATATCATCTGCCGCTGTTATGGTCAGGACCCTTTGACAGCTCTTCGTATGCAGTGCGGCGTTTGGAGAGAATTGACTCGAAGGTGTTTATGAAGTCGGCCGAACGGCGGGCTTCTTCAACAGAGCGCACGACCAATGCACGTCCCACAATCTCGACCTCCAGTTCTGCCCCTGCCTCGATGCCGAGGGCATCAACCGCCTCCGGTGGAAGGGGAACAGATGAGTGCTGGTCTAAGGTGGTAAAGGTTTTTGACATGCGCAAATTGTATCACGACTGCTTTAGCTCAGTGCGGCCCCTTCGATTAAGGCGAGTTCTCAAATGCTCGCCAGCGCGCACCTGTGCACCACCCCACATTGCCGAGTCAATCGCTGAACTAAAACTCTGACATTTTGATGGCCCGGCTGTTGCAGTGCTCCCTGGTTCTCCGACTCCCACGTTTCACCGGAGACTCAATGCAGTTCAGTCCTATTGCTCAATCCATCAATTCCAAAATGTGGGATGTAATGATTTCCGGTAGGAATCATAAACACAGGGGCCTGTACTGGGAGTTGCTAAGCGAAACTTAGCCAGTTTAGAACCTGAACAGTTGCAAGTCATCAAACAGTTCACAGATCTGGAGAAACATTTTTCATGAGCGAAACGACGGAGGTTCAGCCAATCGTAAACGAAGGAGAATCGTGCCAAGTAGATCTTCGTGCTGAACTCAAAAAGCATCTTACTGAAGAATTCACTGCCGCGCTCGCATTACAAGAAGGCTTGACGAACGTTCAGCGTCGTTTGCTGCATTCGTTGATCTCTGAAACGCCGATAAGCTCAACCGCGATACTTCAAACATTGCGTTCGGCTGAAAATCAATAATGAACGAACGAGTAAAGGAAATAAGATTCGAACATTTCAGGGGGCTGCGTGATTATTCCTGCACGCTCAAAGGCAAGAGTATCGTCGTGCTCAGCGGAAACGGGAAGGGTAAGAGCGGAATCGTCGACGGAATTGAATTCACCTTCTCGGGCAGAATAGCTCGGTTCCATGGCGAGGGCACAGGTGCGATCGACCAGAGGGTAGCAATTCAACACGTCCAGAAGAAGGGAGAGCCTACTGTAGAGATATTATTTACACCTACGAATGGCAAGATCAGACGGGCCCTGTCCTCTCAAGAATTAGAATTGTCATCGAAAGCAAGTATCGACAACTATGTTGCTACGCACCCACCCGCTGAGTCATTTATTCTACGACGAGCGCAGATTCTCGACTTCATTTCTGCTCAGGACGCGAACCGTTACCGAAAGTATATAGCGTTGCTCGGACTGAGTGAGCTGGATCAAATCCAACGGGCGTTTGTAGAGGCCGCGCAGGATGCTGAGAACAGGGTCAGCCGTGCGCGACAAGATCTAGATGCTGAACTTGCGAGCTTCAAAGAACCCGGACAGTCAGTGCCAAGCCTAGATACACTCCTTGGGCGATGTTCAACCGCAACGACACACTTCGACATTCAGCCGCTAACCGCATGGGATCAACTTGATACAGTAATTGCAGAACTAGAATCCCGCCGTTCAGAGGAAACGCGCAGTGAAATTGACGCCCTTAACCTGGCTCTTGCGTCATTTGAAAGATCTTTGCCCACCGATCTCGAATCGTTAGCAAATACCACTAGCGAAGCTCAGAAACGTGTGAATCAATTGAAAGCAACGTCCGAAGAAGCTGCTGCGGGCGAAATCATTCAAGCGGGTATCTCGTTCTTTCATGACCATCATAACGTAATAGTCTGTCCGCTTTGTGAGCGTCCTCTGGACGAGGGCTACGCAGACGTTCTTCAGCGGCTAAAGAAACGTGACGAGGCATTATCCGAACTACGTCTAAGTGAGCAACAATTATCCGGTCTTCTCGATGACTTAGCAGCACGTTCTCAACAATGTGTTGCCCGGCTTACCACTGATCTAGAGAGCGGTGCCCTGCTCGACGCCGACGTTGTGAGTGTTCTCACTGAACGATGCTCTCTCCTGGTTTCCTACCAGGATCTCATAAAGCGGGTGCGTGAAGACCCCAGTTCAGCTGATCTAAAGCCACTGGGCGAAGTCGATGCGCTATCAAACCTACGCAAAGGCATAGCAGCACAACTCTCTGAGCGCCGAAGGGGTTTGATTCCGGCTAATACCTCGGAGCTTGAGACCACGATCGCTTTACTAAAGAAGGCCAGGACCGGAGTACCGAGAATTGAAACTTGTCAATCAGCGCTTAAAACTATTGAAGGAGAGAGTCTGGCTGCCTCACAGGCACGCGTCGCATTCTCGACAGCTCGCGAAAAAGCAATTCAGCGAGTCTTCGATCAGATTGCGGCAAAGGTCCTCGAGTATTACAAGCAACTACACGATATACCGGTTGGAGAAGAAAGTTGTGAATGTACAGGAATTAGTCTGACGACTACACCGCGCGCTGCCGCCGGGGGCTTGAGACTGGCGATAGAGTTCTTAGGATTGGTCGATTCGTCGGATGCACGAGCATTCTTGAGTGAAGGACATCTAGATTCCTTAGGCTTGTGCATCTATTTGGCGAGTGCTCGTATCTTCAATCGTTCGGGCTCATTGTTAGTTCTGGATGACATCCTCACCAGCATTGATATGGACCATCGACAGCGCTTTGCTGAATTGCTTTTCGAGGAGTTTTCGGATTACCAGATTGTACTGACGACTCACGATGAATATTGGTTCAATACCCTTCAGTCAATGGCTCACGCCCGCGGAGATCAAGCACAGTGGGTCTTTAGACGAATCGCACGTTGGACTCTGGGTGGAGGACCAGAATCTGCTGAATACCAGAGTACATGGGAGTTTATAGACGCTAATCTTATAGAAGATTCATACCGAGAGCTCGGAGGTCCATTACGTCTCGTATTTGAGGATTTTCTGAAGCGAGTAGCTGCAAAGATGGAATTGAAGGTTAAGTACAACTATGAAGGCCGCTACACAGCTGGAGACTTCTATCATGCCGGTATCGACCATAAGATCCTGGCACAACTAATCAAAGAGAACCAGTATGATGGTGACGTAAAACGTGACGTGGGACGAGTCTTTGGGTCTGACGCCCTACTCAATTTTCTAAGTCACGATAACCCTGGGCGACGTGAAGTCACGTTGACGCAAACGCGCGATTTTGTGTTTGCGCTTAAATCACTCATTAAACGGTGTCAGGAGAATAAACTGATCAAAAGCATCGACGGATGAGCGGGTAGTAGTTTGGTGATGCGCGAAGTATTCATCAAGCGGCGTCTGGTAATACAAGAACAGGCTTGTATTGGCCGGGCTGCTCACTGACGCCGGCAATTACAGCTTCATATGTCCCACCACCGGCTGGTCCACAGATTGCACAGATGGTCTGATTTGAAGTTTGAGATTGAAGTTGCGCGACGTGAGTAATACACTACGGCAATGATGCAACGTCGCACAGTCCGGATCACCACTTATGTTCTGATATTTATTATTGGGACGATTGTTATCGACGGCTACGACGTACTCTCAGGTGGAAACATCAAGGAATTGTTTTATACACCGATCGTATGGTCGTTAGGGGTATTTTAGGAATAAAAAGGCCGCCCACCATCGGCTAGCTGGTCCACAGATTACACAGAAGCACTGATGCTGAACTGAACCGGTCACAGTTTGTGAGACTCTCCAAAAATATGGTCCAGTTTCCACGATTTTGTTGATGCGTTCGCGCTGCGAGAATTAATCGAACCTCGAAGTATCCCAAAGCGTTCTCACTGCATCATAGGTGGCGTTCGAAAGCTTTACCTCGCAAAATCAGTTCAACCTTAAAGGAGATTTACTCGATGAGAGATAAGACTGAAATCTGCACTCCAGACACTTCCGAGCAGAGCCGGCCGTTCTTCGCGCGTTTCCTCGAAGGCCAGGACACCTCAAAGGATTCCTTCATGACACTCAAGTATCCGTCCGATCGTGATGAGGACGATCAGCCAATTGAGTTCATAGAAGCCCGTTAAGACGGTCGCGGCCCTCGTTCAGCAATATGTGAGGGCCGCACCTTTTGCATCACTTACACCTCCAATGCATGGAGCGCTTCGAAACTATGGTCCGATCTCCATGATTCTTACGCGTTAAGAATTAATAGAACCTGCGGAGTATCGAAAGTATTTTCAATCGATCGCAGGTGTCGTAAGATATTTGTCACCCTCCCATAACTCAACCAGCCCTTACAGGAGATCACTCGATGAGAGACAAGACTGAAATCTGCAACTCCGAAGCTTCTGAACAGAGCGTGCCGTTCTTCGCTCGCTTCCTCGAAGGCCAGGATCGTTTCGAAATTCCGCAACAGACGCTCAAGTATCCGTCCGATCGGGACGAGTGGGATCAACGAATTGCGTACATGCCGGACAACAACCGTCCAAAGCAGTAACAAGACTGTTTCGACGATCGCGGCCCACGCTTAAAACACGCGGGCCGCACCATTTTGAGTATTCAACCTGGACGCATGCCTTCAATTCCAACCCGCAATGTCGTTCTGCTGCTGACGCATAGCGGCGACTTCTACACTATCGATCTTGTTTCAGAGGCTCTTGCACGACGCGGCGTCCGTCCGATTCGATTCAACACCGATCTTTTTCCAACGTCGATTAAACTCGTGGCCCGCGCGGGCAACGAACACCTCTTTACTGAAACAGGAGAACAGATCTTCGCTGCGGAGGTACGCGCTGTTTGGGCACGCAAGCTCTGGCCGCCGCGCATGGCTCACGACCTTGATGATCGCTATCGCGCAATGTGTGTAAGCGAGTCGATGGCCGCGCTCGATGGTTTTCTC
The DNA here is from genome assembly GCA_035606195.1 of Pyrinomonadaceae bacterium. Classification (GTDB taxonomy): domain Bacteria; phylum Acidobacteriota; class Blastocatellia; order Pyrinomonadales; family Pyrinomonadaceae; genus PSRF01. The sequence goes on from DATNFX010000406.1 coordinate 13,060, forward strand.
GACGCGCTGAATGACGCGCGTTGGGTCAACGATCTTCAGTGCCAACGCGCCGCCGAGAACAAGCAGCGACAACTCCGGCTGGCCGCGCGCGCCGGACTGCGCGTCCCGCGTACGCTCGTTACTAACGACGCGTCAGCAGCTCGACAGTTCTTTGCAGAGACCGATGGCCAGACTGTAGCGAAATTGCTTCGTCCGATCTCGGTCAGCATGGACGCTGTTGATTCTTTTGTTTACACGAATCGTGTCCGCGAAGAAGACCTGGCTGGTGCTGAGACACTTCGGCACTGTCCGATGGTGTTTCAGGAGTTGATTCCGAAAGCTTGCGAGCTGCGTGTGGCGTGGGTGGCAGGTCGGGTTTTCGCAGGTGCGCTTGATGCGAGTGAGACGTCGCGCGGGCAGACGGACTGGCGTCGTGTTGCGCCTGAGGAGTGTAGTTGGCAGGTGGGCCATGTGCCTGGCGAGGTTGCAAGCAGCCTGGGGGCATTGATGTTGGAGATTGGGCTTGTGTTTGGTGCTGTTGATTTGATCTGTACGCCTGCGGGTGAGTATGTGTTTTTGGAAGTTAATCCGAGTGGGGAGTGGGGGATGCTCGAGCGCGAGCTTGGGCTTCCGATTTCCGACGCGATCGCAGAAGCGTTAGTGTCTACTCGGAACGTACTGTAGGGGCGGTCCTCCGTGGCCGCCCGTGGCTTTGATCGTGTTCGCGAAGCCGAAGCCATCGATTTCTTGAATCCTTGCCAAAACCACGGGCGGCCACGGAGGGCCGCCCCTACAGTACGTTCATAATTATGTCTATTCTGATTGTTACGCATAGCGAAGATAACGATAGTGTCGTAAGGGTGATTGAGGGCATCAGGCGGAAAGGCGAACAAGCGATAAGGTTTGATACCGATCGTTATCCGACTGATGTGCGTCTGACGGCTTATCACGGCACCTCGGACGAGCGACTTACGCTGACGAATGACGAGGGTGAGTTTGATCTGCGCGAGGTCACGGCGATCTGGCACCGGCGCATCAACTTCGGAGCTAGTCTTCCGGCCGGGCTCGACAGGCAACTGCGTCATGCTTCCCTCGGCGAAGCGAGTGCCGCCGCTCACGGCATGCTGTCGAGTCTGAAAGCCTTCCGCATGGACCACCTCCACCACATCCGTCGCGCAGAGAACAAGCAGCTTCAACTCCAGGTAGCCCGCGAACTCGGACTCAACACACCGCGCACCCTCACGACCAACGATCCCACAGCCGTTCGCGCCTTCGCGAAGAGTTGCGAGGGAGGACTGGTGACGAAGATGCTCTCTTCCTTCGCGATCTATGAAGAAGGCAAAGAACTCGTCGTCTTTACGAATCCCGTGAAACCCCAAGACCTCGAAGATCTCTCCGGCTTGAGTCTTTGCCCGGCTACGTTTCAGGAACTACTCCCCAAGTCACTCGAGATTCGTACCACGGTTGTCGGCAACCGTGTGATGTCTGCCGCCGTGGACTCACAAGTGTCCGCACGTGCCACTCACGACTGGCGCCGTGATGGTGTTCGCATGCTGCAGGACTGGCGTCCTTACCAACTCCCACATGACGTCGAAGAAAAAATCCTGCGCCTCATGAATTTCTTCTCGCTGAACTATGGCGCCATCGACATCATTCTTACACCGGACAACCAGCACGTCTTTCTCGAAGTCAATCCCTGCGGCGAATTCTTCTGGCTCGAACGCGCTCCGGGCCTTCCGATCTCCGAAGCTATCGCAGATACTCTCCTTCAGCACTGACTAGACGCGGATGAACGCAGATGATCGACCCCTACCTGTGTGCTCGCTGTAATGCGTCGCTTGTGGTAGTTGACGCTCCGAGTGTTGAATGCCGGTACTGTGGTGCTGTGAACGAGGTGCCGGCGGCGTACCGCGAAGAGCTTCGGCTGACGCGCGACCTCGATCAAACAACGCGGCGCGCGGTAGAAGAGTGGGCGCGCCTCGACAGTATTAAAGTTCCACGCTGGTGGTTTGTAAGTGCAGTCAGCATTCCGTTTCTGCTTCTCGCGGGAGGTCTCGCGATTCTTCTGGTCCTTGGGTTGCTGAAAGTGGTGAGCAATACAAAACTTGTTCAGCTCGTCGCTTTTCTCGTTTGGTTTCCACTTGTGCCCGTTGCGTTGCTGGCATCGTGGGTAGGCATGAGAAACCTGCTCGTGAATGGCGCTGCGCGTATCGGCGTTGCGTTCGCAGCGATTTCGTCCGAGAGCGGTGAGCTTAACTGTCGCCAATGTGGCGCACCACTCACCGTTGAGCCAGGCGATATTATGGTGCGATGCCTGTTTTGCGAGGCGGAGAGTATTGTGCGTCTTGATGCTTCGCAGATGCGGTCACTGGAAGCAAATGTCGGAACGGCGAAGATGAGTTTAGCTCAGGCGATGGGCGCGTTATCAAAGCATGCCGAGCTTGCGTCATTTGAAACTCGTGGCCGTGTGTACGTGGTCGGCGGTCTGTTACTCTTGCCGCTCGTGTGGTCCTTTGCAGAGGGAGTACAGTCAAGTTACTGGTCGCTCCTGATTGCATTGGATGTCTTTGTGCTGAGCCTTTGCGTGTTCTGGATGATGCGGGAGGCGTTTCTTCTGCCGGTAACGGTAGAAGAGCTTGATGCACTTCGGACGTCAGAAAAAGATCCACAAAACGGGAGACCTAAGCGACCCGCCGGCACTCGCGGATGGTACGATCATTCATCCGATCCGGTGAACTTTGTCATCCCCATAGCCGTAACCCTCATGTTTATTGCGATAGAAGTGATTGTTATCCGTGGCTAATATTCGTTGTCATCATCTTCGCACTGGCGGTGTTAACCAGTAAAAAAGACCTCCCGGAGGACCACAAATGCAAACGTTCCTGCAGGATCTGAAATACGCGCTGCGCATGCTGAGAAAGAATCCAGCCTTTACTGCCGTGGCGATTCTGACACTTGCGGTAGGAATCGGCGCCAATTCCGCCATCTTCAGCGTTGTTAACTCGGTCCTGTTAAGGCCCCTGCCTTACCGGCAGCCCGATCAACTCGTCCGCGTCTACAGTGAATTTCCCACGATGCAGCTCAGAAAATTCTGGCTCTCACCGCCCGAACTGCTCGATATACAGCGCGAAGCAAAATCCTGGGAAGCAATTGGCGCCTGGGCGCCGGGCGGGCGAAACGTAGGCACCGCGAGTGAGCCACTGCGAGTAACCTCGGCCGTC
>DATNFX010000407.1:0-3223 GCA_035606195.1 Pyrinomonadaceae bacterium
GAGAAGCAGTTCGTGGTGAACATCGATCACCATTCGACGACCGCACTCTTCGGTAGCATCAACTGGATCGATTCCACAGCCTCTGCTGTCGGGGAAATGATCTACAACCTCTGCAAAGCCACCGGCGTACGCGTCACCAAAGAGATCGCGGAATGCGTCTACACGGCGCTGATTACCGACACCGGATCCTTTCATTACTCGAACACGACGGAGCGCACGTTCAAGGTTGCTTCCGAGCTGGTACGTACAGGTGTAAAACCCGCGAAGACCGCTGAAGCTGTGTTTGCGAGTTATCCGTGGAGCCGTATTCAGTTGATGGGCGCGGTCCTGTCGACGGCGCGGAGAGACGATAGCGGACGCGTCGCGTGCCTGCGCCAGACGATGGAGATGCAGAAGCAGGCCCACGCCTCAGACGAGGATGCGGACGGGTTTGTTAACTACCCTTTGACGGTAGGCGAAGTCGAAGCCGTTGCACTGCTCAAAGAGTGCGAGCCGGGAATCTATCGCACGAGTCTGAGATCGAAAGGCGACGTCAACGTCGCTAAAGTCGCAGAGAGGTTTGGTGGTGGCGGCCATCGCAACGCAGCAGGCTGCACGCTTCGTGGTTCGTGGGAAGACGTAGAGTCCACAATCGTCGGATTATTGCTCGACGCAGTGAAGCGCGCCAACGGATCGCGCGACATCACCGAAGATGCGTTAGTCTAGCCACAAAAAGGGCCACAAAAGGCACATAAGACACATAAAGCACAAAATGATTCCTGGTGTTGTTTGTGCCTTTTGTGCTTTATGTGCCTTTTGTGGCCCTTTGTGATCTTTGCTTATGTCGCAGAAAGAAAAGAAATATAAATGGCGCCGCGGCGATTATCAGGAGCACACGCGCGGGCTGCTGATGGTCCATACGGGTAACGGCAAAGGCAAAACGACCTGCGCGTTGGGCCTGATGATGCGCGCCGCCGGACGCGGATTGAACTGCTGCATGATTCAGTTCATGAAATCGCGCAACGATCGTTACGGCGAACATGAATCCGCGGAGAAACTCGGCATTGAAGTTCACACAATGGGCGATGGTTTTACGTGGGACACCAAGAACCCCGAACAGGACATCAAGACCGCGCGCGAGACGTGGGCGCTCTGCGTCGAGAAACTGCGCTCCGGTGACTACGATATGCTGGTCTTTGACGAGCTGGTCTATGTGCTGAGCTACAAGATGTTGCCGATCGAAGAAGTGCTGGAAGAACTGCGAGCCATTCGCGCGTCGCAACCTGCCCTGCACATCGTCGTTACTGGAAGAGATGCGCCTCCGGAACTGATAGAAGCCGCCGATCTCGTGACGGAAATGACTGAGATTAAACATCCATTCACGTCCGGGATCCGCGCGCAACAAGGCATCGAATTCTGATTTGTGTTAACCTTCCCCGCATCCTATGGCCTGGTTCAGCAAGAAAACTAAACGCATAGAGGCCGTTCCACCCGAAGAACGCGTCGTGAAGACGGAAAACGTCTTCGTGAAATGCGAAGGGTGTGAAGCGCACCTGTTCAAGGGTGAGCTCGACGATGGTCTGCAGGTTTGCAAACACTGCGGCTACCACTTCCGCATCGGCGCCCGCGAGCGTTTGCGATTGCTGTTCGACGACAGCAAGTTTGAAGAGCTTGATACTGAAGTAATCTCGATCGACCCGCTTGAGTTTGTCGACAACAAGCCATATTCAGAACGACTGACGCTGGCAAAGGATTCTTCCGGTCTGCCCGAAGCTGTTATCAACGGACGCGGGACTGTCGGCGATCATCCGGTCATTGCCGCAGCGATGGACATGAACTTTATTGGCGGCTCGATGGGTTCCGCTGTGGGCGAAAAAGTCACCCGCGTGATCGAGCGAGCGATGAAAGAGCACAGTGCGGTGGTGATCTTCTCTGCTTCCGGCGGCGCGCGCATGCAGGAAGGCACGCTCTCGCTGATGCAGATGGCAAAGATCTCTGCGGCGCTTGCGGCACTCGACGAAGCGCGTTTGCCTTTCATTTCCATTTTGACTGATCCAACCACAGGTGGTGTCACTGCGAGTTTCGCGATGCTGGGCGACGTGATCATCGCCGAGCCAAAAGCCCTCATCGGATTTGCTGGTCCACGCGTCATCGAACAAACCATTCGTCAGAAGCTGCCGAAAGATTTTCAAAAATCCGAATTCCTGCTCGACCACGGCATGATCGACGCCATTGTCGATCGTCGTGAACTGCGCAGCTACGTCAAACGCCTCTTGAACTTCATGATGAACCCCGAGATTCACGGCGAATCTGATATTGAACGAGCCCGTCGCGCCGCAAAGTTAAAAGAATAGCCACAAAAAGGCACAAAAAAGCACAAAACAGATTACTGCTAAAAACCTATAGTCGGTTTCAGGTTTTCCTTTTTGTGACTTTTGTGCTTTTTTGTGGCTAATATGGATTTTGAGCAGTCGGTTGAGTATTTGTTGAGCCTGGGGCATGAGACTCTCGCTATCAAGCTCGGGCTTAGGAATACTGAACTGCTGCTTGAGGCTCTCGATAATCCTCAGCGCGCGTTTCCTTCAGTTCAAATCGCCGGCACGAATGGAAAAGGTTCGACAGCCGTAATGCTCGACTCGATCTGTCGTGCCGCTGGAATTAAAACCGGGCTCTACACTTCCCCTCACCTCGTTTCGATGACCGAGCGAATCAAGGTTTCGGGTGTCGAGATCACGACGGGAGATTTTGCGGCTTGCGCAACTGTGGTTCGCGAGGTTTCGGAACAACTCGAAGCGCTGCCAACCTTCTTTGAACAAATGACTGCGATTGCGCTGCTCGCCTTTCGCAATGCTCGTGTCAAACTCGCCATCCTTGAAACCGGACTCGGCGGACGGCTCGATTCCACCACGGCCGCAAACGCGCGCATCGTCGCCATCACATCGATAGCTTTCGATCATGAAGAATATCTCGGTCACACGATCGAGAGTATCGCCGTCGAAAAAGCTGCGATCATTCGACCCGGTGTGCGCGCCGTCATTGGCCGACAGCCAGAATCTGCGGCACTCGATGTACTGCTCAAGCGCTGCGAACAAGTGGGCGTTATGCCAATTCTTGCCGGCTCGAACGCCGGCGAAATGGCCCTCGGCCTGCGTGGACGGCATCAGGTCGATAACGCGGCGGTTGCGATTGGCCTGGCTGAGTTACTGAACGATGAAGGTTTCGAGATTTCACGTTCTGCAATCGT
>DATNFX010000408.1:0-7525 GCA_035606195.1 Pyrinomonadaceae bacterium
AACTTTTGACGTCGGAATTCGTCCGGCGGGTCCTTGATCCTCGATATCTTGTAGATCTTAGTGAGCGTGATCCAGAGGGAACACTGGCGTTACTGCAGACTATACGCGAATTGAGTGACACACAACTTGTGGAAAGTCACGGCAAGAGACTTCATATAGGATTCTTCAAGAGGTTCCTTGAACGGCCTCATCTATTTAGAGAGATGAATCGTAACCCGGAATTGGCCTTCGCATGGCTTGCGTTACTGTTGGATTTGGGTGGGGAAGACATAGTTCCGAGAGCTGGTGTTAACTTTGTTGATGATGCGTTCGATCCAATCTTCCTTAAACAACTTCTGAAACGGAAGCCAGCGACGTTCGCCGTGGCATTAAGACTGTCCCGAATGATTAAGTCACGTCAGGCTACGGGAGCTCTTATTGAAACCTTAGCCTCCTCCCTAAGAGATTCAGGAATCAAACGGTCTCTTTTGCCATCCTTGCCCATTGAGGCCTTGCCTGACCTTCGATGGCTCGCCGAAGAAACAGGGCAACCCGATCTTGCTGCAGCACTCACACTGCTTCACGGAAATTAGGATCAGAATGTTTACCGCTAATGTGAGTTAGTGATCTTGAACCGATCAATCTGTGCTATAGTGCGGTCACTCCACCACAAACTGAAGCGGGCCGATTTGTGCTAACGACACAAACCGACCCTAAACCCTCAACCTTCTCAAGAAAGGATGAAGATCATGGCCAATCATAGTAGCGCAACAGAGCGCGAACACACACCTCACACAATCAACCCAGATACATACTCCAGCGACGCTGTTAAGAGACTTGCGTGGGCTGTCATTCAAGACCAATCGATCGATGAAGGTTCACGAAACCTTATTCGATACGCTTTGGAAATCAATGATCCTTTGCTTGCTGAACTCGTGCTCCGTGTCGATGCGGGTGAAAGTATCGCGGACGACATCAAGGCCGAAGAGGCATCCGCCAATGATTCAACCAAGCCAACCATAGAAGCTTTGGTAGAAATGATCTGTGGGGCGGGAGATGACGCTGGCACGAGGTCGGCTGCGTTGCTGGTGCTCATGGGAATGCTTCAGGATGCTGAAGATCCCAAAGCACTTGCCAACGCTGCGAAACACTTTGCATTTACGCAATGCGGCGAGTTCAATGCCTTCGGCATGGTTGACGATCAAATCGCATCGCTCGGACGCGAGTTGTTAATTAACCTCTCAAATTTGTCTTAGCGGAATTGCAGATGCTTTGTCGCCAATCTCATTTTGCTTGAGAGGACTACTGACAGAGTTCCGGATTCCATTAACTTGATCCTCGGAAATAGCAAACTGAACTCCCCGGATCATGATTGCTATTTCCCGGATCATGCTTGCGATCCGCCAAGTTCAATTAAGAGTTTTCGAAATTCAAGACATGATCCCGCGAGTTTCACGTGAATTTCGGAAATAGCAAACATGATCTGCCGAGTTCAAGATGCTATTTCCGAAATTCAATATGCAATTCGCGAGAGCGCAGTTGCAATCGCTGAAGGTCAAGACAAGATCTCGAAGATCATGGATGCAATCCGAGGAGTTCAGGACATTCCGCCGTCATCCACATCCGCAATCAGCCGAGATCCGCTTCCAAAAGATCACTGCGATACAGTTCCGCGGGAACTCTCCCGGCTGCGTCGCTAAGCCACTCGATGCAGCCTTCCGGATTCACATCTATTCCATCTTGAACCGTTGACAAGTAACTGTTAGGAACCCAGCTGAGCAGAAAATGACGACAATGATCTTCAGGCTCTGAAGATGGCAGATCCTTACCAAAGTATACCCACGTATCCCACGGCGGATCATTGTTAGAGTTGAAGTAGCCGTCTGAACTCAATTCCGCCGCACCATCGAACAGTGTGAGGTCTGGATAAAAGACAAGTAACCTACCGCCCTTTGCTGGTTCGTAAACCAATTGGGCATTCTGCTCATTGAGTAACTCCGCTCTACGCCTGCACACAGTCTCAACAAGTAAGAATCCGTGATGAGCTGGATACAACCCGTCTTCAGGTTTTAATTCCGATGACCTGAACCGGGTCGCTGGTGGTCCAATCGGTGTCAACTCACACCATGTCATGGTTTCGACCAGGCCTTGCCGTAAGTAATCAATCTGAATTTTTAGGTTTGTGACCATTGCAAATCATTCAATGAGTAATTCTACTGCCTTATGTGCCTTATATGCTTTTTGTGGCTCTATCTGAACCAGGTGATGATCGTGAAGCGCTCGCCACTCGTTACGGGAATGACTTCATGAAAGGTGTCGGAGGTGAAAGCGACTAGCAAGCCGGTTTCACCTTCGAGGCCGAACTCCTTTGTCTGATCGTAGAAGTTGAGCGTGCCGCCGGTATAAGAATCCGCTTGCGGCTCGGCGGAAAACCCGTTCAGAAAGACGACGATTGAAATGCGACGAACTTTTAGATGATCGAAGTCGTCCTGCCTCGGATTGCCATCCTGGTGGCGCACGAAGAAGTCGCCTTTCTGATAACGCAAAAACTGCGGCGGCTCACAGTCGGTCAGCGTATCATTAAAGTGCTGTGACAAGGCTGATGTTTGCTCAAGTAATAGCCGGTGAACATGATCGAACGTCTCCTGCGCAGGATGCATGCTGGTGGTCTTGCGAATGTTTTCGTGAATGGTGCCTTCGGTACCCTGAATGTAAACAGGCGCCTGCGTGGTCGGCGACTCGAGCAACTCAGCACGTAGGTGCGCACACGCCTCCGCGTCCAGAAAATTCCGGAGCAGGAACAGATTGAAATGAGTCGCCGGAACTGCTTCGGGCATTTCGCTTCACCCTACTTTTTGAAAACAATTCTATCCTCGAAGACACAACAATCAAGGCCGGTATTCAACAGGCACGTAATCGCGTCTGCGGGTGTTTCAATTATCGGCTCACCCATGCGGTTGAACGAAGTGTTCAGAAGCATCGGCACGCCAGTTTCCGCGTGAAACTTTTTGACTAACTCGTAAAACCGGCCGTTGTTTTCACGTGTCAACGTTTGCACTCGACCAGTTCCATCGACATGCACAATCGCCGGCACCAGATCTCGCTTCTCGCGCTTAACGTCAACCACTCGCAGCATGAACGGACTCTCGTGCACAGTATCGCCAAACTCAAACCAGCTTGCCGCTTCTTCAAGCAGAACGGCAGGAGCGAACGGACGAAAAGACTCACGCATTTTGACGCGCCGGTTCAGTGTGTCTTTCGCGTCCGGCTGTCGTGGATCGCACAGGATGCTTCGTTGTCCGAGAGCGCGCGGACCAAGCTCAGCTCCACCATCAAACCAGCCGATGATCTTGCCGTCGCGCAACAACTGCGCTGCATCCGCAATCACATCGGTCGAAAGTACAGCCGTGACGTTTGGTGATTGATCGGTCGCGGCTGAGATCTCGGCCGGTGAATACAAACGTCCGGGCGAATCATGCAGTATTTGTTTGCGAGAATTGTGTTGCGTCAGTTGCCAGAGGCCATGATACGCAGCGCCGATCGCGGTGCCGCTATCTTCCGCCGCAGGCATGATGTAGACGTTTTCGAAGCCCGACTCGCGAATGATGCGTTCGTTGGCTACGCTGTTGAGAGCAACGCCGCCCGCGTAACACAGATTCTTGCTGCCCGACAACTCACGCACATGCTGAGCGAGATACAGCACCGCATCTTCGAGTGCTGATTGGACCGCACTCGCAAGTGCTTCATACTCAGACTTCCGATTGGGCCACCGATCGGAGTGTCGAAATTGAAGCGGAACCGCGTCTTTGAAACAAAACCGGCCGTTGTCGATATCGAAGAAGTCACTAGTCGGAAACTGCTTTTCACCGTAAGGAGCGAGCCCCATCACTTTTCCGGCTTCGGTAACTTCGCCAAATATCTGTTGCGCGGTGGCAGAAAACATTCCGCCGAGACTACCGAACGAGGGCATCTCTCCGTCATAAGGCACATACCACGCGCCGCGTTCGACTGCGTGTTTCTCGAGCGGAACGACGGTCGTGCCGGAAGCGTGGTACAGCGAGATCGTTTCCCAACTGTTGTCGGAATTTCCGTTGAGGACTTTGAGCTCGTCTGGTGTGCAGTCGTCGATCGGGGAGCCGGCGCCGTCGACGATCAGGACCGCCGAGTCGGCGAAGCCGGAAGTCGCGAACACACTCACTGCGTGGCCGTAGTGATGAGGAATCGTGATCGTCGGGATTGAATGAGTTAGAACATTTAAGAATGGGTCGAGACGGATGTCGTGTTTCTGTTCGGATGCGCGGCCTTGAACGCAAAGCACGATCAAACTCAGATCGCGTGGTTTGATGCGAGCGTAGTTGAGGCAATAAGCAACGGAGTGCGACGGCCCGGCGCCGTAGATGCGATGGCGCTTGAGACGCGTGAGGCGCTCTTCCTGAATCGCGACGACGATCTCATCGCCGCGGAGCAGACATGCTGAGCCGTTGTGCGATGCGCTGATGCCCAGAATCCAGGGTTGGTCTTTCACGATGAACACCTATCCACAGATACGCAGATTGTTTTATGAGTCTGTGTAATCTGTGGATAGTCTAATGGGGGAGGAGTTTCAATAGACGCCGGTAAGCCTTCTTTGCTTCGCGTAACTTCCTGTCGTGTTGCTTCGCGAGGGAAGGAATGTCTCCGCTGCAAAAAGGACAAAGCTTAGTGCCGGCCTTCACATGACGGTTGCAGCCGCGGCAAAGGATCAATTCCGCTGGCGCCGAACTTCGATTGATCTGTACGAGGTTGTTGGCGGCCTGCGGGACTTCTTTGCCATCGAACGTCTCCAGGATTAGTTCGAAACGTCCGTGGTCGAAAGACGTGCCGGGCGCTTTCTCCACCTGAACGATCCGTTCCCGCATTCCCTGCTTCGACAACTCGAGCGCACGATGATGGCAGTAAGGATTGTTGCCGGCCTTTCCGAACAACGAATCCGTGGTCCAGGTGCAGCCCGCTTTGCAGACATCGGCGTAGTAACAACTGCCACAGTACCCCCACAACCCGGAGCTGGTCCGGCCGCGATTGATACTTAGCTCGTCAGTCTCCCACCAGATCTGTTTCAGATCCAGATCGCGGATGTTGCCGCCTGCATAGGAAGTTGTAGCCAATGACGGGCATCCCTTGATCGTGCCGTCGGCTTCGATGCCGAGCGTATTCTGTCCGGCGTTGCAACTTGTCCAATGAATTCGATCGTCGCCGCTGCCACGCCACACCGACTCATACGGGCCAAAATAGCCAATATTGTTCCCCGGCTGGAGTAAGAGTCCCCTGTCGGCGCCTTCCTCGAACAACTCCGCGAGCAGAGGCATCAATTCCAGCAGGTCATACGGCTGTAAAAGGAGTTCAGGATTGTCGGCTGCACGGCCCATCGCCACCGTGAGTTGAACCTGCCAGTTCGTCGCGCCCGCCTCAATGAAGAGATTCATCAACTCGCGGAGTTGCGGAATCACGAGTGAAGTGATTTGTGTGTTGACGCTGGAGTCGATGCCGCACTTCTGGATCGCATGGAGCGCCTTGAAGGCGGCGTCAAAAGAGCCCTTCACTCCTCTCAACCGGTCGTGAACTTCTCTCAGACCGTCGATCGAGATGCCTAATCCTTGCAGACCCGCATCAACCGCCGCCTTGATCCGATCTTCAGTGAGATTGAGGCCGCCAGACTGCATCGTGCAGTCCATCCCACAGTCTCTGACTTCGCGAATGATCTCCAGCCAGTCGCGACGAAGGTACGCTTCGCCGCCGATCAGCGTCACCTCGCGAGTTCCCATGCGCGCGAGCTGCCGAACTAGGTCAAGACACTCTTCAGTCGTTAGCTCGTCTGCACGACGTTTCCCGGCACGCGAGCCGCAGTGGTGACACTTGAGATCGCAGGCAAGCGTGATCTCCCAAACCGCATGCACGGGTACATACGAAGAGCGATCCCGCGAAGACAGATAACGCGTAGGAGCAGCCATCGACGTAATTTTCGCAAACTGCAGGTAAAGCTGCGAGGTCTATTTCTTTTTGAGCGCGCTGTCGAGTTGATCGAGTGCCGCCTGTACGTCAGCCATCCATTTGCGCGCAGAGGCTGCAACGCTCTTCATCTCGCGCGCGTCGCCGCGTGCGATGGCTTTCCGTATAGGATCACCGTAAGGCGGAACTGGTCCCGCGTCAGGTCGAAGTGCTTTCTTGGTGGATTTCTTTGCGGCCTTCTTAGTAGTCTTGCGTGCAGGCATATTGGTCCTCCCAGTGAGATAGGTGGTTCTTAGTTGATTAGGACCAGCTTGTCAAGACTTTCTTTATCCACAGATTACAAAGATTATCTAAAAATGAATCTGTGTAATCTGTGGATGGTTCGTTAGGCGGAGATTACTTCGCTGAGGACTGGGGCTTCGGACTGCGGAATCAGAGCAGCGATCTCTTCGACGATGTGACGAGTTGAGTTGGGAACTGCGAGCCCCACTGTGGCGGCGCGCATACGCGAGTAGTGGACCTCATCTTCCATCATTCGCCGCACGACCGGAACTACGTCAATCGAACGATGCAGCATTACACCGGCGCCACGTTCGGCGATCAGATTTGCCGTGCCGGCTTCCTGCGGCATCGGCTCGGTGATCACGTCGGCAATGATCGGAACCCGGCAGGCGAGCGCTTCAAACGTCGTCAATCCGCCGAGCTTCGAAATCATCACATTCGCCGCACTCATCAACTTCTCAATCTCATCCGAGTAACCAATCACTTTGATCGGAAACGGCGCCTCGAGCGCGAGCGACTCCGCCGCGACCCGCAGATCTTCGTTCTTTCCGGCGAGGAAAATCGCCTGTACATCGAGTTCGCCGTGCACGAGTTCCTTGAAGATTTGTGGAATATTGCCGCCGCCGATCCAGCCTGCATTCACAAAGACGGTGAATTTCTCCGGATCGAGACCAAGCGCCTTGCGCGCGGCCTGCGCCGCTTCTTCGCCCGGATACGCAAATTTCGGATGCACCGGCAGACCCGAAATCTTTATGCGTTCCGGCGCGACTCCATAGTCAATCAACTGCCTGCGGGCGTCCTCGCTGGCGACCAGATAAAGCGTCACGTCCTCGCAAGCCCAACCCTTCCAGAAGCCGTAACACGGATCAGTCACCACCGAAACGAGAGGCACACGTCCCGCAAGATTCAGCTCCTTCAATACACGCGCAAACATGTGCTGCGTGAGCGGATGGACGCTGACGACGATATGCGGACACCAGCGCTCGAAAATATCAACGACGTAACCCACACAGCGTTTGTGGAAGAACTGGCTCGTCTCAGGTCGAAACCAATTGATAAACCAGTAGTAATACTTCATCCAGTGCTGCCGGTTACGCAGAATCCAGTTGTACAAAGCCACTAACTTGGCGCTGAGATGATGCGATTCCTCCACCGCACGCACTACCCTGATCGCATACGACTCGCCTTCGAAAAATTTCTGCACACCTGCGACGATCGCCGCAGCGGCGGAACGATGCCCGCCACCAGTGTCAGACGAGATGATCAGGATTTTTGGGAT
>DATNFX010000409.1:0-5363 GCA_035606195.1 Pyrinomonadaceae bacterium
CGGCCCAGCAATCTGTAAGCATAGTCTTCGAACGGATTGATCTTTGTCTGTTCGTTCAGAACCGTGATTGCTTCGTCAAACTTTCTTTGCTGAGCGAGTGCGAAGCCCAGATCGCGCCGGATGGTTTTGTGTTTCGGATCTTTCTCTACTACACGCTTGAACAGTTGTTCTGCAACGGCGTAGTTTTGGTTTCGGACCGCAGCCTCACCAGCCGAGATCAGATCTTCGACCTTCACTGAATCAGGAATCGCGGGTGTGCCGCCGACATCGGTCTCCAGTGAGAGTGTCTGTGCCTCGTCAGATTTTACGGCTGCCGCAAACGCTCGATAGTCCTGCAGACGTTCGGCAGGAATCTCACGCTGTCGCAGGTGAAGCGTACGCTGGCCTAACAGCGATGTGCCGTCGAGTTTGTAGTCAGCCGCATATTCCGCATAGTCTCGCGAGACTTTCAAGGGAAGCGGCAGTCGCTTTTGATACTTAGCCGGCAGCGTGAGCTTCACGCTGTAAGAGATATCGATTGGTGGACCGAGTTCGAGCGGTTTTGTGCTATTCGGTTTTCGACCCTTAAGCTGCGATAAATTGAGCGGCGGCAGCGGTACTCCGATCTTCAGTTTCTTGCTGGACCAATCGAGAAAGTCGTTTTTGGCAACATTGAATTCAATCTCGAATGGTTTATCGAGATCTGCAGGATCCGACGTTTTAATATCCGTGACTTCACCTTCGATACCAACGCCGATACCGAGGTAGAACCCAAGATTCTTGTAGTTGCTCTTCGGTGTACGACGAAACGCGATCCGCATGTACATCTCAGCATCGCCTCGTAGAAGCATGTGAGCGTGTGCGTTCAGCTTGCCGAGATCGTCGACAGTTCCTTCTATAGTCACTGATTCAGACGAACGAAACGGAGGTTCAGCCGGTGTGGTTTCCAGCCGCGCAGGTCCGGCGGTTGGGATCATCAACCCTTTCTTGTTGCGCAGATTAGGCGACAACAGTCCGGCCGGCGCTACTTCCGCAGTTGTATCCGCCCAGAGAGTTTCGTTGCCCAAAGGGATCGCGGTAATGACGTGGTCAAACTGGCCCGGCGACGGAACATCCACGTCGAGCTTGCGTGTAGAGTTGATTAGCACGGGATACGCGCGCAGTCCGGTCGCGGCGAGCATCGATGCAAGCAGAGTGTGCTTGTCTTTGCAGTCGCCGTACTGGTTGCTCATGATGCTTGCGGCGGCGTGTGGTTGGTAACGACCCTGGCCCAGCGAGAGACTGACGTAACGAAAGTTCTTGGCGACAAATTCATAAAGCGCGCGGACTTTATCTTTCTCGGTTGTCTTCCCGCCTATTAACTCCTCGACTTTGACTTTGATCTTTTCGTCGGGGACGATTCGATCCTTTTGCAAATCAGCGTACCACTGGCCCACTTCGTCCCAGCTTTGAAAGGTGGTGAGTTGTACGTCCGGATGAGGGTCTTCTTTTTCCTGATCTTCTCCTTCGTTTTCTTCGGTGTTGTCCTTGTCTTCGTCTTCGGTAGCAGTTTTCAGGTTTGCGTGTTTCCAATGATAGACGCGCCTGTCGTTTTCGTCTTTGACCGCCGGCTCAAAGCCGGGTTCATTTTTTAGTTTGATTTTGCTGGCGGCAGGAATGTTTACGGTCAGTTCATCGTTCAGCACGATCACGCCCTTTTTGATGAAGTCGTACTCGACCCAGAAATGGTTTTGGGCAAGCGGAGTATGGATGGTCCATACCATTCGATACTCGAGCACGTCTCCGGGGCGGAGTCCGGGAACTGTGATGTGCTTCTGTCTGAGGTCGGTATAGATCGGCGCTTCACGGGCGATGGGCGCCGTCAGATCCTGTACGTCCGTGGCAGCGGCGCTTACGACTGAGCCATCGGCTTTACGCACGCGAACGTAATCCATGTCGAGTTTTTCATTCGCGGAGCTGTAGCCGATTATCAACTGACCCAGGCGTTCGACACCCGCTTCACTCTGGACCTTGGCGCGGAAACTTACGTCACGTTGTCCCGTTCCGTCCCGCTCAAAACGATATGAGCTGCGGAGGTCTTCAATGACTATCGCTTCCTGGGAGTAGTCTGGTTTTTGTGTCTGAGCTTGTGTTTTGGTTTGGGCTCTAACGGAACTAGCAAGCGGTAATCCTAGCAGCAGCGAAACGCTTGTAAACAGGGCAATGATCTGGGCATTGCGGGGGAAAAACATGTATTTAATTCTCCTATTGTCATGAGGGCGCCGGTTTCTAAAGGGCCAGTCTACATGACGTAACTTGAGGCTGTCTATCTGCGTAATCTGTGGATAAAACTGGACCGGAACAATTCGACGATGGGGGTGTCTAAGGATCCGTGAATCCTTCCGATGCTCTCGAGATCCTTGTGGTTAGTGTTGGACTCATCCTGATGTTCAAGAGAGTCGTGGATATGGATGAATACCACAAAGCCAGAGTTGTCGTCCTCACGCTGATTCTAAGTGTGGGTGTGATCTTCTTATTCGATCGCCTGGGCGATGGAATCGGCAACGAGGGTCTTTCTAACTGCGTACTCGAATTTGATGACGGCCACGCACCTCCCTCATGGTGAGGTGGTTCTGCACAAAATCCCGCCCACGGCAGTGGGCGGATTATTCAAGTCCTTTCTATATCAACCTGCAACTACGAGAGATAAATCCCGCCAACGGAAGTTGGCGGATCGTTCAAGTCCGACCTTTTCATCGAGCAAGATAAATAGTAAGGACTTGAACGATCCGCCCACTGCCGTGAGCGGGATTAGAAGGGCGCTTTAGGAGTTGGTTTATAGAAAGGACTTGAACTATCGCCAACTTCCGTTGGCGGGATTAGAACGTGGTTATGCTTTAGATATCGGAGTGTCGAAAAAAGATGGACCACCAGTCGTCCAGTTATGGTAGAGTGAATCAGGGCGTGGTCTAACGTCTCAAGAAATTACAAGCCGGTGTGGCGCTTGTCCCTCAATCTCACAACTCTCTAACAGCAGATAAGTAACTAACACACAAAATTCGCATCATGACGAGGATAGTCCTTTATTTACTCGGGTTATGTCTTATCTTGTCGTGTCTCAACACTGCGGCCTTTGGCGCTCGAATACACTCACCCGATCCCGAGCCGCTCAACCTGCGCGACTTCGGCGCGCTTGGCGATGGCGTCACTGATGATGGTCCAGCTTTCCAAAGCGCTCTCGACGCGCTCGCCGCGGCAGGCGGTGGAACTCTTTTGTCCCGGAAGGTAAATACGCGATTGCCACGCCCGTTGCGAAAGACTTCACGGGACTAGCGTCATCAATCACGATTCTCGGAGTTGAGTCACTAACACCCGTTGCTCCTCCGAGCGCTGGAGGCTACGAGCTTTCAAAGGGTCTCGATCTGCATTCAGAAGTTTACCCGCGCACAGGAGAACAACACGATGCGATCTTTATAAAAGGACTAAGCAGTCTCGTCGTCAAAGACATCGCCTTTGTCGGCACGTCAACTGTCGTCACCGATGCGGCAACCACACTTTCTTTATCCGACATCGGAAAAGTTCAGATCAAACACAGCGAGTTTTATGGATTGGCCACGATGACGGGCGGTGGCATCGTGATGGCAGTACGAAGCGACCTCGAAATCGCGCAGTGCAAGTTTCTTGGTTCGACAGCGACCAGCGGTTTCTATGTCCCCGTCGTCGAGAACATCGAGTGGTACGGCATCACCGTTTCAGACACGACTTTCCTCGATTACGGACAGCGTCCGGAGCTATTCAGCAAAACAGGTTATGCAGCGCCGATATCGTGGATCAATATCGGTAACGCGGCGCAAACGACCAATCTTTCTCCGCGCCGTGAAGTGGTGCTGCGAAACGTGTTTCTCGATGAGGGAGCTTTCTGGGGATTGAGTAGTCTTCCTTATCGTTATACACCGCAAAGCGCACCGATAGATCTGATCTACGTTAGTAACCTCGAAATGAATGTGTCCAACCTAGGGACAGTCGGACATAACCTCTGGAACGCCGGCCGGCTGTTCATAGAAAAATCGAGATACGGCTGGAGCCAGAACGCACTCGCAGCGATCGGTTTGAATAATATCGGCGCCACCATTCTCGATCAGTTGAAGCTCGAGGCCGATGCGGATCTCATTTTTGCCGACTCAAACAGTCGTGAGTTAACAGTCATCAACTCCACTAACGTGCACCTCGACTCGTCGGCTCAGTCCACCATCACGATGAATACGACTGCTGAAGCAGATCCAGTCCAATACGTTCGCAGCCGGTTTGTTGCCGCACTTGGACGAGAGCCGGATCCTGCGGCTCACTTCTACTGGTCGGATCTACTCATCCATTGTCTTGAAGATTCGGTTTGTCAGGACACTGCAAGGCAGGCACTGAACGACTACTTATCAAGCGCTTCTTCACCATCCTTCACGATCTCAGGTCACATCACCGACCAGCACAACGCGCCTCTTGCGGGAGTGATGGTAGCGCTCAGCGGATCTCAGTCAGCCACAACCACGACGGACAGCGATGGCAATTATCTTTTTACCAATCTGCCAACCAGCGGCGAATATCGAGTCACGCCCACATCAATCGATCAGAACTTCGACACGGCATCGTTCATCACACCAATGGAGATCAGATTGCCAACTTCATTGCGAAACCAAAGACTTGCCTGGTGTTGCTCACGATGGAGGATTCCGATCGCGCCGTCGCTATGGAGTTGACGCAGTGGGTACCCGAACCGTTTTCGATTACGACGACGTTGCTGTCCGACGGTCGTAACCGCACTCGCATCATCATGTTCGCCACGGATCTCGGCTTGTCGGACGGCGAAGGTGTGGACGCCCTAACGGCTGAAGCCGAAGATTCCGCGCATGTTCTCCACCCATTGAGGGTGGAATTCGTGAGCCCGCTGCCCGGTTTACCCTATATCAATCAGGTTGTGATAAGGCTTACCAGAGACCTCAATAACGCCGGTGACGTGTTGATAACCCTCAAAGTGCATGGCTTGACGAGCAATAAGGCGCGTATAGCGGTGGGCCCAATCAGTGACGATCCAAACTGATCCGAGTCAATCCTTATCCACCTTATCAGCTTGACACTTTCTTCTGTTCGAATAAACTAGCGTCCGAAAGCCATTCCTGCAGGAGGCAAAGGACCACACGAATGAGTACTGTTCCCCATGGTGAGCCAGGAGCCACTCCGCCGCCGTTCAGAATTGCGCCACAGTTACATCAAATTCTTTACAAAAGACCCGGCCGAGACAAGTTAGAGCCAACTGAGGACGTCCTCCCTGAGCCGCCTTACCCGCAACGGCCTGACGCACGGGAAATGACCCACAAAGAATACCTGAAGCTGAACGGTGTTCGAATGTGGAA
>DATNFX010000410.1:0-14600 GCA_035606195.1 Pyrinomonadaceae bacterium
CTACGTGCAGGACCCCACCGATCCGAATGGTTATTTGACCGACAACCAGGGCCTGTACTGGATCACTTTCGATAAACGCACCGGGACTCCCGGTAATACAACTCAAACGATTTACGTAGGCGTTGCCGATCTCGGCACGAGCGTTTATCGCAGCACGGACGGCGGCACGACGTGGTCCGCTGTTCCCGGTCAACCTACTGGTTTCCTGTCGCACAAGGGCGTGCTCGACACGAGCGGCGGCTTTCTCTACGTTGCTTACAGCGACAAAGGTGGTCCATACGACGGCGGACACGGCGACGTCTGGAAACTCAACACCGCGACGGGCGCGTGGACACTTATCAGCCCGATTCCTTCCTCGAACACGAATGACAATTTCTTTGGCTACGGTGGTCTGTCTATTGATAGACAAAACCCAAACACCGTGATGGTGACCGGTTACAGCTCGTGGTGGCCCGACACGCAGATCTGGCGCAGCACGAATGGCGGCAGCACGTGGAGCCGCATTTGGGACTGGACGCGATATCCGAGTCGTTCGTTTCGTTACACGCAGGACGTTACCGCATCGCCATGGCTCAAGTTCCCCACTACTCCGCTTTGTGGTGGCGGAAGACCGGGCGCGGAAGTTAATCCGAAGCTTGGCTGGATGACGGAGTCTCTCGAGATCGATCCGTTTAATTCGAATCGCCTCATGTACGGCACGGGCGCAACGCTCTATGGCAGCACAAACCTGACGACATGGGACGTGAGCACGACGAGCCAGATCACGATCAGAGTCATGGCCCAGGGAATCGAAGAGACCGCGGTGCAGGATCTGATCAGTCCGCCCTCGGGCGCGCCGTTGATCAGCGCACTCGCAGATATCACGGGCTTTCGTCACAACGACGTCAACGTTGTTCCTGCTGCACAGGCCGCGCCCGTGCGTGGCACGAGTGTGAGTCTGGATTATGCTGAATTGAGCCCCGCATACATTGTTCGTGCGGCGAATGGTGACACTGCGAATTGTGAGAAGAGTCTGGCTATTTCGACTGACGGTGGCACAACGTGGGCAGCAGTTTCTTCGCAACCTTCGGGATTGACTGGTGGCGGCTCGGTCGCAGTTGCGGCAACAGGCGGAGGCAAGATCGTTTGGAGTCCTGCCGGAGCCGGCGTCTTCTACACGACTGGCGGCGGTAAAACCTGGACAGCTTCGACTGGGATACCAGCGGGCGCGCGTGTCGGATCAGACCGGGTGAATGCAAACAAGTTCTACGGGTTCAAGTCCGGTACGTTTTATGTGAGCACAGATGGAGGGAAGACCTTCGTGGCGAGAGCTACCGGTCTTCCGTTAGGTGGACCAGTGCGATTCAAAGCCGTGCCGGGTCGCGAAGGAGACATCTGGCTCGCAGGCGGCGCGGAGTGGGACAACACGTACGGGCTTTGGCACTCGACTGACTCGGGCACGAGTTTCACGAAGCTCGCGAATGTCCAGGAAGCCGACAACATCGGTTTCGGCAAAGCCGCGACCGGACAGACGTACATGGCGCTTTACGCGCCCGCTCAAGTTGCGGGTGTGCGCGGAATCTTCCGCTCGATCGATGCGGGACAAACGTGGGTGCGCATCAACGACGATCAGCATCAATGGGGCCGTGCCGGCGACACCGCAATCAGCGGCGACCCGCGCATCTTCGGACGCGTCTATGTCGGCACGAACGGCCGTGGAATTCTCTACGGCGATGGCCAGTAAAGACCGAGGAAGGAGGATGAGATGAAACAAACACTTCACAAGCAACTGAATCTCGTAGTCTCCGTGTGCCTGGTCATTTTCATACCCGTGACATCGCATGCGGCGAACGTAACTGCGAATGTTGATTACAACAATCCAAGACAAACTATCGAAGGATTTGGCGCCTCGGTAACCTGGGTCGCGAACGATCTCGACGCCTTTTCGCCGGCAAAACAAACTCAGATACTTGACCTGCTGTATTCGACGTCGCAACCGAGCGCAGGTTTGAGCTGGGTACGTGTCGGTAGTTTTTTGTGCAACTTCAATCCATCGCCTGGAGTTTTCGATTGGAATTACTGGGGCATCCAAAGCGGAATGCGATGGCTGCAACGAGTGAATGCGGGATACGGTGTGAATAGATACCTCGTCTCGAGTTGGAGCCCGCCGGCCTGGATGAAGGACAACAATTCGTGTATCAACGGTGGCCACGTCCGTTCACAGTTCTATCCGGATCTGGCGACAGTCAAGATTCAGTGGCTCAACAATGCGAAAGCGCAACTCGGCTTCGAGGCTCAGGTCGAGAGCGTTCAGAACGAACCAAATATGCGGACCACTTACGATAGCTGTGAGTGGACCACGACGGAAATGAATACCTTTGTCGCCAATCACCTGCGTCCGGCACTCGCGTCCAGTGGATTGACGGCGAGAATCATGGCGCCTGAAGTTTCTTTCTATTCCAACTTCGATAACTCCTGGGGGTTTCCACTTCTGAACGACCCCGGAATGCGTGCGGCGACAGCAATCGTAGCCACACACGGCTACGGGCGAACCGATAAGTTCGACACGCCTTGTAATAGCTGCACGCAGTACAACAAGCCTATCTGGCAAACTGAAGACTCGAACCTGGATGGACGATACACCGGGACTATCGATGATGGCATGACATGGTCCACGGAGATCTATAAGGCTTTGAATGGAGGCCGGTTTAGTGCCTGGTTCTACTGGTGGGCAATGACCTTGAACAACGACAATCAAGGTCTTATCAATGCCGATCCGTCGACCGACTCGTTCCAGGTGCCAAAACGATTGTACGTGCTTGGCCAATTCAGCCGGTTCATTAGGCCGGGATCAGTGTTGCTGCCGTCAACGTCGAGTGACGCAACGTTGCAGGTTACGGCGGTGAGACCGGCGAGTGGGAATGTTGCGATTGTTCTTGCCAACACCGGGAAGACTTCGCACACCGTGACGGTGAACCTGAATGGGTTGGTAAATGCGCCCGCGAGTGTGACGCCGTATCGCACCTCGGCGACGGAGAATCAAACGCAGCTCGGTGCGGTGAATATTTTTTCCGGCGCTTTCACCATCTCCGTTCCCGCCAAGTCAGTCGTAACCGTAGTCGGCTAACTCGGAACGAACTGTAGGGGCGGCCCTCCGTGGCCGCCCGTGGCTTGGTAAAGGGGTTCAAGAAGCGGGCGGCGTCGCGTTTCAGCGTCACGATCAAAACCACGGGCGGCCACGGAGGGCCGCCCCTACAGTACGTACCGCAATTTTTAATTAAACGACAGGAGAAGGATTACGTGAAAAAAGTTTCGAGACGGACATTCGCAAAAGTCGCGGGGGCCGCGGCAGTCGCTTCAACTGTTAAGTTGCCGGCGTTTGGAACCGCCGCGGTTCAAGACGCACAAAACGACGCGCTGCGTTCGTTTCCGCGTGGCTTCATCTGGGGCACAGCGACAGCTTCTTACCAGGTTGAAGGAGCGGTAAACGAAGACGGTCGTGGTCCTTCCATCTGGGACACCTTCTCACACACGCCCGGTCGTACGGTTAACAACGCCACCGGCGACATCGCTAACGATCATTATCACCTGTACAAAGGGGACGTGCAGTTGATGAAAGCTTTGGGCGTCAAAGCCTACCGTTTCTCGATCGCATGGCCACGCGTCTTCCCGAACGGTGATGGTCAACCGAATCCAAAAGGCCTCGACTTCTACAACCGTCTCGTTGACGAGTTGCTTGCGAACGGCATTCAGCCCTTTGCGACGTTCTATCACTGGGACTTGCCGCAGTCTTTGCAGGATCGCTTCGGCGGTTGGGAAGGTCGCGAAACGTCGAAGGCGTTTGCAGATTATGCCGGTTACGTCGCCGCACGCTTGACGGATCGCGTGAAGCACATCTTCACGATTAACGAGTTTGGAGCGTTCATCGAAGTCGGTTATCGCTGGGGCGTTCACGCGCCGGGATTAAGACTGACGGGCTTGCGTCTCAATCAAACGCGACATCACGCAGTGTTGGGCCATGGGCTGGCAGTGCAGGCCATTCGCGCTGCTGCGAAGCCGGGAACAAAGGTTGGACTCGCGGAAAACATGACCGTACCCGCGCCGGTGTTTGAGACGCCTGCACACATCAAGGCCGCTGAGAGTGCGGCCCGTGAGATGAACGCCATGTACTTAACGGTGATCAAGGAAGGGAAGTACACGGACTGGTACTTGAAGTCAGCCGGAGCTGATGCGCCGAAGTTTACGCCTGAAGATCTGAAAGCGATCTCTTCGCCGCTCGATTTTGTCGGCATCAACATCTACACACCGCAGTTTGTGCGCGCTGATGAATCTTCGCCGGTGGGTTTCGCACACGTGCCGCATCCGAAGTCGTTCCCGCACGCGCCGTCGCCGTGGCTCTTCGTTGGACCGGAGGCGCTGTACTGGGGACCACGCCACGTTGCGAAGCTTTGGGGAGTAAAAGAGATTTACATCACCGAGAATGGATGTTCGTCGTCAGATGAACCGGCGCAGGACGGTCGCGTTTACGACACGGATCGGGTGACGTTTCTACGCAGTTACCTGACGCAGTTGCGCCGCGCGACTGCGGAAGGTGTTCCCGTTCGCGGGTATTTTCTGTGGAGTTTGATGGATAACTTCGAGTGGGCCGACGGCTACACGAATCGCTTTGGAATTCACTACGTCGACTACGCCTCGCAAAAGCGCACGCCAAAACTGAGCGCTGATTTCTACCGCGAAGTAATCGCACGAAATGCAGTAGTTTAATTTTGGTCAGTGGTCAGTGGTCAGTTGTCAGTAGTCAGTTTCATCGCTGACAACGGACCACGGACCACTGACAACTGACAACTGACCACTGATCAGTTTTCGTAGCAACTATGATAGGAGATCGCCTTTGCTTGTGGGGTGGCGGTGACCATTGAGGCGATGATCTGGGTCGAACGTTTGGCTCCGTCCAGGTCGAGTTGTGGTTTTGCCATTGTGCGATTCATCAGTTCTCGAATCGTCGCCGCCAGACGTGCAGGATTCAGAGTCTCCTGGTCCATCACCTCGGCCGCCCCGAGTCTTTGCAGGCGTAGTGCGCGTTTTTGCTGTTCGTAATCAGTTCCTCTTACAAACGGAACGAGCAGCGCGGGCGCACCTGCGCGCACGACGTCGAGACAGGTGTTGTACCCTGCCTGGCTGATCGATACCGCAGCGCCGCGCAACTCATCGCAAAGATTATTCACGCATCTGACGACGTTCAGTTGAGGCTTGGCACGAGCCATCGCGCGGAGCGCGCTCCATGCATCGTCGGGAATAAAAGGCCCGGCGATCAGTTTCATCTCGATTTCAGGGTCATCTTCAAGATAACGCTGGGCTTCGATAGCCGTTCGGAGTAACGGTTCACCCACACTCCCGCCACCTGCGGAAACCACAATTCGTTTTCGAGCTCTCGGAACTGCAGTCCCCGGTGTTAACCGCGGCACAACAAAGCCAGTGTGTATCACCGGTACTTTTAAAGGCACACTCGGATGAAAAGATTCGTCGAAATGTGCGAACGAAGGATCGGAGTGCACCAGCACCAGATCCAGAAACTGATTTGCCAGCATCGCCGCGCGGTCGTCGTACTTTTGCTGGATCGATTTCTCACTTCCGAAAATATCTCGCAGACTACAGACGATAAACGAGCGCCTGTCATCCGCGTGTGCTGTTTCGAGCAACGGCCGAAGCTCGACCGCAAACTTCTTCCGACCGAAAGGGAATAACTCGAGCACCACCACCGCAGGCCGCAGATTGTCGAAGCAGGTGCGAATCATTTTCTTTCGTCGATCCAGCGCCCGTTCGACTGAGATTCTCTTGTCGTGACTGACGAGTTGATTTGTTTCGTCGATTCCGAGTGGCGGCAGATTGATGACCTGGACACCGGCGGGAATGACGAGTCCCTTCGGCATACGACCACCATTCAATAACATCACGCGGAAATGCTCTGACAGACTTGCCCCCAGCGCCAGGGAGCGGACGAGTTGGCCCATCGCCAAAGAGTGTTGGCAATAAAAGAGAAGGGAGGGTCGGGTCGTCATTGCTTCATCAACATACTTTCTGGGTCTGGGATTCGGCTGCCGACAACTGTTGCAGTGAAACAGTGCGGCGGGATTGCCAAAAAATACATCGATGTTATGCTCAACCTCACATGCAGCCCACTGACAGAGAGTTGCTGAAAGCCTGCCGTGAAGGTGACGAATCGTCCTGGGAGGTGTTAGTCGATCGCTATCAACGCCTGATTTATGCGATTCCCAGGCGAGCAGGTCTCAATGAAGATCAAGCCAGTGAGGTGTTTCAGGAAGTATTTGCCACGTTACTGCAAAAACTGGATGACATAACGGATCCGGATCGTTTGCATGCATGGCTGGTGACTACAGCGCGCCGCAAGACGTGGCGACTGAGGTCGAAAGAACGGTTGCTCCGTCCCCCTAATACGAGCGACGAACGACGCGACGAGGAGTTAACAGCAGCGGTGGACGAAGCACCATTGCCCGATGAAAACCTCGTGCGTCTCGAGGAGCAACACAGGATTCGCACAGCACTCATGGCGCTCGATGAACGGTGCCAAAAGCTGTTAACGCTGCTTTATTACGCGCCCGAACCACCGTCGTACGCTGAAATAGCTGCGGCTTTCGGAATGCCGGAGGGCAGCATCGGCCCGACGCGTGCACGTTGTCTGAAGAAAATGCTGCAACTCTTACAAAAATGATGGAACGTACTGTAGGGGCGGCCCTCCGTGGCCGCCCGGCGCGGAACTCGATCTTTTGAAACAGGATCGATCATACCTTTGACCCAAAGAGATCGATTCCACGCCGGGCGGCCACGGAGGGCCGCCCCTACAGTACGTCCCACCGTTACCGCGAGGGAGGTATTTTCTGCTTTGGTGGGGGCACTGTTTTGTTGGTAAGACTGAAACCGCTTGGACGGTAAGTAAATTATGAACATTTTCTCACCACATATTTCCTTCACAGAGCTGGCCGATATCGCAGACGAGCAGTCGCAGCCCGCGGCTGAAACTCTTTTACACCTAACCACCTGTTCACATTGTGCGAAGGAGTTGCAAACCTTACGACAAGCGATCGGGTTGATGAGAATTGATGACGTCGACAATGCCCCGGCGAGTTTGATCAAAAGCGCCAAGGCCATGTTTCGAAACCGAGGCGCCAATCGAGAACCTTCTCGATTGGCGCGCGTTCTGGCCGCGCTGACCTTCGACAGTCTCACTGCTCAACCCGCCTTCGGATTACGTTCAGGAGCGACTACCGGCCGCCAACTCGTTTACTCAACCGAGATGGCCGACCTTGACTTGCGCGTCTCTCCGCAAAGTGGAGAATGGGAGATAGCTGGTCAAATTCTGGGCTCGAGCGAATCGCGAGGGAATGTAAAACTGGTGAGCGACACCTTTTCGGCTTCCGCCGATCTAAACGAACTCGCAGAGTTCGGCTTCCAATCCGTGCCGAGCGGCATCTATACGATGCTCGTTCACTTGCCGGAGCTGGAGATAGAGATTCCCCCGCTTCAACTCGGCCACTAACGGTGATCCATAGATGGACCGTGCGGAACTCGCGGCACGTCTTGTCGAGACTGACGAATCCCGACGCGATGTGCTCCTTGAGGAATCTCTCGGCGCGCTAAATATACAACTCGCCACAGAACTCGCCTATATCGTCAAAGACATTTGTCTTGACGGCTGGAGCAGCGATCCCGCGCGTTCGCTTGCTGCTGCTGCCACTCTGCGCAGGATCTCACAGCTACGTCCTGAGCCCGAAATCAAGGCGCTTTGCCTTTGGTCTGCGGGTATCGAAGCGTTGATTGATGGCGATATGCCGGGTGCGATCGAGAGTCTCGATCGCGCGCGCACCGGATTCCTCGAACTCAACAAGCCGGAAGTCGCTGCCGCAACCGAAGTCAGTAAAGTGATCGCGCTCGCGATGCTCGGTCTTTACGACGAAGCGATCGCGTGTGCGCTGCGGGCCCGAGAAGTGTTTCTCGAACATCACGATTTGCTTGCTGCCGGGAAGATCGAGCACAACATCGGCAATCTGTATTTCCGCCGCGATCAATACCGTGAAGCCGAGACGTTTCATACCTCGGCGCGCGAACGCTTCGTTGCTGTCAACAATGAGAAACAACTGGCGACGATCAACAACTGTCTCGCCAACACTCATGCCGTTCTTCACAAATTCTCTTCCGCGTCCGCGTTGTATGAAGAGGCTGCGCAACAGGCCGAGCATGCAGGCGTGCCGGTAACGCAGGCCGAGATCGAAGGCAACATCGGAAACTTCGCCCTCCTGCGTGGTCGCTACGATGAAGCGCTCGACTATCTCGAGCGGTCGCGCCGGCGGTACGAGGGTCTGGGTATGCCGCACCAATCAGCGCTTGCCGAAAGAGAGATTGCGGATGCTTATCTCGAACTGAACCTGGTGCCCGAGGCCACTGAGATTTATGCGCGTGTCACGGAGACTTTCGCGAGGCTCGGTTTGCGAGCTGATGAAGCACGCGCTTTTGCATCGCGTGGACGAGCTGAGTTTTTACTCGGCAATCACGATCAAGCTTTAGCATCGCTGAAACGCGCCTGCGAGCTTTACGAAGCTGAAGGCAACAAAGTAGGCGAGGCACTCGTGTCGTTGTCAGAGGCGCAACTGCATCACGCCGATGGCGATCACCAAACGGCGCATGACCTTGCAGCCAAGGCAGAGGCGGATTTGTCTGCCTCTGGTGGGTGGCATCAGCTACTGCTGGCCCGCTGGCTGCTTGCTGAGATCGAACGCAGTCTGGGGAATACGGACAAAGCCCAACAACTATTCGAGTCCGCGCTTGAAGATGCGATTCGTGAGGGACCACCGCAGATAACTGAACGCTGTTACAGCGGGCTGGGGCTGGTAGCGATCGACAAAGGCGACACGGAAATTGCCGAACAATGCTTTAGAAGAGCCATCGCCGTTACTGAAGAATTGCGCGCGCCGCTGCCAGGCGAAGAATTCAAGACCGCGTTCTTTGCCAATAAATTGGTTCCGTATCAGGAGCTGCTGAGGATTTGTTTGCAAGCCGGAGAATCACGCCTCTCTGAGGCTTTGTCGCTCGTAGAAAGCGCTCGCTCGCGTGCGCTTGTCGACAGTCTCGGAGGCGAACACGAGCCGGCGACCGAAGCGCGTGACAGCTTTGAGTCGCAGCTACTCGAACAAATAGATTCGCTTCATGAAGAGTTGAATTATCTCTACAAGGAGATGAATCAGGGACGACGCGACGTGCAGGGTGCATTGCGTGAACGCGAGAGTCGAGTGCTGGAGATCACGCGCCAGCTTCATCACAGGCGCTCTGCTACTTCGTTACAGCACCAACCGTTTGATGTCGATCGGCTGAGAGCGGAATTACGTGATGATCATGCTCTCGTTGAGTACACAACTCTCGACAACGAGCTGCTGGCATTCGTCGTAACACGCGAGCGAATTCACGTTGAGCGTCAGCTTGGTTCCATCGCTGAGATCAATCAGCAACTGCATGCGTTGCGTTTTCAGATCGATACGCTTCGATTCGGCGCGCAATCTGTTCGCCGGCATCTGCCGAGTCTCACTGAAAAGATCAAGACTCATTTGAACCTGCTGCACAGACAGTTGATGCGTCCTCTCGAATCGTCACTACAAAATCGAAATTTGATCATCGTTCCGCAAGGTGGCCTGCATTATCTTCCGTTTCACGCCTTGCACGATGGCGACAAGTATCTGATTGAGACTTGCGAGGTGTCGTACGCGCCGAGCGCCGCGATCTTTCAACACTGCCTGCATCGGGGTGAGCATGGATTCGATCGCGCGCTGTTACTTGGTGTTTCAGACGAACAGACGCCAAGGATTCACGACGAAATTCGTTCGCTTGTTGGAATTTTTGGCGACACGACAGCGTTTGTGGACGACGCCGCTACGGCGGACGCTTTACGACTCCACTCGACGGCGGCAGATGTAGTACACTTAGCTTGCCACGGTCAGTTTCGTTCCGATAATCCACTCTTTTCGGCACTACTACTTGCTGACGGCTGGTTTACTGTTCGCGAAGCGTATAGTCTAAGGTTGAATAACGCCTTGGTTACGCTTAGCGCGTGTGAGACCGGTGCAAACGTCGTCGCCCCCGGTGACGAGTTGATTGGTCTGGCGCGGGGTTTCTTTTCGGCCGGAGCGCGCTCAGTTTTACTGAGCCTCTGGATGGTGGACGACGAAGCCACCAATCAGATGATGGTCGATTTTTATCGCGAGATGAAAGCCGGTTCTTCGTTGTCTACCAGTCTTCGAGCGGCGCAATTGAGGATGTTGAAAGAAATGCCGCATCCGTTCTTTTGGTCGCCCTTTGTACTGGTCGGACACTGGTGATAATTTGACGCGAAGGTATTTTCAGCCTTCGTATTTGGACTGTTTAGTGCAACGTCCTTAGAGACGGACCCCCGCCGTCGGTGTTCATCCTATGAATCGCTCATATAACAAACACAGAGTGGCAATCGCGGTCCTTGTACTCTTTATTCTGGCCGCGGCCGGCTTAATTTCCAGTAAAACAACGCGGGGAACGCTTGCTGCCTCGGATGACAACAATGATTTTGTAAGCGGCGAGGTCCTCGTGGAACTCGGCAGTGCGGGCGATCTTGCCGGAGTCGCGGCGAAGTATGCCCTCGATCCGAAACCGCTCGATCAATTTGGATCGCGACCGATTTACCGGCTGCGAATCACCGATGGCGCGCGTGTCGAAGATCGGGTGGACCAACTCGTTCATGATGGGCGTGTTACTTTCGCGGAACCAAACTTCACCCAGACAGCTCCAGAAGGTAGCGGCAACGGCTGGAGTGTTGGGAACGGTTGGAGCGTTGGTACACCGTCGGCATACACGAAGCAGTGGGCGCCGGTCACGATCAACTTAGCCGACGCTCAGAAAGTCAACCGCGGCATTGGTAAAGATGGCCAACCGGTAAAGATTGCCGTGCTCGATACGGGAGTCGATTTTTCCCATCCGGCATTGTCGGGCCATCTGCTGCCTGGGTTTGACTTCGTCGACTTCGACAATGATCCGAGTGAGGTTGGTAATCAAACCATTGGACCATTCGGTCACGGAACACACGTTGCCGGACTCATTGCGCTCGTAGCGCCCGACGCGAAGATCATTCCTGTGCGTGTGCTCGATCAGCGAGGCATCGGCAACACGTGGGTGCTCGCCGAAGCGTTGGCGTATGCGGCCGATCCCGATGGCAATCCTTTCACACATGATGGCGCCGACGTGATCAATCTTAGTCTCAGCACCTTGCGACGGACGCGCTTATTAAAGAACGTGTTGGACAAGGTCTGTGGCGGCGGCGAAGATTTTCCGGCAATCGGAAATCGAAATCTGGTTGTCGTTGCGGCTGCGGGTAACGGTGGAGATTTTACGGAGCAGTATCCGGCGGCAGAGGGCGTTAATGGATTGATAGCCGTTGCCGCATCGACACAGCAGGACCAGCTCGCGTCGTTTTCAACTCGCGGTTCGTGGATTCGAGTTGCGGCGCCTGGCGTCGGAATCACGAGCACTGTACCCGGTGGTTTGTATGGTACGTGGAACGGAACCTCGATGGCCGCGCCACTGGTGGCCGGCACCGCAGCGCTACTCCACGCGCAGTACCCGACTCTTGAAAACGCGAAAATAGTCGATCAGATTCAAAAAACAGGAAAGCGCATCGATGGTCCAGTGCAGTCGCGCCTAGACACGGGCCGCGCACTAAAAACAAATCCCAATTAGCCACAAAAGGCACAAAAAGCACATAAGGCACAAAAGAAATACGCAACGTCTATGTGCCTTTTGTGCTTTATGTGCCTTTTGTGGCTAGTGGCAATGAGACGGTAAAGGTGCTGCCGTGGCGAGGAGTGCTGTCGATCGTGATATTTCCTCCGTGCGCTTCGACGATGCTTCTTGCGATCGAAAGTCCCAGGCCCGCGCCCCCGAGTGCACGTGAGCGAGCCTTATCCACTCGATAGAAACGATCGAAGACGCGCTGCTGATCCGTCTGCGAAAGACCAATCCCGGTGTCGCGTACGACAATCTCGGCGCTTCCATTGTGTTTCTCGAGCGCGAGGGAAATCTCACCACCTTCGGGCGTGTATTTCACTGCATTGTCCAGCAGGTTCAGAATCATCCGTTTGATCAGTTCCTCGTCTGCGTTCAGAGCGATTGACGTCGAATCGTTTTCCAATTTGAGTCGCACACCTTTGCGACTGGCGAGCACTTGTGCAGCGCGCGCGCAATCCTTCACGACGTCAGTCAATGAAACCGGCTCTTTGACCAGGGCAGTGGGGGATTGGATAGGTTGGCGCGCGAGGATGAACAAATCCTCAACGATGCGCGAGAGCCGTTCGGCTTCCTCCTGAATCAACGTTAACGACTCCTGGTATTCTTCAACAGTGCGCGTTCTCCCGAGCGCCACTTCCGTTTCACCGCGTAAGACTGCGAGGGGCGTGCGGAGTTCGTGAGAAGCATCGGCAATGAATCGCTGTTGCTCGTTGACCATCGATGCTATCGGCTCCAAACTCTTGCGAGCGAGAATGTACCCACCCAACGACGCCAACACGAGCACAAGCGGAACACCTGCAAAAAAGTCGCGCCGCAATTGACCCAGGCCTTCTTCAAGTACGCTCAACGGTTCAGCAACCGCAGCGAATCCCAGCGTAGGATCACTTGAAACTGGAACGACTGCGACTCGTGTGTCATCGACGGTAACGAAGCCGACGGTTCCTGGGGGAATCGTCAGGTGGGTGCCGGAGAGATTCTTGGAAGATGCGATTGAGTGCCCGTTGCTGTCGATAATCTGTACGTAACGGTTCGGGAAGGTCAGTTCGACTAGGACGATCTCGGCGGCTTTGGTCAGTGAGTGGGCTTCTCCGATCTCTTCGACGTATGCACTGGCAACCGTTTGGGCCGTCGAGCGCAGCGACTCGTCCTGTCGATCGTGAAAACCCTTGGCGGCGGCGTAATAGATGACGAGTGCAAACGCAACCAGCGAGAGCGCCAGCACGCCCGCATACCACAGCATCAATCTTATTCGAACCGAATTAAACATACCCGTGAGAGTTTATAAAAATTATCGAACGTACTGTAGGGGCGGCCCTCCGTGGCCGCCCGGCGTGGAACTCGATCTTTTGTAACACAATCGATCGAGTCATTTCGCAAAGAGATCGATTCGACGGCGGGCGGCCACGGAGGGCCGCCCCTACAGTACGTTCAGAAGCGCCAGGTTAGCGAGAGGCCGTAGGCGTGCGACGCGCGGTTGAATTGAGGGAAGATCATGATCTGGCTGACTGCAGGAGTGCGATGGTGAGTCGTGTAGACGTATCTGCCGATCGCATACCCGAGCGCGCTTCCCGCCACCACATCTGAAAGGTAGTGTTTCTGCCCCGTAAAGCGCGCGACACTCACCGCAGTTGCCGCTCCATATGCTGCTATCTGAACCGCCCGCCGATCCTTGTACTCATTCGCAATGACAGTCGCGACGGCCCAAGCCTGCGTGCTGTGACCCGACGGAAACGAATTTCCACCATCAAAGAACTCACTGCGCTCGACCCCCGTCATCGGACGCGCGCGTTGCGTAATTCCCTTCAATGCCGATTCGACGATCACACTATCAACCAGTGCCTCCGCACTTAACAACCCGGTCTCTCTCGCTCGATCGTCACCCTTCTCACGACCAAACAAATAAAAAGCTCCCGAAATCGCTCCGAGACCATAAACCGAACCGACATGACTGACGATGCGGCTCGCTTTCAGTTGACCATCAAACTCGGCTATTTCGTCGCCAGTTATTCGATCTGTAGTAACCAAAGCCATGAAACCGATGCTGCTCGGAATCACCCACTTCGCATCCTGTCGCTCAAGATGCATCGGCGCCGTCCAAATCGCTTTTTGATCGTTCAGAATATTTTTGAAGAAGTCACGTTCGAGTGATCTTGGAGGTGTCTGCGCGCATGTCGCCGTAGCGATGGCAAGAATGAAAAATATGGACCTAATCATTTAATTGCTCCCCTTGTCGAATCAGTGACAGGTTGCCGGCGCAACATCGCGTAAACTGTCGGCGTGACGATGAGCGACAACCCCAGCGCCATCGTCAATCCGCCGATCACTGCGATTGCCAGAGGTTGCAGGAGTTCCGCTCCAGCTCCGATTGCAAGCGCGAGCGGCAACATTCCGAGCATTGCCGCAAGCGACGTCATCAATACAGGTCGGAATCGTCGCCGTCCCGATCTCACGAGCGCCTGTCGCAACGTGTCGCCCGATGCGAGATTCTCTTCAACAGCATCGAGCATCAGGATTCCGTTCTTCGCAACAATGCCCACGATCATGATCATTCCCATCAACGAAACCACATTCAGCGTCGATCCCGTGATGAACAACGCCAGCAACACGCCACTCAGCGCGAGCACGGCGCCCGTCACGATCGCTATCGGATGAGTGTAAGAACGAAACTCGATGAGCAGCGTGATAAAGACCAACACTACCGCCAACACGAGCGCCAACGCCAGCTCGCGAAAACTCGACTGTTGTTCCTGATACAATCCGCCGTACTCCACCGTCATTCCCGGCGGCAGCTTCACGTCCTTCGC
>DATNFX010000411.1:0-5029 GCA_035606195.1 Pyrinomonadaceae bacterium
CAGCAGTGGTCCTTTTTCCAAATCGAACGGTCGTTGCGCTTCCCTGTTTAGTCGCTCCTGCGCTTCCGCTTCACTCGCGAAGGCGCCTTTCTCCAGCAATCTAAACTCTGCCCGGCCCCACCCAATCACCTGGACCGGTTCGCCGTTGACCATCGCAAACGTCGTCCGCAACGACTCGTGCCGCCGCACTAACTCGGTGAGCGCGCGCTGCAGCACCGCGATGTTCAACGGCCCCTCGAGACGCAGCACCGTCGGCACGTTGTAGAACGAGCTCTGCGGATCGAGTTGATTCAAAAACCAGAGCCGCTGCTGCGCAAACGACGCTGGGAAGACATAGACATCGTCGTCGTCAAATGTCTCAGTTTTCACGGATTGTTCCATTTGAACTTGCGGTCGCATGCTTTGCCATTCAAGGTCGATTTCAATACAGATTTACGCAGATGTACGCAGATATACCTGCTGCTCGCGGGCAACACCCAGCAGTCGCAGCAGATCAAGATGGCTCACCGCTGGCGACGCATACTTGCCAATCAGGACATCATCTTCGCTGTAATAACGCGCGGCGTCTCTTTCGCGACCATTCCATAACGCAAACGGCACCGGATCGGCGGAGTGCACATCGATGCGTCTCTTCTCCTCGAGGTTTGGCACATAGTTTGTGAAATGGTCGGGTACAATCATCACGCCACCGAGTTCATCCGAGTGCTGCTCAAAATACTTCAATACCGGGCCCACGATGTATTCGTCGATGTTTTCCAATGATTCGATCTTCAGTTGCACCTGGCCCATGTGCGCTGCTTCATCCGGCCCGTTGATGTGACAAATCACAAACCCGTGGCCCGCGTCGAGTAACTCAACCGTTTTTGCGCCTTTACCGGCGTAATCAGTCTGAGGCTGACCGTTACCGATCTTGAAGAAATCGAGTTTTCCTGCTTTGGCAATACCGTGCAAAAAATCCATGCAGCCAACTATCGCGACGGGAGCCTCGAATCCGACGTTCTCGTGAAACGGCGTCAGCTTAAGGACTACTGAGGGACTCCATGGGAAGAGCATGTTTGCCGCTTCACCTTCAAGCAGCCGCGCAACGCCTTCGAGATAACGATTGAGACGTTTCGCTAAACGGTCGCTCGACGCATCAGTCCCTTCAATCAGCGCACTGATATCAAATTCGCGCCCGTGGTTCTCGTGTGGTTCAGGACAACGCAGGGTCAGGGGACTGACTCCTGCCGAACGCACGACGAGGGTGTTTCTAAAATCGCAATTGTGATAAAGCTCAAAGTCCGCAAAGTTCCGCTTCATTTCCTGATTGATCAGATCCACGAGCGGTCGCGATTGATCGGTGGGAATGCAATCCGCGCTGTAACTGACCAGAGTACCGTTTTCCATGCACACCATATTGGCCCTAAACGCGAGGTCTTCTTCGTTCAAGGCGACATCTTCGAGGGCCAGCAATTCGCACGAGGCCCTTCCGTGCGGATAGTGGCGATGAGGGTCCCAACCAAGCATTCCCAATTGGGCCACAATGCTCTCTTTTGGTAAGTCGTCGTAGAGGGTTTGCATCAGACCGCAGACACCTTCACGAGCCAGGAAATCCATGTGTGGCGTGCGCGCGACTGCCAGGGGCGACCTGCCAAACAGTCGATAGGTATCGCCCGCGCCATCGGGAATGATCAAGACATACTTCTTCATTTTCTACTTCCTCTCGGTACAACCTCTGTGTTCTCCCTTTGTGTCTGTAGTTCAAAAACCACTGAGACACATCAAATGAAGAGATTGCACAGGAAGAGCGTTAGGTGTTGACTTGGAGCAGCTTTGCGAGGTTCTTCCAGCCGGTGTCGCCGGAAAGTATTACGACATCGCCTTCGAGACCAAAATGGCGCGTCGCGACGGTCGCGGCGTGCAATACGCCGCCGGTTTGCAAGCCGCAGAACAGTCCCTGGTCTCTGAGCTGGAGGGTCCTTTGTATTGCATCACGTTCAGTTACCTTAACGATGTAATCGAAGACATTGTTATCGATACTCTGCTGAATGAAAGGGGTGATGTAGTCGCCATCATCGAAAGCGCCCGTGCCGGGAATCTTTGTGCCGGGAGCCGCCTGTACCGCGATCAGTTTTACGTCCGGTTTGTGCTCCCGGAAAAACTGGCCGGTGCCGGTCATCGTTCCTCCAGAACCGAGCGATCCGACGACCGCTTTTACGTCAGGGAAATCAGCGAGAATCTCCGGCCCAATGCTTTCGTAGTAAGCACGCGGATTGGCCCAGTTGTGAAGTTGATCGAGGAACAAATACTGATCGGGATCGCGCGGCAGCAGCACCTCGCGACAATACCTGTTGCCTTCGATCGTGTAGTCGCCTACCTGGATGATTTCCGCACCGAAATATTCAAGAAAGTTCCGCTTGTCGATTGTCAGTTTTGAGTTCACGACTACCGTGGCAGGAAAGCCCACGAGTCTGCCATAAAACGCCACGGCACAAGCCATGTTGCCGCTCGAAGCATCGAGCAGAGTCATCGACGGGTTGAGTTTTCCTTCTTCGCGAAGGCTATTAATCAAGCCGAGACAAGCCCGGTCTTTAACACTGCCGGTGGGATTGCAACCTTCCAGCTTTGCGTAAATGTGCACGGCAGGAAGCTCGGAACACTGCACGCGAACGTGCGGCGTCTGCCCCGCCATGGCTGGTACAGCTTCGTATTTCATCTCATGTTCTTTCTTAATTCTGAGAGCTTTGTGCGACGTTCCTGGCGCGCGACCGGCACCACGCTCGGCGCCGCCGCAACCATTGCCACTTCATTTTCAGCTAGGTGATCAATCATGCGTGAGAGACCGGCGATCGTCGGTTCCTGGAAAATCGTGCGCAGCGACAACTCAATCGAAAGATTCTGGCGCAGTCGCGAAAGCAGACGCGTAGCCAACAGAGAGTGACCACCCAGATCAAAAAAGTTGTCGAACACACTGACTCGAGGCAGCCCGAGAAGCTGGATCCAGACTTCTGCGACGCTCTCTTCGGTCGGCGTGCGCGGCGCGACGAAATCCCGACGAAGCTCCGAGTACCAAACATCCGGCGCGGGCAGCAAGCGGCGATCAATTTTTCCCTGGGCTGTGTGGGGCAAGGCATCGAGGAACTTAAACACTGAAGGGACCATGTAGTCTGGTAACTTCGCGCGCAGGAATTGCACGAGTTCGCCGTGCAACTCCGGAGTAGGCCCACTCGCGACTACGTACGCGACAAGAGATTCGGCGCCCGGCGTCTGTTCCCACTTCGACACCGCCGCGGCCTGAACAGATGAATGGTCCATGAGGACTGCTTCGATCTCACCCAGCTCGACGCGAAACCCTCGCACCTTGACCTGCTGGTCGATGCGGCCGAGAAACTCGACATTGCCATCAACGAGATAGCGGCCGAGATCGCCTGTCTTGTAGAGTCGCGCCCCGGGCTCTGTGCCGAAAGGATTCGGGATGAATTTGAGCGCCGTGAGTTCCGGACGATTGAGATATCCACGCGACAAAGTTTCTCCGCCGATAAGAATTTCTCCGGCAACACCGACAGGAACCGGATTAAGACTCGCATCGAGCAAATAGATTTCCGCGTTGGGAAGAGGGCGGCCAAGTGGCAGCGTTGGCCCTTGCACTTCACTCGCGCTGGAGAATCGATATGTCATCACCCCAACGGTTGTTTCGGTTGGTCCATAGTGGTTGACGATTGCACAGGCTGGGGCCAACTGCTGAACTGACGCCACCCAGTCAGCATGCGCCGCCTCGCCGCCGATCAGCAGCAAACGTCGCGGCATTATCTGTTCGGGCCATTCGGAAGCGTGCAGGGCCGCGAGGTGCGAGGGAGCACACTTGAAATAATCGATGCGGTGGAGCTGAAAGTATTTACCGAGGGCATCGGGATCTGTTGCCAGGTAGTGGGGGATGATGTGCAGCACGCCACCGCGGCACAGCGTCACCAGGTACTGAGTCACAGGCGCGTCGATACTCAACGCCTGATGCATCGTGAAACTTGAGCCGGGTACGAAGTGCAAACGATCGAGGATCGCGTTTAGATACGCCGCGAGTTGACGGTGCGCGCCCGCTACGCCTTTAGGTCTCCCGGTTGAGCCGGAAGTGTAGATAACGTATGCGAGGTTTTCCCACGCGATGTGGATATCCGGATTGTCAGTATTTTCGTTGGCGAGCCCCTCAGAAATAGTGTCGAGCGCCACGAATGCGACGTTGCCGGTTGAAAACCAGGCGGGGATCTCGCTACTGGTCAGGACCAACGATACGTTCGCATCGTCCACCATAAAGTTCAGGCGCTCACCAGGCAGCGTCGGATCGAGACCAACGTAAGCGCCACCGGCTTTAAGAATTCCGAGCAGCGCCACGATCGCATCGATTGACGGCAGCAGGTGAATGCCAACAACTGTTTCCGTTCGCACGCCCTTCCAGCGCAGGTAATACGCCAACTGGTTCGCGCGGCTATTAAGTTCTGCAAAGCTCAACTGCTGGTCCAAACAGACGACGGCGGGTGCGTTGGGAGTCTTTTCCGCCTGCTCCTCGAACTGACGGTGAATGCATCGATGGTCCAACTCTTCAGTCTTCGTCCTGCTCCATCCGAACATTTTCTTCTGCTCTTCGGCAGGCAATAGTTGGAGTCTCGCTATAGGCTGATTGAGGTCGGCTAATACACTGCGGAGAAGTTGCCTATAATGACCAATTAACCGTTCTGCCGTTGCAGTGTCGAAAAGGTCACGGTTGTAATACAGTTGGCCTGCAATTCCAGCCGGCGTCTCTCCCAAATGGAAGTTAAGATCAAACTTGGCCGCAACAGTCCTATGTGGCAGTAGCGATGCCGTAAGTCCGGGCACATTGATAGGAACTGCGGGTGCGTTTTGGACCACAAACATCACCTGAAACAGCGGATGATGACTCAGCGAACGGTCCGGTTGCAGATGCTCCACCAGCGTGTCGAACGGTAGCTCCCGATGCGCGTACGCGTTCAGCGCCGTCTCCCGCACCAGCTGCAACAACTCCCTAAAACTCTGTTCG
>DATNFX010000412.1:0-9247 GCA_035606195.1 Pyrinomonadaceae bacterium
CAGCAGTGGTCCTTTTTCCAAATCGAACGGTCGTTGCGCTTCCCTGTTTAGTCGCTCCTGCGCTTCCGCTTCACTCGCGAAGGCGCCTTTCTCCAGCAATCTAAACTCTGCCCGGCCCCACCCAATCACCTGGACCGGTTCCCCGTTGACCATCGCAAACGTCGTCCGCAACGACTCGTGCCGCCGCACTAACTCGGTGAGCGCGCGCTGCAGCACCGCGATGTTCAACGGCCCCTCGAGACGCAGCACCGTCGGCAGGTTGTAAAACGAGCTCTGCGGATCGAGTTGATTCAAAAACCAGAGCCGCTGCTGCGCAAACGACAGTTGCGCCGGATTGCGATCCGGTTTCCTCGGAATCGTCGGAAGGAGTTTGATGCCCTCCTTCTCGAGCAGTAACGCAAGCAACTCCTTTTTCTTAAGCGGAAGTGCAGTCATTACGCCTTCTCTACCATCGCTTTTAGCTGTTCCTGTTCGAACACCTGTTCAACGTCCGCGTCAGACAAGTTCTGAACCTGGTTTATCAGCATGGCGATCTTTTCGATCTGTCCGGGCACTGGCTCATGCTTCAAGATCGCCTCGGCCAGTTGGCCCAGAGTAGGAACGTCGAACAACAATGCGACGGGCAGTTCAATTTGAAACGTGTTACGCAGGCGCGAGACCAACTGAGTTGCCAGCAGTGAATGCCCGCCCAGATCGAAAAAGTTATCGTCCACTCCGACGCGCTCGAGATTCAGTATCTCGGCCCAAATGCCGGCGAGCACAGCTTCGATTGGCGTGCGTGGCGCGATATAGGTCTCCTCACATTGTCGCGATGCTCTGCTCGGTTCCGGCAAGGCCGCACGATCGACTTTGCCGTTCGGCGTGAGTGGCAGTTCGTCGAGAATTACAAAGGCCGACGGCACCATGTAATGCGGTAACTTCTCTTTGAGTTGTTGCTTCAGTTCTTCCGGAGCAAGAACAGAACCACTGCGAGTGGCAAGATAAGCTACGAGGCGGCTGTCGCCTTCATCATCACGCAAAACCACTGCGCAATCACGCACCGCTCCGTGCTGGGCCAGAGTGCTTTCGATCTCGCCGAGCTCGATGCGATAGCCACGCACCTTAACCTGATTGTCGCTGCGGCCTCGAAACTCGATATCACCGTTGGTGCGATAACGTCCCAAATCCCCCGTGCGGTAGAGTCGCCTTCCTGGCATCGTGCTAAATGGATCCGGAGTAAATCTCTCCGCAGTCAAATCCGGACGATCGAGGTAGCCGCGCGCAATCCCCGCTCCGCCGATGTATATCTCTGCGGGCAGACCGGCTGCTGCCATCCGACCTGACGCGTCAAGTAAATAGACCTTGCTGTCCGGAATCGGCTTACCGATGGGTACCGGCGCCGTTGCACCGTCTTCAGGTCTCAATTCATAGACAGTGCTCCAAACTGTTCCTTCTGTTGGTCCATATTCATTGAAGAGCGAAGCTTCGGGGTGTTGCCTGAAATGTTCAGCGACGGTGTCTGCCGGGCACGCTTCTCCCGCAACGATCACCGTGCTCAACGAAGAGAGCGCCGTCGCCGGTTGCTGCGCCAGCAATTGCGAATACAACGACGGCAGACAGAGAACATGCGAGACCTCTTGTTCCTCGATGAGTCGCGCTATATAGGCGGGATCTCGCTGTCCGCCTTCAACCGGTAACACTAACGCGCCGCCGCTGCTACAGAGTGACCAAAAGATCACCGCTACAGAACTATCAAACGCAAAAGACGGCAACAGCAGGAAACTGCTTACGGGTTCAGCATAGTAGGCGAGCCGCGCGAACGTGGAACTGACCAGGTTTCTGTGACTGATTGCCACTCCCTTGGGCCGCCCGGTTGAACCCGATGTATAAATCACATAAGCAGCGTTGTCTGCGACTCCGAGCCCCGAAAAACCCTCGGCGTTCTCGAGTTCAATGTTGGACCAGTCTCCGTCGAGACAGACCAAGTAACCCCAATTCACTGGCAAACGATTCGCAAGCTCGTCCACGGTCAGCAGCACCGAGGCGGCCGAATCTTCGATCATGAACGACAGGCGTTCTTCCGGATACGATGGATCGAGAGGCACATAAGTCGCGCCGGCTTTTAGCACAGCGAGGATAGCCAGCACCATCTCCAGCGAGCGTTCGAGAAAGATTCCCACTCTCACTTCCGGACCGGCGCCGAGGTTACTCAGGTGACGCGCGAGTTGATTGGCCCTGCGGTTGAGCTCCATGTAGGTGAGTTGCTGAACGCCAAATATCACCGCGGCGTGTTCCGGCGTACGTTCCGCTTGAGCTTCGAAGAGTTCGGTTATGAGCGTGACGGGTTGAGCACCGGTTTCGATTCGGTTGAAGTCGAAGAGCAGTTGGCGTTTCTCTTGTTCGTTGACGATTTGCAGCCTTTCCAGAGGCCATTCGGGATGCCGTACTGCGTTGCGCAATAACTCGCTGAAGTGTGTACCCAGCCGCTCGATCTCTTCAGTCGCAAAGCATTCGCGGTCGTACTGCAATTCGAACGCGAGCTGGCCCGCCCGCCGCGAGCACACGAGTTTCAGTTTGAAAGGCGCGAGGTAAGTTTGTTGGCGCAAAATTGAGAATAAGACGCCCCCTGCTGAAACTTCTTCAAAGGTTCCGATATGTTCGAAGCCAAACTCGTCGTCCTGAGATCGGGCCACGAAGTATTCCTGCCATTCGCGCATTTCGCCGACAGCCTGACCCACCTTACGCAACAGCTCCTCGAACGTGGTTGTTTCGTTTATTCGAATGCGCAGCGGAAGAGATTTTGCAAATAGTCCGAGCGCCGGACGCAACTCCTCGTAACCGCGGCCATCAGTTGTTAGGCCAACGGCAACGTCAGCTTCAGAGGTGTAACGGCGTAGCAGTACGAGCCAACACGTCAAGAGAAGGAGCTCATCGTTGACGCCTAGCGCTCGAACAACCTGGTCCAACCGCGTGAGGGTGCCGGCATCGACATTTGAATTGAGAGTGGCAGGCGTGAACGGCGCTGCAAGGCTGCGCCTGAGCTCGAACGGCAATCTTCCACCAACGCCAGTTTGACGCTTCTCCCAGAAGGCCCGCGCTTGTTCAGCTTGCCTGGTTTCGAGCAGATCCTGTTGCCAGGCGGAGAAGTCGGCATATTGGACCTGCTCGGCGACTGCTT
Source organism: Pyrinomonadaceae bacterium (assembly GCA_035606195.1). Taxonomy (GTDB): domain Bacteria; phylum Acidobacteriota; class Blastocatellia; order Pyrinomonadales; family Pyrinomonadaceae; genus PSRF01. Next base: position 3,158 of record DATNFX010000412.1, read on the forward strand.
CGCTTGCCGGGAGGTCGGAGACATAAAACCGCGCCAGCTCCGTCAGAAAATTCTTGAGCGTGAGATTATCGGCGCATAACGCCAGTACACCGAAGATCAGGACATGGCGTTCTGTGGCCAAACGAAGCACCGATGCCTGCCACAATGGAAACTGGTCCAGATCAACAGCGCTATTCTGGAATTCCACAAACTTACGATCTATTGCTTCTTTCTGTTGCGCGTCTTCCAGGTGACTAAAATCGATCTCCGTCCAGGGGGCGTTTCCGTTCGCACTCATCACCACTTGAAGCGCAACGTTGGCGCCGGTTTTGTAATGAAAAGTGGTCCGTAGAATCTCGTTACGTTCTATCACCTTCGTCAGGGTCCGATTCAGCACTCTCTTATCGAGAGGTCCCTCGATCAGGATCGCCATGACACTCACGTATCTGGGATTGCTCGAGTGGAGACTGAGTACGTGTTCCTGGTCCGTCGACAGACGGAATCCTTCAACATTCTGTCCGAGCATGGAACTCATGGTAGATTTCTACTTACAGATTGACGGCGGTGCGTCGGGTCGTAATTAACTTGCCGCGATTTGACTGGATTCGTTGAGTTGTTTCCAGTCGCTTCTGTTCAAGTTCCTCGCGCGTGAAGATCTCCAGCTGATCGAGGCGGGCGTCAGGCGCCGCGATGATGCTCTCGAGCAGCCTGAGGTAGTGCTTCAGTAAAGTATTCATCGAATCTTCTGCAAACGAACCGGTGTCGTATTCGAGTTGGCCACCAACATTCTGATTGTGGTCCCAAAGAAACAGAATCAGATCGAGTTGGGGCACACGTTCGTGCAACTCGAGTACCTCGAGCTGCAAATCAGAAAGCTCGAGCGAGCCAGTCGGAAAGTTCTGAAAGACGATCTTGATCTGGTAGAACGGATGCTGGGCCGGTTGCCGCTTGACCTTCAATTTCTGGACTAATACGTCGAACGGCAGATCCTGATGAGCATAGGCGCTGGCGGTGACCTGGCGCACTCGATCCAACAACTCGCGAAACGTCGGGTTCTCCTTTAAATCAGTACGCAGAACCAATTGGTTGACGAAGAAACCAATCAGTTGCTCCGTTTCAAACGTGGTGCGGTTAGCGACGTCTGCGCCAATCACGACGTCGTCCTGTTCGGAGTAACGACTGAGAAGGATGTTGAACGCGGCGAGCAGCATCATGAAAGTGGTCACGCCTTCAGCTCGACTCAAATCGCGGATCGCCTGGCCTAACGCCGGCGGAACAAGCAACGACAGGCGTGCGCCATGCGAGCCACCGTTTTTCTCGGTCGAACGCTTCATGGGAAGATCGAGTCGTGGAGCATTTTGCAAACGCGGATACCAATACCTCAGACGCTCTTCGAGCACCGGGCCTTGCAGCCGTTCAAGTTCCCAGATCGCGAAGTCGGCATACTGAATCGGCAACTGGGGCAGCGGCGAGGGTTGGTCCAACACGAAGGCCTTGTACAATGCTGAGATCTCGTTGATGAATATCCCTGCCGACCAACCGTCCCAAACAATGTGATGCAGGTTCAGCGAAAGCACGTGAACGCGCTCTTCCAGTCGCCAGAGTCGAATGCGTAATAGCGGCGCACGCGACAAAACAAACGGTCGCTGCGTTTCCAACAGGTGAAGACGCCGGGCCCCTTCTTCACGTTCTCCAGCGGGCAGGTGCTCGAGACTCTCCACTGGCAAAGGGAGTTGCGGTGGCGGATTGATAACCTGCACCGGCTGCTCCCCGACTTGAGTGAAGCTTGTCCTGAGGATCTCGTGACGCCGGATGATTTCATTGAAGCAGCGCTCCAGCACGTCAACGCGCAACCGGCCTGTGAGCCGAACGGCGAGTGGGAAATTAAAGGCAGTCGAGTTTGGATCGAGCTGCGCGAGAAACCAGAGACGTTGCTGAGCAAACGATAGCGGCGCGTGTTCTTTGTTTGCCCGTGGGTGAATAGTAAGCGGCCGCTCCGAGCGCACTGCTTCTCTTCGCATCGATTGCAGTAGTAGCGATCGTTTCGCAGGCGAGAGGCTGCTTAGCTTTTGTCTTAAATCATCCGGCAACATTGGCAATAAATCACAGTCGCTGTCACGGACCTGCCGCTATCGCCCCGCAGACTTACCTTGTCCAACTGCAAAGCCTATCTGTCTCGCGATGTCCACCTGGTCGGCCAGTACGGCGTGCAGGTCTGCTTTCGTCGTCATGGGGTTGGCGAGCACAGCGCGCAAAGCAACGAGCGGCCGCTGCGCGCCGTAGCGAGCTGTTTCGACTCGAGTTCGGGAAACGAAAGTGCGGCCGGCCTGCCGTTGAGTCTTTTGCAACGCTTCGTTGAACTGGTCCAAAAAATTCAGATCGTCTTCGCTGAGATTGCCCGTCGAGACTCTTTCTCTCAAAGGCGCGGGCACGTAGCGGTAGTTCAGGATATTTATTTCAGGCTCGCCGAGTAGTTCAAAAGCCGGATCCGTACGCAGCAGTCCGGCGAAGTAACGTGTCTTGCGAATTCCTTCGTCAATGAGAAACTCGTAGCCCTGCGGTCCAACCAAATGCAGGGCGGCATGGAGCAACAGTGCGTTTGCGGGACGCGACCCTTCGAGCGCGCGCTTACCAAGGTCAATCGATGTTGCCCTGACGATGTAACGCGCCTGCTTTTGAATTGCCTGGGCCAGAAACGGATTGCGGAATACAAGAATCCCAACTCCCAAAGGAAGGTAAAGCTGCTTGTGTCCGTCAATGGTTACGGAGTCGGCCTGCTCGATGCCGCTTAACAAGTGTTTGTAACGGCGAGAAAAGAGCAGCGGCCCTCCCCACGCGGCATCGACATGAAAGTGAATTCCCTCTTCTTGGGCAAGCTTGGCTATTTCCGCGAGCGGATCGATAGATCCCACGTCGGTGGTTCCGGCGATACCAATGATGGCGATGATAAGCAGCCGGCGTGCGCGACACTCTGCAACCGTTCGACGCAGCGCATCGACGTCCATCCGATTGTGCTTGTCAGTCGCAACTCTTACGAGACCGCACGTCCCAATCCCCAGCAGATCCGCAGTCTTTTCCAGCGAGTAGTGCATGAGGCTCGAACCGATCACCACGGCGCCTTCATAGCCGTAATCCTTGAGCGCGGCCGTTAAGCCTGCCGCTTCGACACCAGGGAAGCCGTTTCGCGAACTGAGCGAAACATTGCGCGCGCACCACAGTGCAGTGATATTTCCGATAGTGCCGCCGGAAACCATGATGCCTAATGTGCTGTCCGCGGCCTGCGTGTGGCGGCGATAGAACTCGTCAGGAAGGTCGTAAACGAGTCGATGCATGAAGGCCAATGTCTGGCGTTCCAGCGGCGTGCAGGCCTTGGCTGTTTCAGTCTTCACCGTGTTTTGGTTCAGCGCGGTGATAAACTGGCTCAGCGGCTGCACAAAGAAGGGCAACGCCGAGGTCATGTGGCCAATGAATCGCGGTGATGAAGTGTGGGTCGAATGGGCCGCAACATTCTCTGCCAGATAATCGAGATATGTGTTTATTTCAACAGGCTCTTCCGGCAGTTTGCTTCCATCGAACTTCCCCACCAGTTGTTTCAGCTTGATATCGCTGCTGACGTGCGACGCTTCGCAGATTTTGCGCGCCAGCGTGAAGAGGTACTCATGGATCTCCGATGAATCAGAGTTTCCGTTTGCGGTAAACAACCGCATCACTTGCTCGCGCTTGTCCAATAGTTCGACCGTTTGCATCTGCGTTATCTGCGGCTTCTGCGTTGACGCGATTTAGTTTCCCAACGCCAGTCTCTGTGCTTCTTCCTCTCTTAAATCGTCAATCGCTTCGAGCATCTCCGCGAGCGTTGCTTGATCCGCTCCCGCGAAAAGTTTCTGCTCAACCACTTCCGCCAAAGTAGTGATCGTTGGTCGCAGGAAGAACTTCTTCACGTCGAGCTCAACGCCGAAGTTCATACGAATGCGTGAGATCATTTGCGTTGCGAGCAACGAGTGGCCGCCGAGTTCAAAGAAGTTGTCTTCAACACCTACGCGCTCTAGACCAAGCAGCTCACTCCATATTTCAACAATCTCTCGCTCGGTTGGGTTGCGCGGCGGCTGAAAACCTTTTTCGACATCTGCTGTCTTCTGCGGAACTGGTAACGCGTGCCGGTCCACCTTGCCGTTGGGCGTTAACGGCAGCGCGTCCATCAATACAAACCCTGCGGGCATCATGTAATCGGGTAATCGTTCGCGGAGATGTTCACGACACCCATTGATGGTCCGCTCATCGGGTTCTTCGGCAACGATGTAGGCCGTGAGTCGCAAGCCGGTGGCTGCATCGGCGTGTGCATGCACGACGGCTTCTCTTACTGCTTCGTGCTGCTTCAACACAGATTCGATCTCTTCGAGTTCAATGCGGTAACCGCGAATTTTGACCTGATGATCGGCACGTCCCAGGTATTCGATCGTCCCATCAGCCAATCGCCGCGCCAGGTCGCCGGTACGATAAAGCCTTGCACCCGCCCGCTCGCCGGCGACGTCAGGAATAAAATGCGCCGCTGTCAGATCGGGGCGTCCCAGGTAACCGCGAGCGAGTGCGTCGCCGCCGACGTACAACTCGCCTTTCGCTCCTGCCGGTAACGGCCGCAGATGTTCGTCCAAAATGTAAATCTGGACATTGGACAGTGGACGGCCAATGGCGACGTTTGCCCTCGTCTGGCCCTGGGCCAGTTCGTGATAAGTTGCGTCGGCTGACACCTCCGACGAACCGTACAGATTCAGCAGCCTGCAATGCGGCAGGCGTTGCTGGAAGAGTTGGGCCAGGTCCGCAGGCAGCGCTTCGCCGCTGCACACGCAGTACTTCAGTTTCGCAAGCCTGACGCCAATCTCGCGCGCATCAAGCATCACCCGCAGCAGTGAAGGCACAAGCACGATTCTTGTGACGCCGTGGTGCGACAGTGCATCGATAAACCGCTCGGTGTCTTTGACCACATCGTCGCTGAATATGACCGTCGGAACTCCCTGCAAGAGTGGTCCAAATACTTCCCACACTGCATCCACAAAACTCAACGACGTCTTCTGGCAACAAACTTCCTCAGCGCCGAACGCATACGTGGCCCACATCCAGTGGAACCTATTGACCGCGCCTCGATGCAGGCCAAGCACACCCTTCGGTTGGCCGGTCGATCCGGAGGTATAAATGATGTAAGCCGGATGTTGCGGCTGCGACCGCGGCGGCGGGTTATCCGTACTCTGTTGCGAGATCTCGATCCAATGGTCGTCGATTCTTATCACGTGCGCGGCGTGTTCAGGAAGGCTGTCGACGAAACGCGACTTTGTCATAATGATCTCGGCGCCGGAGTTGCGCAGCATGTAAGCCAGTCGATCTTTTGGATATGAGGCGTCAAGCGGAACGTATGCGCCACCTGCCTTGAGAATACCCAGTAGTGAGATCGTCGATTCCAGTGAGCGGTCCATCACGACGCCGACTAAACTTTCGGGGCCGACACCAAGGCTTATCAGGTGATGAGCGAGTTGATTAGATCGCCGATTGAGCTCATCGTACGATAATTGCCGGCCCTCCTCGTCAATGAGTGCGATACTGTCAGCGTCGAGCTCTAGCTGTTTCTCAAACAGTTCCTGGATCGTGGCTGCTTCAGGATAAGGCGCGTGCGTGTTGTTTAGTTGCTTTGTTAAGAATTGGCGTTCGTCGTCCGTGATCAGCGGCAGATCAGCAAGCCGGCTTTCCGGATTCGTGACCACGCTCGCCAATAGAGTCCGCAGATGTTGAAGTAGATCCTTTATCGTCGCCTCGTCGAACAGGTCAGTGCTGTATTGCGTTGCCACAACGAACTCACGATTCGCCTCAGTCACCGAGATGACCAGATCGAATTGTGCGGCGCTCTTATTGAAAGGCTCGGCACTGATCGTCAGACCCGGTAAGGAGATCGAATATGCGGGTGTGTTTTGGACCACAAACAATACCTGAAACAGCGGATGATGACTCAGCGAACGGTCCGGTTGCAGATGCTCCACCAGCGTGTCGAACGGTAGCTCCCGATGCGCGTACGCGTTCAGCGCCGTCTCCCGCACCAGCTGCAACAACTCCCTAAAACTCTGTTCG
>DATNFX010000413.1:0-13811 GCA_035606195.1 Pyrinomonadaceae bacterium
AGCGGCGCCGGAACGTAGTCGTACGAAAGATATTGTCGCAGAGCCTGGAGGTTGAGATTGGTTTTTACTGACGGGTGCGCAAGTAAAACTTTCGGCTCAGAAGCAAAGAGCAGTGTGTCGTCAAAGACGCCCCAGTAAAGCGGTTTCTCGCCGAACCGATCGCGCGCAATGAGCAACCGGCGCATGCGACTGTCCCACAGAGCAAACGCAAACATGCCGTTGAGCTTCTGGATCATGCCGTCGCCGTACTCTTCATAAAGGTGCGGTAACACTTCCGTATCCGAAGCACTACGAAAAGAGTGACCACGCTTTTCGAGGTCGGCGCGTAGTTCTCGATAGTTATAGATCTCCCCGTTGAGGATTACGGAGATGCTTTTGTCTTCATTGAATGCGGGTTGTTCACCGGTGACCAGATCGATGATCGCAAGGCGACGCATACCGAGAGCTGCGCCGCTTGTTATGAACAGTCCTTCCGAATCAGGTCCGCGATGGACCATCCGCTCACACATCGCGTGCAGCAATTCCTTCGCACCATCAGGGGGAGGCGTGTGAGAATCGAGATTGGCCCAACCAGTAATTCCGCACATACTATTTTTCAGGATTCTTAAAGCCGAGGCGTTCGCGGACCGCGTAGATCGCTTTCGATTGAGACTCGTGGTACGTGCGTACCAGCATTTCGGCAAGAAGTCCCATCAAAAGGAACTGCACTCCCACTGCAAACATCACGATACACAGAACCGGCAAAGGCGTCTGCACGAAGTCGGCTCTGTGAATGATCTTGAGAAAGACCGCATAGAGTCCGCTGAGTAATGAGATCACAAAAGCCAGCATGCCAAACGAACCAAACACGTAGATCGGTTTCGTTTGATATGAAGCCATAAATTTGATCGTCATCAGATCGAAAACCACTTTGATCGTGCGCGACAATCCATATTTTGACTTGCCCATCGTGCGCGCATGATGTTCGACGGGGATTTCAGTGACGCTAGCGCCCGCCCACGCAGCATAAATTGGAATGAAGCGATGCATCTCGCCGTATAAACGCACGTCCTGCAACGACTCGCGCCGGTACGCTTTCAGGGAACAACCGTAATCATGCAGCGGCACGCCACCAATCCACGAGATCAAACGATTCGCCATCATCGACGGTATCTTGCGCGTCACCATTTTGTCTTTTCGATTTTTGCGCCAACCTGAGACGACGTCATAACCCTCGTCGAGTTTATCCAGTAGACGACTGATGTCCCGTGGGTCGTTCTGGAGATCGGCGTCCATCGGAATCAGCACTTTTCCCCGCGCAGCGTCAATACCCGCCGCCATCGCCGCCGTTTGACCGTAGTTTCTCCGCAGTGCCACCACACGCACGCGTGAGTCGAGATCCGCAATCTTTCGCAAGATGGCCAGGCTGCCGTCGGTAGAGCCGTCGTCTACGTAGACGATTTCGGCTGAGCGGCCGAGCCTTCTAAGTGCATCGTCGAGCTTTGCATGCAGTGGCAGTAAGTTGGGTTCCTCGTTGAAGACCGGCAGAAAGACCGAAATATCAGGCGTATCCTCAACTAAACGCAACTCGTCTGCTTTTAACTGTTCCTGTTCGTCGAAAATTTTCATCAACTGTGGCGGTAGGTCGAATCCTGGCGCCGGTGTCCCTTCGCGGGCATTGTAGAACAGTTTCACAAACCTCTCATCCTAAACCATTCCACAAAGCGATGCAGGCCCTCTTCGATCTGCGTTTTTGGGTCGTAGCCGAGTAGGGCGCGCGCTTTCGAGATGTCCGCATAGGTTTGGGGCACGTCGCCGGGCTGCGGTGGCTGGCGGTCAATTATGGCGTGGGTATCGAGTTCCCTTTCCAGTAGCGAAATCAGTTCGTTGAGCTCGACCGTGCGCGACTCACCTAGATTGAAGACTTCGTAGTTGGTTTTGTCGTAATTGATGGCGGCCATGACGCCGTCGACGATGTCGTCGACGTAAGTGTAATCGCGGCGCGTGGTGCCGTCGCCGAAGACTGGGATTGGTTTACCGGTGCTGATCAGTTTTGCGAATTTGTGAATGGCGAGGTCCGGACGTTGTCGGGGTCCATAGACGGTGAAGAAGCGCAGACACACACAGCGCAGTCCATACAGATGTGAATAAGTATGACAAAGCAGTTCGCCTGCGCCTTTCGTTGCAGCGTACGGTGAGATTGGTTGGCGGATTGGATCGTCTTCACTGAACGGCACCTTCGCATTGATTCCGTAGACAGATGATGACGAACCGAAGACGAACTGCTTAAGCTTGTGTTGTCGCGCGAGCTCGAGAAGATTGAGCGTGGCGTTGATGTTTGTTTCAGTGTAAAGCTGCGGCTCTGAGAGCGACGGACGTACACCTGCTCGTGCAGCGAGATGGACCACGCAGTCGAAGTTGCTTGCCGTGAATACCTTTTCCAGCTTGGCGCGGTCGCGAATGTCAATTTCGTGAATAGTGTAGCGTGAATGTTTGAGATGGTCCTGTATGTTGTTGTGCTTAATTGATGGGTCGTAGAAGTCGTTGAAATCGTCGACGACTGTGACATTCGCGACGTCAGTTGCAAGCAGCCGATCGACTAGATGGGAACCAATAAACCCCGCACCACCAGTGACAAGAAAATTTTTCATTTAGCCTTTTGTAGCATAGATCCACAAATGCCATCCCCAGCGCGATGCCATTTGCGATTCGAGTGAACGTGGCAGAATTGGGCCAAGAATGGGCAACCAGCGCTTATTTAGAAAATACGCGCGTAGATCTACGTGAGAGAAGTCTTTGAAGAGCTCGCGTGCTTCGGAACGAGAATAAACACGCGCCAGAGGATTGCCTGCGCCGTCGGTGTTTCGGCTCAGGAACTCTTCTGACTTTAAATATTCCGACTCGGTTTTTAATCGTCGCGCGTGTTCTCGCAAGCTCTCTTCCGGTTCGCCTGTTAAAAGGTGGGCCAGCTTAACACCTGCATTCCATCTCAAGAGTCGTACTCCCGCGCGACGCAGCATCGAGATGTTTACGCGATAGTTATAAGAATCGCGATGGTAGAGCATGACGACGGCCTTGCCACCTGGACGCAACACGCGATGGATCTCGCGTACTGCCGCGGCAGTATCGGGTGTATGGTGCAGCACGCCGTGGGAATACACGATATCGAAGGTGTTGTCAGGAAACTCGAGACGTTCGGCGTCCGCAACACAGAAGGTGCCCGGCAGTTGAAATAATTCAAAGCGCCGTTTCGCTAAATCAACGGCGGCGTCAGTGAGATCGATACCCGTGTAAATCGCCCCGGCCTTCGCGAATTGCGCGCCATCAGTTCCCAGTCCACAACCTACTTCAAGTACATTCAGGTTTTTCGATTGTGAAAAGCTGGCGGCAGCTGGGATGTGCCATTCTTTGTCGTAGCGATGCTCTTCGACGAGTTCGTAGAACCTGCGGGAACCGGGTGGCGCATCGGCAAACTTCGTCCCGCAGGGATTCTCCTGCCAGAATGCGCGCACACGATCTTTTAGTGTGAAATTATTTTCGAGCATCTCGAGGCATAAAAGGATAGCAGCGAGAGAAGGTGCTCGACAAAGATGGCCTCAGGTTGTTGGCTTTATCCACTGCCTTGCGCCACAAGGCCAGCCTTGCTGGGCGAAGCGGCCATGAGGCGCAAGGATCAGGGATGTCGTTGGGGTGAGGTTCCCAAATCCGGCGCAGGACACCCACCTGTCCTACCAGTTGATTTGCCCCCTCTACCAACTGGGCCGGATCAAACGCACATGCGAGAACTCCTCGCTATCCTGCCACTCATCAGAGTTGCTAATTAAAACCTGCAGCCCCCTGAACAGCAGCGGCGTTGACGACGCGGTGCACTATACTCAGGCGGGAAAGAGAAGTCCTTAGAACAATCTCAAAGAGTTATTAAGTAATTCTCAACGTCATTTGTTTTACAAATAAGGCCACCTCTTGGACCGAATTTAGAGTAGAATGCGGCTGATCCTCTAAAACATTCTCAAGGAAAGTATGCCTCATAGTCCTCGTTTCGAATTTGGACCATTCCAACTCGATCTCGATGATCGTCTGCTCACTCGTGGCGGTGAAGTAATTTCGCTTCGTCCGAAAGCCACCGAGATACTCATCAGGCTGGTCATGAATGCCGGCCAACTCATTAAGAAGGATCAGTTACTGAAAGAGGTTTGGCCGGACACGTTTGTTGAAGAGTCGAACCTGTCACAGACCATTTTCACGCTCAGGAAGGCTTTGGGGGATGACCGCAGTGAACCCAGATATATAGAGACGGTGCCGCGACGTGGGTACCGGTTTATTGCGGAAGTGAGAGGCGAAGAGGCGAGGAAGAACGAGGTAGAAGTTTTGCAAGTCGCTGCAACAGCGGCAATCGTTCAAGAGCAAGTTGTTGCGGTGCTTCCCTTTCTCAACCACACTGGAGATCCGGAGTTCGATTATCTCGCCGATGGTATTACTGACAGTTTAATCAACAATCTGTCCCGCTTATCGAAGGTTCATGTGCTGTCGCACAGCGCCGTCTCAGCCTTCAAAGCAAAACCCCTGAATCCGCAACAGGCGGGGAAAGACCTTGGCGCAACCGTGGTCCTATGCGGGAAGCTCACCACCAGACCAACCGGCATCGCGATAGGGGTGGAACTGGTGGATGCTTCAACGGGTTGGCAACTATGGGGCGAAAGCTTCGATTCGGAAAGCAAAGACCTGCTCGCATTCCAAGCCGCCATCACTCAAGACCTATTACGAGCCCTAAAACTAACCCTAACGGGCGACACAGAGAAACAGACCACCGCTCGCTACACCGAAAACCCCGAAGCCTATCAATCCTACCTCGAAGCCCGCCGCGAGTGCGGCACTTATAGCCGCAGCGGTATTGAAAAGGCAATCGCGTCCTTTAAGCAGGCAATAAGGCTTGATCCAAACTACGCTCTGGCGTACCTCGGAATCATTGATTGTTACCTAAGACTTACGACCAACTATTTTCCTCCAGAACTTGTGGCCTCTTCGTGTATTAGCGAAACAATCCAACCGTCCGCAATGGTGAAGTTCCGCTTCGAGTGGGATTGGAAAGGGGCCGAGCGTGAACTGAGACGAGCAAATGAACTCCAAGCCAATTATCCGAGTTCCCTTCAATTGAACGCGGCATACAAGGCAACACAGCAATTGTATGAAGAGACGTGTTCAATTGGACAACACCAAAATCAAGGAACCGCGATTCCCAGTGAGTTAATCTCTAGCCAGCTCGGTTCACTCGAACTGACCCCTAATGAACAAGTCCAGGTTTACTGCGTGATAAGTCGGGACCAAATTGACATCGGAAATTATGAAGCGGCTAGCAAAATTCTTAGGCCATGGTGGGTATTCGGCAATTGGCCCATTTTGGAAGGATTAGATCAAAGGTGGTGCGCTGACCTTCTGTTCACATGTGGAGACCTCGCCGGATGTGTCGCGAGTACGCTTCAGTTCCCGCAGGGACAACGACATGGAGAAGAGTTATTAAATGGCTCCATTGCTCTATTTGAACAGTTAGGCTTTAAACGGAGGGCGGCTGAAGGCAGAATAGAGTTGGCATTATGCTATTACCGTCAAGGTCTATTCGATCTGGGACGTACCACATTGATTCGTGTTCTTCAAGAATTAGCCGTCGACGATTCCGAACTCCGAAGTCTTGCTCTTATAAGACTTGCCATCCTTGAGCGTCATTCTGGACGACTGCAAGACGCCGTTGCACGCCTTACCGAAGCTACTAGAGTAATGGATAAATCTGGGCCATGGGCAATTTATCGTTGTCACTTGGAACTAGCTTCCACATATAAGGATTTGGCCATCTCTGAGGATGCAAGCTCCTATTTTGATGCAGCAAAAGATTATTATCTTAAGGCCCTTCATGGATTTGCATCTGTAGGCAATCATCGGTATTGCGGTATAGTTGAAAACAATATAGGTTTCCTGTTGTTGACCATCGGATCCTTTAAGGAATCCGCGGAACATCTTCTGCGCTCCAGGACTTTATTTGAGGGCTTCGATGATGCAGTTCGAGCAGCTCAAGTCAACGAAACACTAGCGAGATTGTACATCGCGACTGAACAATTTGTTTCGGGACAGGAGGTAATTCAGCTTGCGGTTCAGGCTTTAGAACTAACAGATGGTGAAGCGCTCTTAGCAGAGGCCCTGACTACTAGTGGCCTGGTAAATAGCAAATTGGGACATTACACCCAAGCCAAAAAGAATTTCGAGGCTGCATACCGGGTAGCAGAGAGGTGCGGTGACCGAGAGGGAGCCGGGCGAGCAATGTTGGTAATGATTGAAGAGCTTGGCGATCGTCTAGACACCGAAGAAAAGTTGCAACTATCGCGTCACCTGAAAAATCTTCTCTCATTGACCCAACAAACAGGATTGCGTGCTCGCATTGAAAAATCTCTTGCTTTTATTCAGGATTAGAATATACCCACTCGAACAAGTGGAACCAATTCCTATGTCCTTACTCCACCGGGAAAATGAATCCACCTAAGATATTTATCGACTGCAGCCGAAAATACCGACAATTGCGGGAGGCAAACATTAATCTCATTGTATCCTCTTTGGCATGCTCGTTGCCGTTGTTTGAATTGAAGTGTTTACCGAGGCCTAACACCTCGGTTTGTAGCTATTTGCACGGAGATAAAGTCATCTTGACTGAGTCGCCCATCAATCTGACCGTCGCTACCAGCCAAACACGGTCCAGAAAAGCTCCGCAAGAGAAAATAGGTCGGTATTTGGAGTCGATCTCGTGCGTGCTGTTTGAATGATCTCGGTGCTGGGTGTCAGAGCGGTCCGTGTGGTCGGGATCTGGCCCATTCGAGTGGTAGGGATGATGCCAGACTTAGTGGTCGAGATGATTCCCGATTTGGCGGAGGCGGCCGCAAACACCACTAGAATCAAAATGATCGTGAAAGTGATTAATCTAACCTTTTTCATTGTTCTGCTCCTGGTTACGTGAAATATCAGGGTAAGTGGTCAGCCTAAAGGCTCTGCTGCTGCTGAGCTGGCCTGTTTTTGTGAATTTCAAAGATCGTGCCATGCAAAGAAACACGGACGGGTCTCGCTTAACATACTGATGTTGTTGGACTTACCACAGGTGCGATCTAAAGTTTACAGAATTCGCTAATTCCAAACCTAGTTGCGTACCAGGTACACAAATCAACGCAATCCAAGAAAACATCCAGTATTTCAGCAGGAGAAGACTCGCCTACACCAGCCGTTCGCCTCGCCTCAGTTATGTATATGATAGTGTCAGTGTGTACCTTGTATTCACGGTTGGACAACTAGATCAATGATGTTGATGAAGAACATTTGCTTGCCGCAGAAGATTCAGCCTGGTTCGTTTGATGTAAGCGAACGAGTACTGACCTATTGCGCACTAGCACGGCAAAAAGTTGAAAGCGGAGATTATGACGCGGGCTGTGCTGTACTCGGACCGTGGTGGAGGTTGGGAGAGTGGCCTAATCAGGTGGGATTGACTCGCGAGGCAGCGGCCGAACTGCTCTTAACGGCAGGCACTCTCACCGACCTTGTCACACGGTCAAAACGAATTGTGTATGGTCAAAGAATAGCGGAGACTCTAATCAGCGGCGCAATTGCTGTATTCGACCAGATGGGAGAAACCACCAAAGCAATTGAAGCGCGTATTGAGCTGGGATGCTGCTATTTTCACCAAGGGCTTTTGGACCTAGCCCATTCAACGATGCGATCGTGTATCGCAAACCTGACTGACAAAAATCACGAAATCTGGGCTGTAGCCATCATTAGGCTAGCGATCGTGGAGCGGTATATGGGTCGACTCCATTCAGCCCTTAGCCTTCTCGAACAACTTTCATCAAACGAAAAAAGACTAAGTCCGTGGACCAGAGGTCGGTTCCGGACGGAGATCGCAAATACTCTCAAAGAGGTCGGAACGGCGGAAGGCGGTAAGCACTTCTTTGATTTCGCGTTGAGTCATTACCAGGAAGCAGCTATCGAATTTGAACAAATTGGGAACTCGCGTTACGCAGCGGCTGTAGAAAACAACCGCGGATATCTATTGCTAACCCTTAAACGATTTAGTGAGTCGAGGCCCCATTTGCTACGAGCAAGAGGTCTGTTCGAAGAGTTATCCGATACGATTGGCTGTGCGCAAGTAGATGAAACACTGGCTCAACTATACTTGGCATCGGGAGACTATGGAGCGGCACAGACTAACATCGAACTTGCTGTAAACACACTTGAGGGTAGTGGCGAAGATGGGCTTCTCGCCGAAGCGCTCACGACGCAGGGGTTGATTCTTTGCAGGTTGGGACATCGACAGGAGGCCAAGCCGATACTGGAGCGGGCGAGGAGGGTGGCCGAACGGTGTGGAAATCAGGAGGGGGCGGGGCGGGCGCTGTTGATACTTATCGAGGAGATGTGTGAGCACCTCCCAAATGATGAGCGACGTGAGATTGGGGCGCATGCTAGTCAATTGCTCGCGAATTCACAGCAACAGGCCACCCAGGAACGGCTAAAGAAGTGTCTGGAAACGATAGCCGAGGCGCATACGCGCTATGAGGCGCAGCGGGAACAGGAGATTCACGCACAGAAAATGGCGGCTCTCGGCGAGTTGTCGTTCGGTGTCGCCCATAACGTCAACAACACCCTGACCGGCATCCTCGGCCGCGCCCAGTTGATCCTCCGCAACAGCAATGACCCCGCAAAAATCGAGGCGGGCCTCGAACTAATCATCAAAAGCGCTGAAGACGGCGCCCACATCATCCGCCGCATTCAGGACTTCGCACGCCAGCGCCCCAGCCGCGAGTTTGAAACTGTGGCCATCGCAGAGCTCCTTAAGGATGCCTGCGAGATGACGCGCCCACGCTGGGAGTCGCGCTCTGAATTCGCCCCAATACGCTTCGCCCTCCACGCCGACTGCAAAGCCTTCATTAAAGGCGACCCGGTCGAGCTTCGCGAAGTGCTCGTAAACATGATCTACAACGCCGTCGACGCCATGCCTTCCGGCGGCGAAGTGCGCGTTGCCACGCAGGAAAACCGCGACCACGTGGTTGTCTACATCACCGACACCGGCACCGGCATGACTCCCGAAGTGAAGCAACGTCTCTTCGATCCGTTCTTCACGACCAAGGGCAAGGCAGGCACGGGAATGGGTCTGGCTGTCAGTTTCGGTATTATCCGCCGCCATGAAGGCTCCATCGAGGTCGACAGCGAACCCGGCCGCGGCACCACCTTCAAGATCTCTTTGCCGAAGGTGACCCCCACCGGAGCCACTGAGGTGGGTAACAACAGCGCTGCGCTTCCAACTACCTCTACGACCGAAGACACGGTCCGCGTGATGGTAGTCGATGACGAAACACACGTGCGCGAAGTGCTGATTGAAGCTCTTGAAGCTGAAGGTTGCGAGGTTGTCTCTGCAGAAAGTGGAGAAATTGCGCTGGCGCTGTACGACCAGTATGACGGCAAGTTTGACGCCCTTTTTACTGACATCGGCATGCCTTCAATGAATGGCTGGGAGCTCGTTACCGAAATCAGAAGCCGCTCAGAGAACATGCCCATCGCGATCATCAGCGGCTGGGCCGACGCGATCAGTGTGCAGACACGAAACGCCGTTAAGGCTGACTGGGTAGTTGCCAAACCGTTTGATATCGATCGAATTTCGAAGATTGCGCAGGAAATTGAGCAACGAAAGCTGGCCCTGGCGAGTTAGGCGCTGACGCTGAGCTCGTGGCGCTCAAGCTTGAGATAAAGTCCACGGCGAGTGAGACCAAGTTCACGCGCAGCACGCGAGATGTTGCCGCCATGCCGGCGCAGAGCATCCGAAATCATTCGGCGCTCGACTTCCGCGAGTGCATCCGCCAGCGTTCCACCGGCACTTGTGACGCCCGATGATGGCAGCGACGTTATCGAAGCAGCCGCAGCCGCCGACGGAGTCGTAGGAGAGGACGTGCGCTTCAGTTCCGGCGACAACTGTTCAGGAGTAATGACTGTTCCATCCTCAGCACGCGCGACAGTTCTCTGAATCTCATTACAGAGCTGCCGCACATTCCCAGGCCAATCGCTTACCATCAATAAATCAACGGCCTGAGGCGTGATCTGAATATCTTTACGACCAAACTTTGCCGAGTAGTGGTTGACGTAATAGTTGACGATCGTCGGGATCTCAGAACGGCGCTCGCGTAATGGCGGCACACGCAGACGGATGACGTTCAAACGATAATAGAGATCCTCACGAAAACGCCCGTGCGCAACCATTTCCTCGAGATCAGTGTTGGTCGCAGCGATGATCCGGACATCAACTTTGCTCGGACGCTGTTCGCCCAGAGGTTGAATCTCGCCCTCCTGTAGAAAGCGCAAGAGCTTTGGCTGAACGTCGAGCGGCAGATCGCCGACCTCGTCAAGGAAGAGCGTGCCGCCCGCAGCTGTTCGAATCACACCGTGAGAATCGTTGACCGCACCGGTAAACGCTCCACGCCGGTAACCAAACAAGTAGCCTTCCGACAATTCCTTCGGAACAGCAGTGCAGTTGAACGGCACAAACACTTTCGCGCGTCGCGAAGAAATCGCGTGAATCGCGCGAGCTACCAGTTCCTTGCCTGTTCCAGACTCGCCCGTCACCAGCACAGTCACATCTGAAGACCGAATCTTATGGACTTCTTCCACGAGCTGCGTCATCGCCGGACTCGAGTGAATAAATCCCGGCATGAGGCTGGTGCCGGTCAATTCGTCCGCGCTTTCATGTGTGCCGCTCTTCTGAGCGCCGGCGCGCAAGGCACAAACGTCCATGCCCAACTCAACCACGCGCAGCAGTGGCTCGAGTGCAACTCCCTTCGGCAAACTCGCGCGATTACGCGGCGCCAGATACACCTTCGCCGCGGGGGCGTTAGATGATTTCAAAAGAATCACTTCTGCATCGTGCTTGCGGCAATAGCGATCACGGGATGAATCATCTTCAACCACATCCAGTTCAACTGCGATCTTCTGCGCCTCAGTTGGTGTACAACCCATCGCAACGACGACTTTCGGCTCATCACGTTCACCAATCTCGGTGATGATCACGCGTTGCGCGCCGGTTTCCTGACGCATCACAGCTGCCAATTCGCGCAAAAGAAGTTCGCGAGAAGCAACTGCTTCGGCCAGACGCAGCGTTAAGAGTTGTGTCAACGCCGACGGGCCTTCGTTGCGTTCAGGCGTCGCACGAGCAAGCTGCCTTAACTCTTCTTCAGCGCGCGCCAGGTCCAACCGCGCACCCAATTCTCGAAAAGTATTTAACGCGCGGCTGAGATGCTCACCGGCACGTTCCGGACGGATCACCGCGTAAGCACGACCCAACTCAAGGTGGGCGCGTGCAGCTCGATATCGATCGCCGAGCATGTCGAAAATGGAAACACTGCTGCCGAAATGCTGTGCAGCCGCACCGGCATCACCGCGCGCCATATTCAAGATTCCGTTGAGACGGTGTGCCTCGCCAGTGAAACCGAGATCGGTGGCGGAATCGGTAGTCTCTGCGGTAACTAGTTGAAGTTCGCGAGCGCAGTCGTCCAGTTCGCCTCTCAATAAATGTGATTCGGCAGCAATCAGACGCGACTCGCAGATCGCCTGCCGGTCGCCGATGATTTCTGCAAGATTGAGGGCTTCCTTCGCTTTTTCGAGAGCGTTGGAGGGATCTTCAGTGGCCAGATAGCAACGACCAAGCGTTCTCAATGCCTGTCCCGCATACCACTTGTTTCCATTCTCAGTCGCGAGTGCGACAGCCCGCGTCAGATAGTCTTTGGCTTGATCCAGATCGCCGCGCAGCATGTGCAGTTCGCCGAGCGAATCCAGAATCATCGGCACTTTGGCGCCGCGTTCATCGACTTCTGTTGCCAGTGTGAAGGCGCGTTCAAGTGCTTCCTGGGCACGATCCCACTGTCCGATCAGGATCAGATTAATGCCCAGATTGTTGTAACCATCGGCGGCGTTGGTCTTGTGATCGGTGCGCTCGTAATAGGTAATCGCCTTTTTTAAATAGTCGATACCTTCCTGTGGTCTTTTCAGAAACCAGCAGGCGCCGGCCATGTTCGCGTAGGTCCTTCCGAGCACGTACGCGGCAGGTCGATCACCGATGAGCTTGAGGGCCTGTTCAAGATTCTCCAGACCAGCTTCGTAATTGCCTTCGTGAATATCGGCAACACCTGCGCCGAAATACGATTCAGCAAGTCCGCGCCAGTCGCCATTCTGACGGAAACTCTCGAGAGCTCGCTGCGCAAAATCGCGTGCAATCGGATATTCACTGATACTTCGATAAGTCCGCGACAGCGCGGCGTAAATATGGCCCAGATTGATAGCGCCGCTTTCTGCATGGTCGCGCAAAGCTGACTGCAACATCGCAATCGCTTTGGGATGATCTCCGTTGTAGTTGTAAGCAAGCCCGATTTGAACACGCAGGTAACTGATTGTCTGATCGTCAAGCTTTGCACGCGATTCATTCGACTCGTACATCGCAACAGCGGCGAGCGAATCACGATAGTGTCCCTGTTGTTCTAGCGCAGTCGATAGAGCGCATCTCGCGAGTGCGAGTATTGATTGATTGTGACGAGCGTTGGAGATCAGCAGTGCCAGCCGGTCTTTGGCTTCAGTGGAAAGACCCTGATCCAGCAGTGAGCGAACCTCATCAAGCTCGCGTGTAAGCGACTCCTGAGTAGGCTTCGCCCGCGAGCGAATTCTCACTCGGGCGTCAGCGAGATCGACCACACCTCGCTCCGTAGGGGCCTTTTGCTGGTCACGAGACATAGCTCCGTGACCCACACGTTTATCCATTTAGTACCTATAAAAGATCAATAGAGAGGACTTTTCATTGACGTCTTGAAAATGGGAGGGAAAAACCGTCAAACTCGTTTCCGTTTACTGTTGCCGCGCAAACGTGTAATTCGTGCTGAATTTAACACAAGTGCACGATATCGTACAGTTTGTTTGCGTACACAATTGTGAAATTTGCCCAGCCGCTCTCTGGATATGTGACACCTCAAGCCACTGATCTCAAATTAAATTATCAAAATACAGAGTTTAGGCTCATATTTAACCGGGTGTTCGCCTTGACACCCCTAATGTCGGCCATTATCATTTCCGTTTCCGTCCGCAGCGCGGAACTTCGCCTAGGGTTATATGTTTGAGTCGCTCTCGGATAAACTAAAACGCACGCTAAAGAATTTGCGGGGCGAGGGCGTGCTGACGAAAGAGCACGTCGATGCTGCGCTACGAGAAATCCGCCTCGCGCTGCTCGAAGCTGACGTCAATTATAAAGTCGCCAAAGACTTTATCAGCTCCGTTCAGCAAAAGGCTGAGGGACAGCAGGTTTGGCAGGAACTCAAGCCGTCAGAACAGGTCGTCAAGATCGTTTTTGATGAGCTGGTCGAACTGCTTGGGGGACAGTCGTCACGGCTCGTCTTCACCAAACAGGTACCAAACACGGTAATGGTGGTCGGCCTGCAAGGCTCGGGTAAAACCACCTCGACGGGCAAAATCGCGCGGTGGCTGGCTAAGAATCAGGACCGAAAGCCGTTGCTGCTTTCGGTAGACGTTTACCGGCCCGCAGCGCGTGAGCAGTTGAAAGTAATTGCGAAAGCGACTGGCCAGCAGATCTTTGAATATCCGGAAAGTAACGATCCCTTGACGCTGGTGCGTGAGGCACAGAAACACGCACAGCAGACAGGCTTCGATACGTTGCTTATCGACACCGCCGGGCGACTTCACATCGACGATCAGTTGATGGAAGAGCTGGTCAACATCAAACAGGAGACTCATCCAGTTGAGATCCTTTTCGTTGCTGACGC
>DATNFX010000414.1:0-4352 GCA_035606195.1 Pyrinomonadaceae bacterium
GGAACTGCTCGAAGACGTCTTTACGATGAACGACTTTCAGATCCCGTTGCGACCGCCAAAGCATCCGCTCTATCTGAACACGGAGTTCATCGGTCATATGTATCCGACGAAACGCAACGACAATGTTGAGCGCGTTACGGAGCATGCGATGAGACACGCCCGCGTGCACAACCAGCTTGCGTCTGACAAGCGATATGCGGGCGGTATTGGCTGGTGCGCGTTTGACTACAACACGCACGCGAACTTCTGTTCTACCGACCGCATTTGCTACCACGGTGTCGGAGATATTTTCCGGATTCCGAAACCGGCCGGTGGTTTCTACAAGTCGCAATGCGATCCGGACGAAGAGATTGTTTTAGAGCCGGCGTTTGACTGGTCGCGCGGAGATCGCAACGAGAGCTTCAACATCGCGATGGTCTCTTCCAACTGCGAGCATCTCAAGATCTACATTGGAAAGAACCTCGTTGCTGATGTCGGACCTGATCGAGAGAATTTCCCGCACTTGAAATACCCGCCGTTTGTAACGAACATTCGTAGTGGCATTAATAAAGGGTGGGGTGACATGACCCTCGAGGGTTACATCGGTGGGAAGCTCGTCATCACGAAGAAGCTGTCTGGACAGGGTGCGGATCGGCAGTTCCACATGGATGCTGATGATCGTGAGTTGAATGGCGATGGTATGGATGCGACGCGCGTGGTGTTGAAAGTTACAGATGAGTACGGGGCTGTGAGGCCTTTAGCTAATGCGGCTATTACTTTCACGCTGACCGGACCTGGACAGATCATCGGCGAGAATCCGTTCGCGTTGTTTGGCGGCGTCGGAGCTGTTTGGATCAAGGCGCGCGAGACCTTCGGAAAGATTCGTTTGACCGGCAAGCATCCCTACCTCGGTGAGAGGACAATTGAGATTACAGTAAAAAGCCAGCGGCCAGAAATTTTGTAGATTTGATTTAAACCGAGGGCGGCCACGGAGGGCCGCCCCTACAGTTCGTTCCGTAGTGCGCAACAACGCTTCGGCACTGGGCTACTCGGTACGTACTGTAGGGGCGGCTCTCCGTGGCCGCCCTCGGTTTAAATAGAAGCGAACTCAATCTCGAACCGTGCGGCCATGCGATAGAGTGTTTTCCGGTTGATGCCGAGGATCTCCGCGGTCCGTTTCCGATTATTCCCGGTGGCTTCCAGGACGTGCAGGATGTAGCGGCGCTCAATCTCATCGAGATTCGGTAATCCGGAAAACAATTGATCGAGCTCGTCTGTCGAGAGCGGCGCCGTGTCATGCGCTGGCTGCAGGCGAATGCGCGCCGGAAGATCCTCGATCGTAATAACGCCACCCTGATTCAACGTAATCGCGCGCTCGATCACATTCTCAAGTTCACGCACATTCCCGGGCCAAGAGTATGCAGTCAGACACTGCATACTCTTCTGATCAGTAGCAACAGCAGTCGGGCCTGGAGCATGTTTTCGAAGAAAGTGCGCAACGAGCAACGGAATATCTTCGCGCCGCTGTCGCAACGGCGGCAGGTGCAACTGAATAACGTTCAACCGATACAGCAAGTCACCTCGAAAAGCCCCGGCAGCAGCGAGCTTCTCGAGATCGGAATTACTCGCAGCGATCACGCGTGCACCAACCTTAATCGGGTCTGTCCCTCCAACCGGAACCACCTCGCGCTCCTGCAACACTCGCAGTAACTTTACCTGCAAGCCGGCACTCGTCTCACTGATCTCATCGAGAAACACGGTTCCTTCCGCAGCCTGCTCGAAGATCCCGCGCTTGTTGGCAATGGCGCCCGTGAACGAACCCTTAACGTGTCCAAACAGTTCCGACTCCAGCAGCGTTTCAGTCAACGCGCCACAGTTCACAGCAACGAAGCGTTCAGTCGATCGTGTGCCGTGATTGTGAATCGCCCGCGCAACCAACTCTTTGCCGGTCCCCGATTCCCCGGTGATCAGCACTGCGGCGCGTGAGTCTGAAACGCGGGCGATCATTTTATAGATCTCGAGCATCGCAGGAGTGCGGCCGATCAACCCCGAGCTGCGCTCCTCTTCATCGAGATCCGAAGTGACATGTTTCCCGTTTCCGTTTGCCAAAGCACGTCGCACAATTGCTACGAGCTCATCGATGTTGAACGGCTTGCTGATGTAATCGAACGCGCCTTCTTTGACGGCGCGCACTGCGGTATCAATCGAGCCAAAAGCCGTCATCAACACGACGGGAATCGACGGATACTCGCGGCGAACAATTTCCAGCAACGACAGACCATCAAGCTTCGTCTTCATGCGAATGTCGCTGAGTAAAAGATCCGGCGGTTCCTGAGCGACTGTTGCGAGCGCCGCCTCGCCGCTGTTCGCGAACACAGCGCTAAAACCCTCGCGCGCGAAAACCTCGCAGAGAAGTTCACACGTGACTGAGTCGTCATCGACGGTCAGAATCTGCGGGATCTTACGCGGCATCTAAACTCACCTCAGCAAATTCCGCGGCCGCTGCAAACCGTACGTCAGCTACTGGCAGCACGAGGCGAAACTCTGCGCCTCTTTCAACTTCGACGCATTCGATCTTTCCGCCATGCTCGACAACGATCTCGCGCGCAATTGCGAGACCCAGACCGCTGCCGGATTTCTTTGTGGTCCACATCGGCTCGAAAAGATGAGTCTTCGCGTCGTCACTGATACCTGATCCCGAGTCGCTGAGCCGCACCTCGATAGCCTTCTGTTTGTCGATGTAGTTGGTAACAAACTTCATCTCACCACCGTAGGGCATTGCTTCGAGACTATTGTTCACGAGGTTGAGAAACACCTGGTGCAGACTCTCATGGTCGGCAAGAACGAACGGCAGTCCTTCGTCAAGTTGTTGCTTCACGCGAATGTTGTGCGACTCGAAGATCGGCGCGACCAGCAGTAGCAGCTCTTCTACGATCAGGTTGATGTCCGTCGGCTGCGGAGCGATTGGACGGCGGTGAGTTCGCTCGAGCAAACTCTTCACCGATTGCACGATCGAGCCCAGTTGCGCGTTGATGATCGTCAGGCGCCGTTGTGTGTCGCCACAACCCGGATGATTTCGAGCGAGCAATTGCAGGTGTCCGTTGATAGCGTTCAAAGGTGTTCCGATTTCGTGTGCGAGCGATGCCGTCACCTGGCCGATCGCAGCGAGTCGTTCAGCATGCGACAAACGCTGCTGCGTGCGGATCAGATTTCCGTTAGCCGCGTGCAACTCGGTGGTCGCGAGATGGACTTTCTTCACGAGCTGGCTATTCAAGGTGCCAATCTGGCTCAACAACTCTTCGCGCTCCCGAGATCTGGCCGCAATGTCGTCCATCATTTGGTTGAAGCCACCGGCAATCTCGCCCAGCTCGTCGTCTCTGTGTACCGGTGAACGAGCTGAGAGATCGCCCTGACGAGCATGGGCCATCGTTTGCACGATTTCTTTCACCGGTTTGCGGAAGAAATAGACAAACAGCAGATACAGCAGGAGCACTGAGGCGATCAGGGCGCCAAACAACACGAGGTTGTATTCGCGATGAAGACTGCTGACGAGGTTGCGGTGATAACCCTTGAGCACGAGCGCCTTGATGAAGCCACTGTGCTGGCCGTTGGACACGGGCGTGGTGATCAGCCAGTACTGACCGTTATTGCGATTGATTTCCGTGGATGCCACGGTCTTAATTGTTGGCCCTTCGGAGTCCCACGAAGCCAGCAGGTCGCTGGCGCCGCTCGCAGTAGTGGCAAGTAGTCGCGGGACAGTCGGCTGGTTTTCGTAAACGTCGATCTGTCTGAAGTCAGGCCGCGAACTGACGACCACCTGCATCTCCTGTTGGAGGTCTTCGAGATTTGAAAAATAGTCGTACTGCGCGATCCGGTTCCCCAACGCCGCCGTCTGGCTAATTGCATTGTCGTAATGGTCCCTCTCGATCAGCGATCTAATTCTGCCACTGTGGAGGTACGACGACGCGAGCAGGATCAGCGACATCGAACCCGCCACAAGTAGCAGAATCTTTTGCTGCAGGTTAAGCCGCAAGCGCATGCCAGCCACATGGCAAATTCAAAGCCAAGCCACAAAAGGCACAAAAAGCACAAAAGGCACAAAATGTTTTCTGATGGCGAGTAGCTTATTCTAGGCGTCATAACCAGGAATATACATTTTGTGCTTTTTGTGCCTTATGTGCGTTTTGCGGCCTTCTTTGTGGCTAATTAGGATCGAGGGGCAAAATGGCCACAGTGGCTTTATCGATCCCGTAGCGTTCGATCATTCGATAAAGAGTGCGGCGATCGATGCCGAGGATCTCGGCGGCGCGCGTGCGGTTACCGCCGGCGACTTCGAGAATGTAGAGCAGGTAACGTCGTTCGAGTTCGTCGAG
>DATNFX010000415.1:0-6437 GCA_035606195.1 Pyrinomonadaceae bacterium
CGCTCACCGTGAAATAGACCTTGATCGGATCGACAGTTGAAACAGTTGTCAGCGGTGCACTCTGCGTGGTGATCAAGTTACCCACCTGCGCCTGGGCCAGGCCGGCAATACCATCGATGGGCGAGATGATGCGCGTGAAACCCAGGTTGAGCTCGGCTGTGCGAATTGCCGCGTTCGCGTTTTCAATCTGTCCTTGCGCCGCAGTGACTGCTGCTTTGGCCGTTCCAACTTGCGCGTTGGCGGCGCGTATTTGCGCGCGCGCGGTTTCGATACTCGCCTCTGCAGCCCTCACTTGAGCCTTCGCCACGACGTTCGCCTGCGAGGCGTTGTCATAGTCCTGCTGTGTCACCGCCTTCTGCTCGAGCAACGGCCCATACTTATTTACGTCGAGTTGCGTCTTGACCTGATTGGCTTGCGTCTGTGCTAACTGCGCCTGCATCTGTAGAAGCTGACTGTTAGCCTGGGCCACCTGGGCTTCAGCTTCCTTCACATGCGAGTTCGCTTGTTCGAGCTGTCCTTTAAACTGCGCCAACTGTCCCTGCGCCTGATCCAACGCCGCTTGAAATGGTCGCGAATCGATCTCGAACAACAACTGGCCCTTCCGGACGAACGAACCTTCTTTGTAATCCTGTCTGAGCAGGTAGCCGGTGACCTGGGCCTTGATCTCTGCGTTCACCATGCCGTCTGTTGTGCCGATCCATTCGCTGTAGACCGGCACGTCTCTCTGCTCGACGTTCACGACTTGCACGTCGAGCGGACGCGGTGCGTTCGCGGCAGTCTTATTCGAGCGACGCGCAAATGTCGCGACTGTCAGAACGAGGGAGCCGGCGATAATGGCCGTTGTGATAAGAGCCTTCCGTTTAGCCAGCAGTTGTTTAAGTGCCGCGCGCATTAGTGATCTCCGATGTTATTAATTCACTGTGACTAGCGAACGCTTTCGCTGTTGCCATTCGGCAACCCACCGCTTGATCGTGCTCGCGGTATTGCGTTCACGTTGCTGCCGTGTTTCGTCGGGGGGAGTTGGCACGTTGTTCGGTTTTTCTGACGTGCCCCGTTTGATGATCTTTATGGCGGAATTCATGACTGTGTCCTCGCTTTACGATGTGGAGGATTTTGCGCCGCATCGTTTTTTCTCGAAACCCTAAATGGTGCGAGTACGAGATAACCCAATTGAGTTATGGCTGGATAACCTTAGACTCTCGATTTGCGTGGAGGGACGACTGCGACGCGCAGTCCAAACAGTCTCGCGTCGATTGAATATGCGCCGGGACCAAGAAAGAAGAGTGCAGCCGAGGTTAATATCCTGAGAATATAGACGACGTTCATCCCCGGCTCGGTGAAGAACAGATTTAGCAACGCTACGAGACAGGTAACGATTGTGAGGAACGGCGTCAACAACCCGAGCAGCAGGCCGAGGCAAACTATAACTAGCAATGAGATGATGAATAAGCGCAGCGTATCCGTAGACAAATGGAGTTGATGCGTAAGGTTCAGGACAAACATTCCTGCCGCGGCTATTCTTAAAAGAAGTAGCCCGACACCGGGGCCACCTTGAGGAAACATGGAGTAGAGTCTTTGCACAGACGTAAAATTACTGATTCTTTTGAAAACTGAATACCCGCATTGAAGCTATGCGCCTCTAACTCTTTTGAGGTATGCGATGTCTTCGACCTGCGAAGCAGGTGTACGGCGAAGCAGGTGAACGAATAACAACCTGCGAAGCAGGTGTAAGCATAAAGCCTGGGGCGCAAGCCCCAGGTTGACATGACAATAATGAGCCGAGCCCGCGATAGCGGGTGACAGACGTAAAACGCTGTCGCCCGTTTCACGGGCTCTACACTTGTTTGCGATCCTGTCCCTGGGGCTCGCGCCCCAGGCTTTATGCTTACACCTGCTTCGCAGGTTGAGTTTATTCTTGGACCGGGTCAGTACAGGGAGCGGTAGCGACCTGGTTGAGATCAGCTTGCGTGATTCGAGGGGTTTGACCAGGTCGCTACCGCTCCCTGTACTGACCCGGTCCAAGTTCGTTTAGGCAGATCAAAACTGAAGCTTGAGGGCGAACTGGATCGAGCGCGGGCCGCCAATCTGATAGAGAGGATTAAATCCGCCGTTGGCGCCACCTGCACCAAGACTGTTCGCCAGAGTCTGCGTCGAGCGGCCGAACAATGGACTGGTCAGAAGATTTATCGGACTGCCGAAATTTGGATGATTGAAGATGTTGAAAAACTCAGCGTGGAAACGAAGGCCCAGCCTTTCAGTAAGCTGAAACTGCCGCTGCACTCCGACGTCCGCCTGCCACGCGCCGAAACCTCGCAGCACATTGCGCCCGAAATTGCCCTGAGTTCCTGTAAGCGCGGGAGTAAACGCAGCCCGATTGAAAGTCTTCCCACCCGGAAACTGTGAACCATGGACCTCGAGTGCAACTCCAGCATTCAAGTTGGGTCGAGGCGCGAGTAAAGTTCCGCCAGCAACGAAAGTCGCACCCGCAATATTCACCGGCGTCGCCGATCTCGCCAGAATAAAACTCTGCACCGACCACCCACCAAAGACGTCACGGACCACACCGTGCGACGATGGAAACGGCAAATCGTAAGTCGTGCCGGCAGTGAACGAATGCCGAATGTCAAAATCGGAATTCCCGCGATCTACATTCGGCGCCGCGATCGAAGCAACGGTGTTGAAGTTACTGGTCGCATCGCTAGACGCAATATCAATTGAGTGAGAGAACGTATACGATGCCAAAGCCTGAAAGCCGCGCGACAATCGTCGTTGAAATTTCAGTTGCATCGCATGGTAATCAGAAGTGGCGCTGTTGTCGGTGAGTATCACCGATTGAAAACTCGGATTGGGATTGGAAAACTGAGTCGTGCGAAGCAATTCACGCCCAATCGCACCTACATAAGTTAACGACAAACTCTGATTACTCTTGATCGACTGGTCCAACGCGAAATTCCACTGATACGTACGCGGCAGTTTCAAATGAGGATCGACCGCAAAGATCGTGCTCACCGGTGGATTGATCGTGAATGCAGGAGGAGCGGCGTTCTGCGCGCTCAATGGAAACGGCGCGAGCGACAGGTTCTTCGAGATGAGGTAAGGAAAGAAACTCGCAACACCTCCAATCGATCCCTGGCCGAGATCAAAAAACACGCCAAAGCCGGCGCGAATAGCCGCGTCCCACTTCTTTAATCCCTTGAATTGATAAGCGAGTCCGATTCGGGGCGCTACATTTCCATAAGTCGTCTCATAGAGGGGAGTGCCGGGCAGCGCGAGAGTCATTGTCGCCGGATTGCCAAGACCGTTCACGGTAAAAGGATCACTGGCGGCGTTCTTACCTTTTAGCGCCGGATTAACGTCCCATCGCAGGCCGTACGTCAGCGTCAGTCGCGGCGATATCTTCCAGGTATCCTGACCGTAAAGCGAAAAGTTTTGCGACAAGAGCGCGCTGCCCTGGTAAGCAGTCGGTTGCGCGAACGACACGGACCCCGAGAGCGCGCCGCCTGGATTCGCATTCACTCCCGAGAAGAAAAAGAAGTGGCGGTAGACGAACGGGTTTGTGAATGGCGCGAGCCAGCGATAGTCGACGCCAAACTTCAACTGATGCGAGGCCTTGATCACTGATAGATTGTCGAGCAGGTTTACCTGCCGCTGCTCATTCACGCCTTGTTTCCCGTGGGCGTATTCTCCGGCGCCACCCACGACAAACAGGAAAAGACTATTCGCTGACGTAAA
Source organism: Pyrinomonadaceae bacterium (assembly GCA_035606195.1). GTDB lineage: Bacteria > Acidobacteriota > Blastocatellia > Pyrinomonadales > Pyrinomonadaceae > PSRF01. Next base: position 3,733 of record DATNFX010000415.1, read on the forward strand.
GGGATCCGGAAACAACATCGAATCCTGAAGCGGAACAGCGCCGCCAAACTCATCCATCGCGTAGTTGATCGTGACTCGGTTGTTACTGTAGTTCGCGCGTACTTCATTGCTGACTTCGGGAGTTATTAATTGCGTCATTCCTGCTGTGAACGTGTGTATGGAGGCTGACATCGCGTTCGTAGTGCTGAGCACCCGGCCCAATGAGAAAAAGGGAGCGCGTTGTTCCAGGCTCGACGGCGAGTAGTTGTATCGAGCGAAGAGACTCACCTTCGAAGTCACCACGTGGTCCAGGCGAATGCTGTAGGCGTTCAGTGTCGATGGATTCGAGAAGGAGGCGTTAAATTGTGAGAGGCCCCCGGCAAGCGCCGGCCCATTCGCAATCGGGTAAGCATTCAGGAACGGTCGCGTAGCGGCAGGTGCGGCTTGGCGCGACGCGCTGTCCGGGACGGCAGTTTGCATACTCGAGGGCTGCCGCAATCGTAATCCTTCGTACGAAAAGAAGAAGAACGTCTTGTCTCTGCGAACTGGACCGCCGATGACGCCGCCAAAGTCGTTCTGCCGTGTCTGAGGTTTTGCTAAACCGTTGAAATTCGTAAACCAATCTCGTGCGTCGAGCACGTCGTTCCGGAAGTACTCGAACACTGTGCCGTGAAAAGCATTGTTACCCGAGCGGGTGGCGATCGAAATCTGACCACCGGGAGTGCGTCCAAACTCCGGGGCGAATGAAGACGTCTGAACACGAAACTCCTGCGTGGCATCCACGGATGCGAGACTGTTCAGGCCGCCCGAAGCACTGAGTGCGGGTAACGCCCCGCCGGCAGTTTGGACCAGCGTGGGGGCGCCAGTGACGCCAAAGTTGGCACTGACTCCATCGACCGTGAAATAATTTGCATCCGCGCGTTGTCCGTTCACGCTGAACTGGCCCTGATCGTTTTGTGACGTAGTCGTGAGAACCACACCCGGTGTGAGGGTTATCAAAGTTTGAAAACTTCGGCCATTCAGCGGAACGTTTTCGACGAAAGAGCGGTCCACTACGGTGCTGACTGTTGCCGACTCAGTATTGAGCACGGGTGCGCCGGCTTTTACGGAGACGGCTTCAGAAACTTCTCCGACCGTCAGTTCGAAATCGATCCTGACAATATCCTGAACGTGAAGGATCACATCAGGCTTGAGCAATTTCTTAAAACCGGGCTTTTCAATTTCGAGATGATAGTTGTCTGGCGGCAGGTTCGAGAGACGATATTCGCCTGAACCATTAGTGGTCGTTTCATAACGCACATTCGTGGTTTGGCGAGTCGCTGTGATCCTTGCACCGACAACAAGCGCGTTTGCAGGATCCGTTATGCGACCTGTCAGGGACGCATTGGTGGATTGAGCATGTAAGAGCAGAACCGGGGTGAGGAGGAGGAATAACAATGCAGCAACACGGCGCACTTTTCCGACCTCCAATAATTAATGGGTTGGCCCAGCCTACTTCCACATGCGCTCTGGCGTCAAATCCCGAACGAGTGTCGCCCCCCAATCACCCTAAAGAGGGATGACTATCGGCTGAACAGAACCGTAATACTAGTGAGGCGCCTTTCCGCTGAAGTCACGAAATGTTCCTGGACCGGGTCAGGACCACCTCCCGGTGGCTTTGCCTCAAAAGTCGGAGCCGACGGTTGGACCGGGTCAGTACAGGGAGCGGTAGCGACCTGGTCCAACCATAGGCGTCACGAATCATTACGAATGTCGCATGCTGATCACTGACCAGGTCGCTACCGCTCCCTGTACTGACCCGATCCAAGTAAAGATTCTGATTCTTGAGACAAAGTCCTTGCGTGATATGTGGGTTGGCTCAAGGATACGGTAACATCTGCGCCACATGTGGAGATCGACTCGACGACGACCCGACGCACTCATCTTCATCGTCTCGACTTGCATTCTGCTGGTCTGTTGCAATTCCGCCTACGCTCTAAACCCGTCAATTCACGTCAGCCAGTACTCGCATACATCGTGGAAGGTTCGTGACGGCTTTGCTCGAGAAGCAATCGACGCAATAGCTCAAACCCGCGATGGTTATCTCTGGCTGGGCACGGCGTCCGGTCTGCTTCGCTTCGACGGCATGCGCAATGTTCCGTGGCAGCCGCCATCGGACCAACAGCTTCCCTCCAATTCGATTATGAGCCTGCTCGCTACACGCGATGGAAGTCTTTGGATTGGTACGGCGAAAGGCCTGGCAAGGTGGAAAGATGGCAAGCTTACTCAAATCGCAGAACTTTCCGGACACTACATCTTCAAGATTCTCGAAGATCACGAAGGAACAATATGGGCAAGCGGTCTCACCATAACAACCGGACGGCTCTGTGCTATTCAAAACAGCAACGTGCACTGCGACGGAGATGATGGCGCGCTCGGACGTGGCGCTTTTAATTTGTTCGAAGACAGCAAGGGCAATCTATGGGCTGGGGTGAAGGATGGGCTTTGGCGATTCAGACCTGGTCCACCAAAATTCTATCCCCTGGCCGGCGAACTAAATGGTATCCAGGGCATGGGTGAAGACGCTGACGGCACACTCTTAATCGGCTGGAAGGGTGGAATTTATCGATTCGTCGAGGGAAAGGCCGAGGCGTATTCACTTGCAGGTATTACGGGTCCATTCACCGCCAGAAGAATTCTGCGCGATCGCGACGGCGGCTTGTGGATCGGAACCTCAGATCGCGGTC
>DATNFX010000416.1:0-9003 GCA_035606195.1 Pyrinomonadaceae bacterium
AGTTCTTAACTATGAAGAAATGCACTGGCAAACGACCTCGGTCTCCCTGAATCAACGGCACTGGCTCAATCATCGTAACTCGGTGACGAACACCGCAGAACGTGACCCTCCGCCGCCACGGATAGTAGCATATCTCGCCACAAAGAAGCACTTACATCTAGTCACAAAAAAGCACAAAAAGCACAAAAAGAAAGACTGCTGTTCAGAAATTTCTTCTCGTGCTTTATGTGCCTTTTTGTGGCTAAATTTTTTGTGGCTAGCCCAGGCTGAGTTTGCCGGCGCCGCCTTGTTCGAGTTCCAGATTACTACGAACTTTGAGCAGGCGATCGAGCATTTCCGCACACTCTGCGCTGCGTGCGGCGAGTTGCGAGTCGGCTTGTTCGTGCATGTTCTTGAGGCGATGAAGTTCGTCGGCGATGTGTAGCGCTGCAAGGATGGCGACCTTCAGCGAGTCGACGGTCAACGTGCCGGAAGAAATCTCCCGCATCCTGCTGTCGACGAATTCCGCGAGTTGAATAATGTATTCCGTATCGCCGTCAGACCGAATGTTGTAGGTCTGATTGTAAATTTCAACTCGGATGGTGGGACTGCTGGTACTACCTTCCATAGTGCCTTTGTTGATCATGCGGCCGATCCCGGAACTCATCGGAGCTCCTCAACCATTTCCGGATCGAGAGCGGCGACTGCATCAAGCATGGCTTCAACTTTCATGCGGATGGTTTCACGTTCGGCGAGCAGCTTCTCGACCTGGTTTTCGAGTCGCTCTTTTTCATTGAGCACATTGCCCATGTCGCGATGAATTAACGCGAGTTCTTTTTCGAGATTCTCTTTTTCCTGGCGCAGCGTCTTGGTGAGCTCGATAGTGCGATAGATCTTATCCTCTAGATGAGAAAACTTTTCCAAGCCTGACAGACCTACCATCAATTTGTCTCCCGAAAGTGTGGACTATGAAACGAGGGCGATTATCCGCCTTCATGCGGTGGAGCGCAAGACTCATTTTGCGATCATGCCAGATTTATTTTTAACGCTGCTCCGCAGCAAACGTCTCGAGCAATGCCGAGGTCAGACGCGAATGAGACTCTTCGACTTCTTCATCACGTAGCGTTCGCTCATCGGAACGATACTCGAGCCGCAGAGTCACAGAACGTTTTGAGGCTGGAATGCTACCGCCCTCGAAAGTGCCGACAAGCTTCACGCTGCGACACTCGGCAACCTGTTGCTTGTTAACAACCGCGAATATCTCAGCAAGTGACACAGTGCGATCGACAAGCAGTGAGATATCTCTCATTACGGATGGATATTTCGGTAGCGGCGAATACTGAATCACCTTCGCAGGACCGCTCAGCAACGCGTTGAGATCCAATTCCATTACATAAACCGGTTGTCGAAACTTGTATGACGCGGCGACATTCTCAGCGAGCCGGCCAATCGTACCGAGCTGTTTTCCATCGCTACTGCTGATCAGGGCACTTTGCCCCACACGCAAGTGACGCGAAGAAGTCGGAGTGAAACTCAATGGAGCGACGTTCATCCAATCGATGCCGGCTTCCAATGCACCCTTGAGATCGAAGAAGTCGAGGTCGCGTTCGGCTTGTGCTTTGTCCTCTTCGAGCACGCCGCCCGTCGCTACGATACCGAGTGCGAGTGTTTCGTCGGGAAGTTCACCAGCCTTCGAAATGCTGAAAATGCGCCCAATTTCAAACAATCGCACATCGCGAATGCCGTGATTGAGATTGTGCCGCACCGAGCCGAGCAAACCGGGCAGAAGCGTCGAACGCATCCATGCTGCATCCTCAATGATGGGATTTTCCAACTGCGGCTGATCACCTTCGTGACCGGCTAACGACGGAATCAGATCGAATCGCGACTCCTGTTGAATGAAACTGAAATTGATTGCTTCGTCGAAACCGCAGGCGTTCAGTGCGCGTCGCAAAGAACGTTGCTGCATTTCACTCGGCTGGTACTCGCCTGACATGCTCGACGGCGGCAGTTCGGATCCGATCTTGTCATAGCCGATATGTCGCGCGACTTCCTCAACGAGATCTTCTTCCTGCTCGACATCAATGCGCCACGACGGAACTCTGAAAGTCATTCGGCTCCCCGATCCGTCCAGGCGCTCAAAGCCGAGCCCAGTGAGTATCCGCACGATTTCATCAGTCTCAACTGAAAGCGACGTGAGACCAGGAATTCGTTCGGGACGTAGTTCGACAATTCGTGGACCCAAAGGTTTCGGATAAACGTCGATCGCGTCTTCGGTTGCAACACCTCCTGCAAGCTCGCAGATCAGATCCACACAACGCTGCTGGGCGCGAAGCACACCGTCGCGATCGGCGCCGCGTTCGAATCTCCGTGACGCTTCTGTGTCCATCCCGAGTCTGCGTGCAGTCTGTCTGACGGAATTCGGATCGAAATACGCGCTTTCGATAAGAACGTCTGTGGTCTGATTCGAGATCTCCGACTCTTCACCACCCATGATGCCCGCGAGAGCGACAGCCTTCTCGGCATCGGCGATGACGAGCATGTCGTTGGTTAACGTTCGCTCGACGCCGTCGAGGGTTGTGAGTTTCTCGCCCGGTGCAGCACGACGGACGACGATGCGCCGGCCACCCAGCTTTTCGAAATCGAACGCGTGCAACGGCTGCCCGAGCTCGTGAAGCACGTAGTTGGTAACGTCGGCAACGTTATTGATGGGACGCTGACCAATCGCTTCGAGACGCTTCACGAGCCAATCAGGCGATGGACCAATCTTGACGCCACGCACGAGACGTCCAGCGTATCGTGGACATAGATCCGGGTCTGCAATCTCGACTGACGTCAGATCCGAAGAGCGCCCTTCGGTCTTTGGCTTTTCACCCGCGGGAAGTCTCAACTGCCCTCGTTCGATCACGGTAACTTCGCGTGCGATACCGACGTGCGACAGGCAGTCAGGCCGGTTCGAAGGCACTTCAACGTCCAGCACAGCATCTTCGCCATGCTCGTCGACAGCGTCAATCGCCAGACCCACCATCGTCAGCCGGTCCCTCAACTCCGCCGGACTCAGCCTGGTGTCTGTAAGCTCCTTAAGCCAGTGATAACTAATAAACATCTGTGTATCTGTGGATGGCTTTACTCGAATTTTTCCAGAAACCGCACATCGTTCTCAAACAACAAACGTATATCGTCGAGTTCGTACATCAACCCGCACATCCGATCGATGCCGAAGCCAAAAGCGAATCCGGAATACTGCTGCGGATCGACACCAACCACACGCAGCACGTTGGGATGCACCATGCCGCAACCACCCAACTCGATCCAACCGGAGTTTTTGCAGATGCGACAGCCGCTGCCCTTGCATTTGAAGCAACTGAAATCAAACTCAGCACTCGGTTCGGTGAACGGGAAATACGATGGTCGAAAACGCGTGACCGTGTCGGCGCCAAACATCTGCCGGAGCAATTCACCGACCGTGCCTTTCAAGTGCGCCATCGTGATGCCACGGTCGACACACAGTCCCTCGACCTGAAAGAACATCGGATTGTGCGTCGGATCCGGAGTGTCGCGTCGAAATACTCGTCCCGGTGCAATCATTCGAACCGGCACGCCGCGGCGCTGCATTGCGTGTATCTGCACGGTCGAGGTTTGCGAACGAAGCGCAAAGCCATCGATCGTGTAGAACGTATCGGCCTTCCCGCACGCGGGATGGTTCTCCGGAATGTTTAGCGCGGTAAAATTGTAGAAGTCAGTCTCGATCTCCCGCCCGTCTTCGATTGCATAGCCGAGCGAGACAAAAATATCTTCGAGCCGCTCGCGCAACAGCGTGATTGGATGGCGATGTCCTGAGCGTGGCCGCCGTCCGGGCAGAGTGACGTCGATGCTTTCACGCGCCGTGCGCTCATTCTCAATGTAGTTGTGGAGACTGAACTCGACGTCATGAAGCAAATTGCCCAACCGCTCCTCAGTCGATTGGACCTGCTGACCGAATCTGGCTCTTTCATCTACTGCAACACGCCCTATCAGTTTTTTCGCAGCTGCAAGGGCGCTCTTTTTTCCAAGATGGCGCGTGCGCAACTCCCCTACTGCACGCTGTTCAGCGAGTGCTTGTTCGAGACCGAGAGCTGTTGGATTTTTGATATAAGGGAAAAAGCGTTCGAAGTCTTGCTCGAACGCTTTGTTGATTGTTTCTATTTGAGCTTGAGGTGATTGATCAGTCATTTAACAGGATGACAAGATTTTCAGGATTAACAGGATGCATCTTGTAAATTCTGTTAATCCTGAAATCATGTCTCAATTCTTTTTTACTGCTACCCACTTGCCTTGCAACTGGCCAGAGTAATCAAACTCGCCGGACAGTTTTCCATCGACGACCTTCGCGCTCATCGAGATCGTTCCATTCTGGCCTTCGAGTTGAAACACGAGATTGCCGTCTTTCCAGGTTCCCGACTTGACGGTCGAATCACCGAGCTGCGAACTGCTGCTCCCGGTGACGGTTTCGCCGTCAACTTTGAGGATCAGCAGGAATGGAAAGGGTTGGCCGTTTGCATCAGCCACGGCATCCCATTGTCCGGTGAGATTTACAGCACCAGCAGCAGGAGCGGCGGCAGCAGCTGGCGCGGCCGCGGCAGCCGGTGTCACCTTCTTGAGTTCGATTGGAATCTTCTGCGCTCCATCGCCCGCTTCGCCCGTGATCTTGTCGCCATCAACTTTACCCACGAATGTGTGCTCTTTGGTGTCGAAAGTCAGAGTGAGCGTTCCGTTTTCAAGCTTTCCGTCGGTGATATCAATGGACCTGTCGCCGTGCTTCGCGCGTCCCGTCACCTTGCTGCCCTCGCTTTTAAGTTCAAGCGAGAGTTTCTGCTCAGCGCCGTTAGGCATCTTCACCATTCCTTCATACGTTCCATTCACATTCGCACCTTGGGCAAATGCGACGATGCTACCGAGCAGAAACGTGAGTGCGAATAAGCCGATTCGGTTGTATTTCATCGTGATTTCCTTTCTGAGAACTAGGCGGCCTTATTGCTCTGTTCGTTTTCGAGAGCGCTCTTGGCCTGTGCTACCACCGCGGCAAACGAGTCCGGCTGATGGACGGCGAGATCGGCAAGAACTTTGCGATCGAGATCCAGGCCGGCCAGTTTTAGACCATGCATGAGTTGCGAATAATTCAAACCATTCAAACGCGCTGCTGCACCGATACGAACAATCCACAGGCTACGAAAATCACGCTTCTTCAATTTGCGCCCGGTGTAAGCGAAGTTCAGACCACGCTCGACGGACTCTTTCGCAGACCGGTAGAGTTTCGACTTTGTGCCGCGATAACCTTTCGCCAGCTTTAATATTTTCTTGCGTCTTTCGAGACGCTTATTACCTCGTTTTGCTCTGGGCATATGATTCCTCCCTTATTTATAAGATTGCCGATTGCCAAGTGCCGATTGCCAATTGAAAACCCCAAATCGGCAATGGGAAATTGGCAATTGGCAATAGTCGCTAATCTCTTCCGTACGGCAACATCGACATCACCCGCTCGTGATCGGCTTTGGACACGAGCACATCGATATCGAGATGGCGTTTCCGCTTATTCGTCTTCTTCGTCAAAATGTGACGCGCGTGCGAATGGCCGCGCTTGATCTTCCCGGTGGCGGTCAGGCGTACTCGCTTCGCTGCACCTTTGTGCGTTTTGAGTTTTGGCATTTACTAACTCCCCTTCTCTATTGATTCGTTGGCGGCGGCGTTTCCGGTTTAGCGGGGCCGCTCTTATGTCTCTTTGGTCCAAGAATGATGAACATCTGGTTCCCTTCCATTCTTGGCCGTGCTTCAACTTCACCGACGTCCGCAAGATCCTGTTCGAGCTTCTCGAGTATGCGCGCGCCTAATTCGCGGTGCGTCATTTCGCGGCCGCGAAACCAGATGGTGGCTTTCACTTTATCGCCATCCTGCAGCCACTGGCGCGCATGCTTCATGCGGTAGTCGTAATCGTGATCGTCGGTACCCGGTCGGAACTTAACTTCCTTGACCGTGATCGTTACCTGCTTCTTCTTTGCCTCGTTTGCCTTCTTCTTAGCTTCGTACTGATACTTTCCGAAATCAATGATGCGGCAAACGGGAGGATCGGCGTTCGGAGCAACCTCGACGAGATCGAGGCCCTTTTCCCGGGCGGCGCGCACGGCGTCGCGCACGTCCATCACGCCCAGTTGTTCTCCTTCGTCACCAATCACGCGTACCTCCGGGACGCGAATTCTCTCGTTAATTCGAACCGGCGGCAGACGCCGATTATCAGGACGCTGACCGCGACCTCGAAAGCCTGTAGCTATTGCTGCACCTCCTCGATTTGAGCCAATTAATAGGTCCTATGAGTCTTATCGGTCCTATTTCTACCGGCTAGTTGTTTGTCAACGCGCGAGTTTCAACCAACCGGCGCGCCATCTCTTTAAATTCTGCGATGGACATCACTCCGATGTCGCCCTTCGTACGCTCTCGCACTGCCACCGTCTTCTGCTCCATCTCACGATCGCCGAGCACGAGCATAAACGGCACTTTCTGTAACTGCGCATCACGAATCTTAGCGCCGATTTTTTCGCTTCGCAGATTCGTCTCTACACGTAAGCCGGCGATGCGCAGTTCACGCGCCACCTCTTCCGCGTATTCGTTCACTCGATCCGTGATCGGCAACACCGCAACCTGCACCGGCGCAAGCCACATCGGAAACGCACCGGCAAAGTGCTCGATCAAGACTCCAAAGAAACGCTCCATCGATCCAAAGAGCGCGCGGTGGATCATGATTGGCTGGTGCGGCTTGTTGTCTTCGCCGATGTACTCGAGTTGAAAACGCTGCGGCAGATTGAAATCAAACTGCACCGTCGTCAACTGCCACGCTCGGCCAATCGCATCCTTCACACGAATGTCGATCTTGGGACCGTAAAACGCTGCTTCGCCTTCAATGCGCTCGTATTGAATTCCGCGCGTGTTCAATGCATCGACCAGAGCGGCCTCGGCACTCTCCCAGTCCTTATCCTCGCCGAAGAAGCCGCTGTGATCCTCACCTCTCACGGAAAGCTCGACTTTGTAGTCCTTAAAGCCAAACGCCTCGTAGATACTCAAAGCGAAGTCGATGCAGTTAACGATCTCGGCGCGCACCGTTTCCGGCGTACAGAAAATATGCGCATCGTCCTGCGTGAACCCGCGTACACGAATCAGACCGTGCAGCGCTCCCGAAAGCTCAGCGCGATAACACGCGCCGAACTCCGCATAACGCAGCGGCAGCTCGCGATAGGAGTGTTGCGCCGATTTGTAAATTCCGATGTGAAACGGGCAGTTCATCGGCTTGATGCGGAATTCCTGCTCTTCAAACTCCATCGGCGAAAACATCGAGTCGGCATAGTTGATCTCATGCCCGCTCGTAAACCAAAGCTCGCGCTTGGCGATATGCGGCGTAAAGACGAGTCCATAACCGCGCAGCAGGAGTTGCTCGCGCAGGTAGTCTTCCATCTCTTTGCGGATCGCGCCGCCTTTTGGATGCCAGAAGACGAGACCCTGCCCGTAGTCTTCCTGGATCGAAAACAGATCCAACTCACGACCGAGACGGCGATGATCGCGCTTTTCAGCTTCTTCACGTTGCTTGAGCCACGCATCGAGCTCTTCCTGCGTGAAGAATGCCGTACCATAAATCCGCTGCATCTGCGGGAGCGAAGCGTCGCCTTTCCAGTAAGCGCCCGCGAGGGAAAGCAGTTTGAATGCCTTCAACTTGTTCGTGTTCGGAACATGTGGTCCAAGACAGAAGTCGATGAAAGGTGAGCCGTCGATGTAATAGACGCTCACAAAGTCGCCGGCCTTCTCGTCGATCAATTCACACTTCAACGGCTCGTCACGTTCGCCAAACACGCGCAATGCTTCGTGCTTTGGAATCTCCTCGCGTCGATAACCGAGATTCTTGCTGGCAATCTGCTTCATCCGCTTCTCGATGGCGGGCAGATCGGCTTCCGTGAGCGGCTTTGGCGTGATCACGTCGTAGAAATAGCCGTAGCGCGGGTCGTCGAGCAGCGCTGGTCCAATGCCGAGCTTGGTGCCGGGAAAGAGATCGAGCACAGCCGCGGCCAGCAGGTGTGCCGTTGAGTGACGCAGAACTTCGAGACCGTCGCGCGTTTCCGGCACGATGGGCTCAATCTGAACTGTAGAGGCGCCCTCGCCGTTGCTGGCGCGCAGGGTATCGAGTGGCGCGGTGAGGTCTACCTCACGTCCGCCTACTTTCGCTGCCAAAGCCTGTTTCGCCAGATCGCGATCCAGTTTCTTGAGAGCCTCGGCTACCGTTGCCGAATCAGGCACGGGAACCGCTTCACCATTCTTCAGTTGTACGTTGATCTCGCTCATTTATCACTCCCCTCGACGCGCCCTAACACCGGTGCTGTTTACAACCAAAGCGCGCGCGGGGACCACAACAAAGACCTGAGTCCCGAGGCCGAAGACCATTCCCTACGATTTACGATTCCCTAATATTTGTTACTTCAGTCGATCGGATTCGATAGGAGCGCCTTCGCCGTGCGCCCGCGTGGTTGCGGGTCGGCAATTAAAAAGTAAAGAATCGAGTAGTTGTTCGATTCATGACGAAGGTCTTCCGGAGCGTCCTATCAAAAGTTAGACATTACCAAGCAACGAAGGCGGATTCTAGCAAAGCCTTTGTAATAGGGCAAGTTACAAATCGGCCACAAAGACGAAGAGTTAGCCACAAAAAGGCACAAAAAGCACCTAAGGAAAGCTTGTTCTGATATCTTATGCAGCGAGGAATAGAATGCGGGGCCTAGTACCAGCTTTTACATTAATCGTCCTCCTTTGCGGGGCGGTTTGCGCTAACGGTCAGCAGAATGAAATGTGGCGCGCGAGATCGGAGGCGCTGACGGATGACTTACTCAGAGATGCCGCCCAACTTAGTGCTGCGCGGAGGGCCGTAATCCTGGGGAGGCTCGGTCAAGGTTGGTGGAACGAGGATCAGACCCGCGCACGCAAGTGGTTTCAAAATGCAATCGAACTGGTCGAGCA
>DATNFX010000417.1:0-11075 GCA_035606195.1 Pyrinomonadaceae bacterium
TTACTTCTCGTGTAGCCGAGTCCACCGCTGAAGCTCAGACGATTGTTGAATAGACTCGACATCTGCCAGGTTGCCATACCGCTAAGCAGTCCGTGACTACCTACCGACTGGCTCACTTCAAGTGTATTCCATTCATTAACGCGAAAGTTTCCGCCAAGCTGTGCGTTCAGAGCCGTATTCCCAAACGTCTTGACGCGCGAGGCGTTGAGAAACATGGTCCAACGCTGAAACTTTTTCGTCGCCGTGACCAACGTAAACGCCGAGTTTCTCAATTGTGCAGTGCCGCTTTGCGTGTGAGAAATAAAGAGGGACGGTAATGAGTTGTCCGGTGCGACAGTTACACTGCCGGTGATGTAACGATTGAATTGACCTGCTCGTCCCGGTGTAGTCGCGGTGCTGGCACTCAAAGCTGCTTGAAACCAACGTCGTGGTTGCCAATTCACACCGGCGGCAGCGAGGTTGTTAGGTTCGTGTAGTCCACTTTGAGGACTCAGGAACTTTTTCCCCACGTACAAATAGCGAGCCTGCATGACGAGCTGATCCGTCAGTTGGTACGAACCAGTGAGGTTGACGGCCATGTCGGTTCCATTTGTCTGAACTCCAGTACGACTCACTCCCGAAAATTGGCCCATCGCAACATCGGCTTGAAGACGATTGAGACCTGAGATGTATTTGAGACCACCAGCCACGAGGTTCCCGGCACGATTCGAACCGCCGAAGTGCATACCGCCGGCAGAGAGCGTGAAGTCTGATTGACGTGGCGCTTGCGTCGCCGTTGTTACCAGTGCGCCAAGAATGCCGGTGTCGTAATTGACTCTGAGTCTGAAGTTGTTAGGGTTCAGAGTAGAAGATACCGGCGCGAAACCTGAAGTCGTTTGCCCGCCAAAGAAATCAAGACGCACACGCTGCAAAGGTAACTGGACCAACCCACCGCGAACAGCAGCGCTCAGGAATTCCACGTCTGTGCCCGTGCCAAACTCGCCGCCAACAAAACTCTGACCATTGGGACGATCCAGCCGCACCGTTCCTCCCTGAAGTGTGGGACGGGACGAATTGCCGGTTATTCCGTAGGCGGTGTTGGCAATAAAACTCAGCCGTGCATCGCCGACACGACCGTTGCCGCGCAGCACGAGACTGTGATCACCCTCGGTAGTGTAGCGACTGTAGTTGTAGTCGTACTCGATCTGAAAGATCTCCCATGGCGCATGCTTCGCTCCCGTGCGAATCGTGTCAGCCATGACACCTTTGCGACTGATGACGATGGCGTTGTGTTCGTCGCGACGAACGATAACGTCCAGAAGCGCTGCAACGATCTCGGCTGGGAGCATCAGCTCGTTCGGGGTCGGCGGAAAGACGAGGTCCGCGGTCCCGGAAACAGTGAGCACAACGCCGCCGTTTTCGCGCACCTCGTTTAATGGCGCATTAAACACCGCCACGGTCCCATTCTGACGACGAATCGTGACGATGCGCTGTGTCGAATCAGAACTGAACGTATCACCCAACGCCTGCGCAATCATGGCGATGGGAAGAAACAGTCGCCCGCCTCGTAATTGAACAACACTGTTTGGCCCAACGAGCGTGCGTTCGTTAACGATTATTACTGTTTGTTGTGGTTGAGGTTTCGGAGCCGGCGGTTTGGCCTTGTTACCCTCGAATCCGAGCACACTCGATCCTGATGCCAGCATGCTAATGACAGTCAGGATCAGGATGACTCGGAAGGTGGTGTGCATAAGGAATTGAGAGGAAGTAGGGAATTTCTAGAAACGCCGGACCATTAACTGTGTTATAAACTCACGAATCTCAACTCAGGAGTTCTCACGTGATGACTGTGAAACGGTCAAAGCGGAAGTGTCGCCATATCTTCATCCTCTTAGTGCTTCTTGCCCCTGCCGGCGCTGAAGCGCAAACAGGTGGTGTGACCATTAAGACGACGGTCAGCGAAACCGTCGCCCTGTCGGTCCTCCCAAATTCAATTTCAGGCGACGTTGTGAGTACCGGCAACACTGTGCGAATAACCGTGTCGGGTGCTGATGCGAACGCTCAGATTATTCGTGTGCCTTTGCTCGTGCGTTCAAATAGCAGTTTCAAAATCTCGGTTGCTGTCGAGTCGAACACAGCCGAAGTGACTCAGCTCTCGGTAACAGACGCGCGTGCCACGGGAACGTTGGTTTCGCCCCAGGCGATCACGGAACTCAACGTGCCCCGACAGTTTGACGTACGCGGACTGGATGAAAGCATTTCGTCCGTACCGAATCTTCTGGATGTTTCTCGACCTGTGCTCGTAGCTAGCGGACCACGCGTGTCACGCGGTGGAACTCTTGTCTCTCCAAACAATGCTTTGCAGATAACGTTGCTCATTCGTTTGCAGCCCCAGCCAGCCCGCGATTGGTTGGCCCATTTGACGTTCGTTGCGACTGCGGGATTACCAAGTCAGTGACGCCCTCGGTTGGTCTGCTACCGTCCTGAAAGTCGACCCGATACTTCACGCTGTAAGTACCCGGCGGCAGACGAGTCTCGAGCACGACTGGCTGAGCTAATTCAGCACCACCAAGCAGCGGTAACGATTCTTTTTGCGGCAACTCTGCGACTGCAACACCGGCGCCGTTCGTCACCTTCAACGAAGTCAGAGGTCGAATCACGCTGTTGCCGGCATTCTTCAGCAGTGGTGTGACAACCAGGCTGTCCCCAGTTGCTTCAGCACGAAGACTTTCCAAAGAGCCCTGCCGGCGTAGTTGCGGAACTTTGATATAGAACACTGCGCCCATGCGATATCGAATGACCATCTGTCGTCGATTCTCATTGACCTTGAGGTTGTCCGGTCGCTGTTCGACGATGAGAGCCGTGAGATGATCTCCCGGTGTTGCATCTTTGGGTACTGAAACAGTAACTCTGATCGAATGCAGATTTCCGGGGATCACAGTGGTTTCCGCGGGGCTGTAGATCAGCCACGGACTCGCCGAGTTGGGCAACGTGTTGGCTCGCTCAAACTTCACCTGGCCAGTTCGATCAATGGTCCAATCATTCAAGCTGGCAACGATGCGAACAGGCTGTGGGTTTTCACCCGTGCTGTGATAGTCGAGATTCACAACGACGGTTGTTTCCATCCCCGGCTGCATTTCGAGCTCAATCCGGGCCGGCGCGAGGGAAATGCCGTTGCCCGTCGGTGTTGCTGCAGGCTGGGGACTCGGGCTTTGCGCGGTTGCACAAACTGCCGCGATCAAAGTCAGGATTAGAACAGCGACGAGTCGGGAAATGTTGATAGTGGACATCGATCTCGAGACCTTTCAACAGGGTGCGTTTGGACCAGCCGAGATGCTGAAGGTGAGAGTTACAGAAGAAACTCCGGCGGCGAAGAACTGCGGTGTGAGAGTAAAGATGGCATCAAAAACCCAGCCGTCACTTTGCTGACGTTTGATGCTGTTATTTTTTGAGAGCTCAGGGCCGCTGAGAATGATTGTCGAGCCTGACAGGTTGGCGAGTGACGATTGGTAGGAAACGCGGCCATTAGTGCCGACGGCTGCAGTGATTGCAGGGTCGTTGTTGAAGGGTGAGCGAACGATGTGAGTGCTCTGCGTGCAAATCTTGCCGGCGCCGCCCAATAAACGCGGATTCTGGATTCCGAAGCCAATATCCGATGCCTGGAGGGCCTGGGCATTGGCGTTAGTCAGACCCGACATCGAAACCGAAACTTGATACGGTTGATTGCTGCGAAGTGCGAACGGGACTGTTACTTTTACGATTGAATTCGTATTGAGGGGCGAGACTTCACCAAAGTTGATCGTCACTACCAAATCGTCTGTTACGAGAGCGCTCCCGATCACGGAGCCACCCACCGCTCCGGTGATCGTCGGTTGACCGCCGCTGCTGATGTCCAGCGCCTGTGCGGAGGTCGTCCGAGTGAAAGCGAGGCAGATCAGGACGATGAGAAGTGAGATTGTGCAGTGGCGCAATCGCATTATGGTGCGGTCACGGTGAAAGTGACGGAGATTGTCGAGGTTCCGTTTTCGAAGAACTGAGGCTTCACCGCGAACAGTGCCGGCACGGTGAGTCCATTAGCATTGCTGCGAGGCACCGCGTTCATGATGATTGGACCACTGAGTGCGGTGGTGGCCGAAGAGAACGCGCTGAGATTTGATCTCACTGCAGTAAACTCGTAGCGACCGGTAGTTCCATTCACCGATCCGTTAGCGGCCAAAGTCGGATCGCCGGAAGTGGCGTTCGTGTCTGAACCGCCTGTGTTCACGCCAACACCCGATCGCGAAATCGTTCCCAGGCCGAACCCGATATCAGCGGCGCCGATGCGGCTGCTGGAGGTACCGGAGCTCGTCACGGTTGCCGTCATCGATAAAACGTAAGCTGCATTGCTTCGGATCTTGAGTGGTACTGATGCAGTGACGAAACTATTGGTGTTGCTTGGACCAAGCTCCCCGAGATTGATCGCGACGGCGAGCGGGCTATTCGCTACACCATCCGTCGTAACGCCACCACCTGAGTTACCGGCAAGAGTGACAGCGCCGCCAGAATTGATCTCGACAAATTTCGAGACGGTCGCGCTCATGCTCACAGTTCCGGTCGTCGACTGACCTAAACACGTAACAGCAGCCACGATTACTAATGTCGTAAGCAGAATTGATTTGAAAAGGATTTTGCGGGGCATAAGATTTTTCCTTGAGGGGAAGTGAGATATGGTGGTGCGGCCGTCACCAATAGGCGACGGCCGCTGCCACTCGATATAGAGGAGGGGGCGAAGAAAGTTTACAGTGCGACGACTGTAAACTGAGCGGTGATCGTGATGGCCGGAGCCGGATCGTAAAACTGCGGTTTGATAGCGAAGATCGCCGGGAACGTAAGCGAAGTAGCACTGTTCGCCGCAACTGCCTTATTGATGCGTGGTCCACTCAACACTGCGCCTGATACAGCATAAGCACCGAGAGTGGAATTCGCACCGGAATAAACCCATCGACCGTTAGCGTCCGTGCTGCCACCGACGGTTGGATCGCCTGGTGTGGCGTTGGTATCAACACCGGCCGCGAGATTAGCTGGTCGCGCAGCAGGAGTCAGACCAAAACCGACGTCGGTATCTTTAAGACTAAAGCTTGTCGCACCTGCGCCGGCAACGCTGCTCACCATGTTCAGTTGATAGGCTACGTTGCTGCGAAGTCTGACCGGCACGCTCAAGGTGACAAAACTATTGGTGTTGCTTGGGCCCAGTTCGCCCAGGTTAACAACAACCGCCAGGGGGCTGTTAGCGGTGCCATCCGTGATGACGCTGCCGCCGGAATTGCCTGTAAGTGTGACTGCTCCACCTGAAGTCAATTCGACGAAGTTCGAGACAGTCGCGTTCATGGTCACTGAGCCCGTGGTTTGAGCGAATGTGGCCGCAGCGCTCATCGCGAGCAAAGTCGAGATTGCCAGGGCCGATAGTATGCCCTTGGTAAATTTAAACATGTCGTTCTCCTCTATGGTTGGGGATAGTAGGCTCAGGTCCGTTTATGTAAGGAGACTGAGGAAAGAAGTTTGTATAGGGTGGAGCTCGTTTCGGAAGGAATCCAAGCAGGTTCAGGCGCCCACCTTACCCTACGTTCGGCGGCCGCTTGGGAATCATAGTTAGGCTAAACAGTGTTTGTCAACGATTAATATACCTGGACGTCGTCTGAGTGAGCGATTTCACAGTTGTTGGTTTTGTTAGAAATCCCGCCCACGGCAGTGGGCGGATCCTTCAAGTCCTTTCTACAAACCCTTTCTACGATGATCCAATCCCGCCAACGGAAGTTGGCGGATCGTTCAGGTCCTTACGATTTATCTGGCTCGATGAATAGGTCGGACGTGAAGGATCCGCCCACTGCCGTGGGCGGGATTGAAAACGCGTTGGGGTGCAAGGTCTGATAGAAAGGACTTGAACAATCCACCCACTGCCGTGGGCGGGATTGAAAACGCGTTGGGTGCAAGGTCTGAGAGAAAGGACTTGAACAATCCGCCCACTGCCGTGGGCGGGATTGAAAACGCGTTGGGGTGCAAGGTCTGATAGAAAGGACTTGAACAATCCGCCCACTGCCGTGGGCGGGATTGAAAACGCGTTGGGTGCAAGGCCTGATAGAAAGGACTTGAACAATCCGCCCACTGCCGTGGGCGGGATTACCAATCACTAGAAATCGTAGGCGAAGCCCACTTGGAGTCCCATGCGCGGGCTGGCGGCGTAGCGGCCGCCGAGAATTCCGAAGGTCAGCTCCAGTTTTGGCGAGAGGGTGTAGCCGCCGCCGAATTGACCCTCCAACTGGCCACGGCTCAAGGCGAAGTTCTTTGTCACTGCACCGAACAACTCTGCACCCAGCCGTAGTTTTGGGGTGAAGTTACGAACGAGCGACCCGTTTCCGGTGAAGACCTGACCGCGCGTCGACTGGATTCCGATCAGACCCGTTGATTCATTGCCGGAGAAGAGGATTCCACCGTTCACGCGACCGGTGGTTCGTTTCGTCAGCGATTTTTGCAGCACTCCATACAACCAGTAATCAACCAATCCCGAGCCGATCTGCTTCTTCACACTTCCGGTGGGCGCTTCTGCGTAAAAGACAACCGTTGTCGCTGGAAGCTTTGAGCCTTCCCGCTCGTCGAGCAACCTGATCTTCACACCAAACTGCGTATCTCCGATTCCGCTTAAGCTTCCGAGTTGCGCCGACCGCTCAGTGAAGATCTTGATCAGAGGCGCATTAACTCCCACCTCGATTCGATTGGTGACACCATAGTTCAAAGTGAAGACGGTGGTGTTCTGTCGTAATCCAGGAAGCGATGACTTTTGTAGCCAGTCGTGTTCGTTGGAGAGTTCGACGTGAAACTTTCCCTTCGGAGTGGTATCAGCATCGTCGGTATAAAACGGAAGCTGAGCGTGAGCTGACGTCGCTGATAGAAAGCTGATGGCGAGAGCGAACCAAACGATTCTGAATCGACAGCTCAGCATCGGGGGAGCGAAAACTAAAAGTGGTTCACAAGCTCAGTAATTCGTTCCAAATACAGATCCGGGTTTGAATTCAGTACGCGGGCGCTGCTCGGGTACGTGCTGCGAACTCCGACGGTCAACACGTTTCCTCGGCGGCCCATCTCGATGTCTTCAGGTGCATCGCCCACGTAAGCGCATTCGGAAGCCTCGACATTCAACCCGCGCATCGCGAGCATTAATCCTTCCGGATCGGGCTTCTTGTTCACGATGTCTTCATTGCAGATAACTATTGCAAATGCGTCCTTCAATACTGACTGTTGAACTTCGCGGCAGACGCGGCTCCTGCTTCCGCTGGTAACAACTCCGAGTTGATAACCTTTCTTGCGCAGTCCCAGCAGCGTTTCATCAACTCCTTCGATCAACGGAGCCGACTGTTCGCCGTAATGTCGAATCCAGAGATCGTCGGCGGTCTGCCAAAGTTCCTTTGGCAAGCCAAGAGCTTCGTATGTGGAATACCAGTTGGGTGAATACTTCGCTTCGTAAACGTCGTGTGCAAATACAACCCCAAGCTCGCCGAAAGTCTTTTCGAAAGCGGCCAATCCGAGGCTCGCTGAATCCACAAGCGTGCCGTCCCAATCGAAAAGGAGAGATTTGATGGAGTGGTTACCGTTCATGCAGCTTCATGTAATCTCAATCAATCGTTTCCGTCAATGCGCACACGGCTTAGGCCACTTGGTCACATTTTTGTGGGAAGCCTCAGATGGATCCTGTAATATCAGCGGCTCCCCAGGGCTGTTGTACCCATCCCGATGTAGATTTCTACCTTTTTTTTGGAGTCGAGGGCTATGAACAAAAACACCTCAAGCGTCATCCGCTTACTGTTCGGCTTTGCCATCCTCTTAATGATCGCAACTGCCGCGAACGCACAACCACCCACGGGCACGGTAAAGAAAATCGCGATCAAGTCGGCAGTTCTGGGTGAAGAGAGAGTTATCCTGGTGCGCACTCCGCCAGGATATGAAACCAATAAACTCACTTACCCGGTTTTGTACATGACCGACGGCGATGCCCACATGGGCCACACGTCAAGCACGATTGAATTCCTTACCCAAAACGGTCGCATCCCTGAGCTCATTGTCGTTGGCATCACGAATACGGATCGCACTCGCGATCTGACGCCGGTGAAGTCCAGCAACAAGAACGCTGCCGGACAACTGCAATTTCCGACCAGTGGCGGCGCCGACAACTTTCTCAAATTCATCCAGACAGAGCTGATTCCTGAGATTGAGAAGAACTATCGAGTTCAGCCGTATCGCATTCTCGCCGGACATTCGCTCGGCGGACTATTCGCCATCCACACGATGATCAGCAAACCCGGAATGTTCAATTCCTACATCGCTGTTAGTCCCTCGCTGCAATGGGAGAACGGCGAAGCGCTGCAACGTGCAACGGACTTTCTGAAGAATCAAAAAGAATTCAGAGTGACTCTTTTTGTGTCACTCGGCAATGAACCCGGCGCGATCGGCGACAGCTTTGAGAGTTTCCGAGATGCCCTCTCGAAATCGAAGATCAAGGATTTCGAGTGGCAAGCAGAGCGCATGGATGACGAGGACCACGGGTCAGTGGTACTTCGCAGTCACTACTTTGGACTGCGAAAGGTTTACGAAGGCTGGCAAGGTCTCAGAGATCCAAAGAGCGGAGCCGTGACGGGCGGTTTGAAGGGCGCTGATGAGCATTACAAAAAGCTCAGCGAAAAATTCGGTTACTCTATTCCGGTACCGGAGAACCTGATTAATCAGATGGGCTACCAGTTTCTCTTTGACGGTAAACCGGACGAGGCAATTGCGGCGTTCAAGGCAAACGTCGAACGTTATCCGGCGTCGGCAAACGTGTACGACAGTCTGGCGGAAGCCTACGAGCGAGGAGGAAAGATCGATCTCGCTGAACCGCTGTACGACAAAGCGCGAGCTCTTGGTGAGCAAAACAAAGATCCAAATGCAGCGATCTACAAGGCGAACTTCGAGCGCGCACACGCGAAGCTGTTAGAGACGAGCAAGAAGCCGTAACACTCCCTTCTACCCACAGATTACACAGATTCACATCAGAGATCTGCGTAATCTGTGGATAAGTCTTTCATAAAAATTTCAGAACTGCCTAAAGACCAGTCGCGTCGAGCCGTCTACCCTCCTGGTCAATGAATGAAGTCACACGACTACTTCACGAATGGCGCGGCGGCAACCACGACGCAATCGATCAGTTGATACCCCTGGTTTACGACGACTTGCGCAGGCTCGCAGGACACTTCATGCGGCGAGAGCGCTCGGAGCACACGCTGCAACCAACTGCGCTCGTCAACGAAGCATACCTTCGTCTAACAGGTGTGCAAGTGGAATGGCAGGATCGCACGCACTTCTTTGCGGTATTCGCCCGGCTGATGCGACGTTTGCTGGTGGATCACGCCAGAGCCCACCATCGCGTTAAACGCGAATCGCAAAAGGTCTCGCTCGATGAAGCGCAGGAAGTTTCTGCGAAGCTGCCTCTGGATCTGGCGGCGCTCGACCAGGCGTTGACCCAATTTGCGAGCTTTGATCCGAGGAAGGCTGAAATCATTGAACTGCATTTCTTCGGCGGTTTAAGTAACGAAGAAGTGGCCGGCGCGCTTGGGATATCGCGGGCCACAGTGCAACGAGATCTGCGGTTAGCGAAAGCGTGGCTTAAAGGTCAATTGCAATAACGCGGTCACTGGTTCATCTCTCCATGACCATGACGTCTCCTGCATACCGGACACTCTGTCGGAAGTTCCGTGTTATCGACGCGATGCTTCACGGGCGTTAGTGTTCGCAAGTACGCAAAGATCGCACTTAAATCTTCATCGGTCATGTTTCGGAAATAGCCCCACGGCATGATTGAGCTAAGCTGTCGTGCGCCGACGTGACCGGTTCGCAGAGTTTTGATAAAGAGTGCTTCGTCGTAGTATCCGATTCCCGACGCGTCAGGTGTAATGTTTGCGCTATTGACTTCACCCCATGGTCCGTTGAACGTCGCACCGCCGGCGAATTCCAGTTGATGGTTGGGCCCGTCCTGGTTCCGCGGCGTGTGACAAGAGGAACAACTCGCTAACGTGACCAGATACTCGCCACGTGCAACAGGACTCGAGAAGTCGGGTGAGGGAACTGGTTCATAGATCGGTTGAGGCACTGGCAGAGTGCGTTTCACCGGTTCGGGAATACTCGTCGTCGGCAGCGCGTTGTGCACCGGCTCGACGGACCGCACGTAAACGATCACAGCCGCGAGGTCCTCGTCAGACATCTCGCGAAAGTACATGTAGGGCATGAGGGGAAAAAGGCGTCGCCCGTCGTGACCAATGCCTTCGCGAATGGCACGTGCCAGTTGTTCATCGGTCCATGCGCCCGCACCGGTTTCAGTGTCAGGCGAGATGTTGGGTGCGACCAGCCATGGGAATCCATACTTCGCGAATTCTGTTCCGGAGCCTTTCCTGCCGGCGATTGGCTGCGCGCGCGGTTGTTGCCAGTCGACTTCAGAGTGACACTGGAAGCAGTGTGCGATTCCCTCGACGATGTAGCGACCGCGCTCCAGGCGAGCCGCGGTTGGCTCAAATTTCCGTGCCCTGATTGCAGCCTTCTTAGAGCTGTAGCCAATCCAAAGACTCAAGCTGACGGAAACGACAATGATAGGTAGCAGTCTGACGATTCGATTTTTCACTTCAACAATTCGAGCTTTCTCAATAGTCTGCTGCCCGAAAGCAGCACCTACTCAGATAGCGACACTTCGCTCGAATATGTGTCAGTGAAAGATTGCGAACCGTTACGCGGCGACGAGCCCCTGCAGCGGGTACGCGATTTTGGGGAGGTATGGTACGTCGGAGTTAATTTCGAAGATGGTATTAAGCCGTGTGATTTCGAATAACCTGTACAAGGAGTTGCTCACATTTCTTAATTCGAAGTGAATTCCCCTCGCGGTGGTTTGTTCGCGCAGTTGTAACAACACGCCGAGGCCGTGGGCGTCGACGGTGCTGACGTTTGACAGGTCAAGAATGACATCGCTGGTGTCGCCGGATGCTAACTGCACGAGGCTGCGAAGAATCTCTGTCTCACCATTTACAATGCGGCCCTCGAGGCAA